>QHMY01000050.1 GCA_003218305.1 Verrucomicrobiota bacterium
AGCGGAGCTGCCGCGCCCTATCCTTCGAACATCGCAGTCGCCTTGGGAGGAACCATCACCAAGGTCACGGTCAGGCTCAACAACTTGTCTCACACCTTCCCGTCGGACATCGACATGCTGCTGGTAGGACCTGGCGGTCAGACCGCCATCATCATGTCGGACGTGGGCGGTGGTGATGACGTCTCCGGCATCACACTCACCCTGGACGATGCCGCCACCAGCAACCTGCCGTCGGCGTTATTAACGACGGGAACCTTCAAGCCGACTAACATCGGGACGGGCGACACCTTTCCAGCACCGGCGCCAGGCGGTGGGTCGGCTGGATCGGCGTTGTCTATTTTTAACGGCACAAATCCGAACGGCACCTGGTCGCTTTACGTGGTAGACGACGCCGGTAGTGACCTGGGCAACATCGGCGGATGGCAGTTGATAATTTCCACGACCAACGATTGCGGCACGCCGACGCCGACGCCGTCGGCCACGATTCCTCCAACGGCAACGCCTTCGCCATCAAGTCCCGGTTCACCGACACCACCGCCACCGCCGACACCGAGCGTGACACCGACCCCGGGTGTTGTTCCTCCCGTTGATCTTGCTCTGACCATGACCGACTCGCCCGACCCGGTCACTGTGGGCAACCATCTGGCCTATACCATAACGATCGCCAATCTCTCCGAAGACCCTGCGTATTCTGTCCAGATGACGGATACCCGGCCGGGCGGCGTAACCTTTGTTTCTGCCGTCCCAACTCAGGGTACTTGCACCGGGCCCAATACCATCGTCTGCTATCTCGGAGATATCGCACCCAAACAAAGCGCGACCATAACCTTTGTGGTCACGCCGACGGCCGCGGCCAGCACGCTCTCCAACACCGCGACGTGCGTCGCCTACTCCCCAGAATTCAATTACCAAAACAACACGGATACGGAGCTGACTACGGTGACTCTGGCGCCAACACCAACGCCGCCTGCCGCGACGCCAACTCCCACCACCCCTCCCATACCCCCGGCGCAGGCTACCAACCTTTCGACGCGGATGCGTGTGCAACCGGGGGATAATGTTGGCATTGGGGGTTTCATCATCATGGGAACCGCGCCCAAGCATGTGCTTCTCCGGGCCATCGGACCATCTCTGGCGCAGTCGGGTGTGCCCGATGCCCTGGCCGACACGGTCTTGGAGCTGCATGGTCCGGGTGGATTTGCCACTTTCACCAACGACAACTGGAGAGACGATCCGGTGCAGGAGGCGGCTATCATCGCCACCGGCATTGCGCCGTCCAACAACCTGGAGTCGGCCATTGATAGGACTTTGAACCCTGGTGCATACACCGCCATCCTCAGAGGCAAGAACAACACTTCAGGTGTCGCCTTGATGGAAGTGTACGATCTCAGTCCGGGCGTTCTCGGGAAGCTGGCCAATATCAGTACACGGGCCTTTGTCAGCACCGGCAGCAATATTGTCATCGCCGGCTTCACCTTGGGCGGTAACTCCGGGGGGGACAGAATCGCGGTCCGAGGTCTGGGTCCCAGTCTCACCGCGATGGGTGTCGCCAATGTGCTGGCGGATCCGATGCTGGAGCTGCGCGATGGGAACGCAGCGATCCTGATGTCGAGTGACAACTGGCAGGACAATGCGAGCCAGGCGGCCGAGCTGGCCGCCGCGGGTCTCGCACCGGCGAATCCATTGGAGTCTGGGATAGCCGCGACGCTGCCGCCGGGTCCTTACACGGCGCTCCTTTCGGGGAAGAACAGCAGCACCGGTATTGGCCTGGTCGAAGTATACGACCGCGGGTCGCCGTAGCCACGGCGAGGCCGCGAAAATTCGAAATCCGAAGCACGAAATTCGAAACAAGGCTCAAATTATCGAAACGAAGAAATGATCAAAACGGGCGGGTTTCGAATTTTCCGCCCTTCGGTCATTCAAATTGTTTCGGATTTCGATATTCGGATTTCGGATTTGGTTTGCTCACTCGCTCCGCGTAAGCCGCCGTCCAACTTCGCCCTACAGTTCGCAATGAAGTGGCTTCAAGTTCGCCGGGCCGGTCAAGTAACAGTCCTGTTACTGTTTTTCAGCAGTCATCCGCGGACGCAGAAACGATACTTCTTTGTGTGGGGTGTAAATTAGGAGGCTGCTTCGAGGGAGAGAAAGATGCGTGTGCTGGTGATTGAAGACGAGCCTCAGCTCTCGCAGCATATTACCAAGGCGTTGCGCCGGCATAATCATGAGCCGAGCGCGCGGTTTGATGGCCCGGAGGGTTTGCAGGCGGCGCTGCGCGAATCGCCCGACCTGGTGGTCCTCGACCTGAATCTTCCCGGGCTGGATGGGTTCGCGATCCTCAATCAACTCCGGGAGGCGCAATGTCCGGCGCGCGTGCTCATTCTGACGGCGCGAGGTCAGGTGGGCGATCGGGTGAAAGGTTTGAAGGCGGGAGCGGATGATTACTTGTCCAAACCTTTCTCGATGGACGAACTGATCGCGCGGGTTGAAGCGATCGGGCGGCGCGGAGCCACGCCGACGGCGGCCGACCTCTTGAAGGTGGCCGATTTACAGATGGATGTGCAGCACCGCCATGTCACCCGGGCCGGCAGGAACATCGCGCTTTCGCCGCGCGAGTTCGATGTCCTCCAAGTGCTCATGCAGGAGCCGGGCCGCATTTTTTCCCGAACGGAACTATGCGAGCGGATCTGGCACCGTAACCACGAATATGACACGCGCACGGTGGAGATTTTCATCACGCGCCTGCGCAAGAAAGTGGACACGGGAGAGGTGCCTCCGCTAATCCACACCCTGCGGTTTGCCGGCTACACTATACGCCCCGCGTCTTGAGGGCGGCTCCGCGCTCGACCTTTTCCCGCGTTTTGTTAGTCTAGTTCCATGAATTTCCGCTGCTGGCTGGCCTGCGTCACCCTGATCGGAATCGCGACGGAATCTGCCTTCGCTGAGGCGACGATTGAAGGGCGGGTCGAATTGTCCAAGACCTCCGCGGCGCCGGTGATGATGAAGCGTTACGAAATCGTGACGAAAGGAGGCGTGCTCGCGCCGAAGCCACCTCTGGCGGTGGTCTATTTGGAGGGCTCATTTCCGAAACGGACTTCCGCCGCCGAAACGAAAATGGCGCAACAGGATCTCAACTTTGTGCCGGCGCTCCTGCCGATCCAGACCGGAACCCGCGTCTTGTTCCCGAACCTCGATGATACTTATCACAACATCTTTTCCTTCTCGCCAGCCAAGCGTTTCGACTTGGGACGTTACCGGCCGGACGAAAGGCCGGTTCCATCCGTCGTGTTCGACACGCCTGGCCTGGTTACCCTGCGCTGCGACATTCACGAGCATATGCGCGCGTTGATCCTCGTCCTCGATACGCCGCACTTTGTCCTGAGTGACGGCGAAGGTCATTTCCGCCTCAGCGGGCTTCCGGCCGGGCGATACACGCTCAAGGCGTGGCTATCCAGCAAGACGACGCTGGAGCGTCAGGTCGAACTGGCCAGCGGTTCTACTCTTCGGGTGAACCTCCCGTGACCGCGCAATCCGCGCCGGCGAAATCCGGTTTCCTCACGTTTCGAATCAAGCTGCTCGCGGTCATGATGCTGGTGGTGTCGGGAATCACCGCTCTGGGTCTTTACCTGGCGGAGCGACAGCTGGCGGCCAATGCGGAGCGGGAATTGGAGCGCGAGTTTCAAACCGAATTGAGTTCGCTGCACAATGTGCAGGAAATGCATCGGGCCGCCCTCGAAGAACGCTGCCACGTGTTGGCGCAAAAGCCGAGAATTCACGCGGCGCTCGAAGACAACGCGCTTGATCTTCTGTATCCGAACGCCCGCGACGAGCTGCGCGACCTGATGGAGTGGAAAGAGGACGCCAACGAGTCGCAGTCGCCTACGCTTCACGCGACCTTCTACCGTTTTCTCGATAGCCAGGGTGCCGTGATCACTCCGCCCAACGGCGAGGAGCTGGGAAAATTCAGGCCCGAAGAGGAATCTCAACTCGCCCTCAAAACCGTTCCGAAAGAGCAGCAGATCGGCTACCTGTTGCGCAAAGCCGATGATGGCGCGGAAACCGTCGATGAGATCATCGCGATGCCGATTATTTCCACCGAAACCGACCAGCCGATTGCGGCGATCGTCGTCGGAGCCAAACCAGTCGAGCTTGGCCGCCATCGCCTCACGGCCAGCATCAGGAGCGGCATTTGGCTGAGAGGCCGGTTTCACCCTGCTTCCCCGGTGGATTCTTCGCAGGCGACGCTTCTCGAAGGTGATCTGGCTCGACTGTTAGAACTGGACCGACCCGAGACCAGTTTCCGCGTCGCCATGAACGGCAGGCCGCATCTTCTCTTCTACAAAGAGCTCAATCCGAATTCGCTCTTTCCTCCTGCCTACGAGATTTGCATTTATCCGCTGACCGACCTGCTCGAACGGCAACGTCAGTTGCGTTGGCAGATCATCGCGGCGGGCGCGTTTCTTTTGCTGGCGGCATTTGGGGTCAGCCACTTCGCTTCCGCCCGGTTGTCCGTTCCGGTGACAAAGCTGGCGCGCGAATCGGCGGAAGATCGCGTCGAGCGTGAGCGCGCTGAAGCCGCGCTGGAAAAGACGAGCCAGGAATTGCAGAGATCCGCCCGTTTTTCCGCCAATACCTCGCACCAGCTCAAGACACCGGTAACAGTCCTGCGCGCCGGACTCGAGGAGTTGCGCGAACACGAAAATCTTTCCCCGGAAGGCCGCGAGGAGATCGCGGCTCTTATTCATCAAACATTTCGGATCACCAGCATCATCGAAGACCTGCTCCTGCTTTCGCAAATGGACGCCGGCCGTCTCCGAATCGCCTTCACGTCTGTCGATCTCTCGCACCTTCTCGAAGGACAAATGGACGATCTGAGCGCATTGCCCGACGGCATGGACGTTGAGGTCGAGGTGGATAACGATTGTGGCGAGATTCACGTCGCCGGAGAGCGGCATTACGTGGCGCTTATCCTGCAAAATCTGCTCGAGAACGCGCGAAAATATAACCGCCCGGGCGGCCGCATTCGCATCACTTGTCGCGAAGTCGGCGACTGGGCCATCCTCACCGTGGGCAACACGGGCCGCTCCATCCCCGGTCCGGCGCGGGAACATATCTTCGAGCGGTTCCATCGTGGCTCCATGGGAGAAGATGTTCCGGGCCATGGCCTCGGTTTAAATCTGGCCCGGGAATTGGCTCGGCTGCACGGGGGCGACCTGAAGCTGCTCTCATCGCAGGAGGATTGGACGGAATTCGAGGTGCGCTTTCGCCTTGCCCGCCGCACCGCCGGGGCCACCATGGGAGTTTCATGAAGATCCTCCGACCCCTCAGTTTCATTCTGACGCTGACCGCGTCCAGTCTCGCCGCGGAGGACTTTCTCGATCAAGTCGATGAAACGCTCACGATAAACGCCTTCGACGGCAACGTTCGGGCCCGGCTCAGCGGGTTCCTCGATCTGGAGCTTTATGGATTAGATTTGCCCCCGCCCGGGTTGATCGATGCCAATCACCACTTCCTGGCCAACCCGCGCCTCTCGGTTTTCCTCGACGCGCAAATCGGCTCGCACGTGTACTTTTTCGCGCAGTCGCGCGTCGATCGCGACTTCGATCCGCACGACCAGGAAATCCGGGTCCGGCTGGACGAATACGCTTTGCGCATCAATCCCTCGGCGAGTGATTATTTCGAACTCCAAATCGGGAAATTCGCGACGGTGGTAGGCAATTACGTCCAGCGGCACTTGTCCTGGGACAATCCTTTTATCAACGCCCCTCTGCCGTACGAGAACCTGACGCTGGCCTCAGACACCGAGGCGCCGGCGAATGCCCGCGATTTCGTTTCCGGCTTTATCCCGGACGAAGACGAAAACCTGCCGGTGATCTGGGGACCGAGTTACGCGAGCGGCGCCTCCGTGGCGGGAAAGATCGGTGAGTTTAACTATGCCCTGGAGGTCAAGAATTCCGCGCTCGCCTCGCGGCCAAAATCCTGGGACGCCACTCAGATTGGATTCGACCATCCCACCGTGAGCGGCCGCTTCGGGTTTCGGCCTAACGAAGCGTGGAATTTTGGCTTTTCCGCGAGCGACGGCCCCTATCTTCGCCCGGAAGCCGAGCGGACCTTGCCGCCGGGCCAGAGCCTGGGCGACTTCAGGCAGTTGCTTCTCGGCCAGGATATCAGTTACGCCATCCATCATCTGCAACTGTGGGCCGAATTCTATGAGGTGCGGTTTCAGGTCCCGCGCGTGGGTAATGTCGACACCGTCGCCTACTACCTGGAGGGAAAGTACAAGTTTACTCCGCAACTATTCGCCGCCGTGCGCTGGAACCAGCAACTCTTCAACACGATTGCGGATGATGCCGGCGGAAGCATTCGGTGGGGGCACGATCTTTGGCGAATCGACACTTCGCTCGGCTATCGTTTCACCGCGCACACTCAGTTGAAGCTGCAATACAGCTTTCAGAGTGCGAACTCGGACTCGCGAAATCTTACTCATACCCTGGCCACGCAAGTTACCTTGCGCTTCTAGGCGGCTAAGTAACAGACCTGTTACTAGTAACAAAGCTGTTACTAAGCTAACCCTGCCCGAGACACCCGTTGGTTAAGGTACACGCGATCTCTTATCGGGTTTATCAATCTTTAACACTTAGAGAGAAAGGAATGTCTTATGCAAAGTCCAACTATCCTAGCTTCGCGCGCCCCCGGTCCAACTGTAGCCGCGAATGAAGGCGACAATCGAGCTACCTTTCGATCGCAGCCTGTGGCTCGTCGATCGTTTCTGCGCAGTCTCGGAATCGGTGCTACGCTTCTTGTGCCTGGCTTCGCTCTTCTGGGCGGCCGACGCGAAGCGCTTGCGCAGGCCCTGGCCGAAAGCGGCCCCACTGTAGTGACACAAGGCGACGTAGCGATTCTGAGGTTCCTGGCCGCCGCTGAGCTTCTCGAGCAGGACCTTTGGCAGCAATACAGCGAGCTCGCCGATGGAAATCCCGCTTTTAAGGAGGGTCTGGCCGTTCTGGACGAAGATATGAACCAATACATCTTCGATAACACTGATGACGAACTGAGCCACGCCGACTTCCTTAACGCCTTTCTCATCGCGATCGGCGCGCAACCAGTTAACCTGGATGCCTTCCGGACCCTTCCGAGCAGTCAGGCGACCGGCGCGCAGCAGATCGGCCGGCTTACCAACCTGATGAACCTGACCGTGGACACCAGCTGGTGGATTCGGTACCGCAGCACTGACAGTCCGGATTTCGGCGACACGTTTCCGCAATTCATCGACATCGTGAATCGGCCGGCTATTCCCTTGCAGGATCTGCCCGTTGGCTCCGATGAGGCGCAGGCCGTTGCCAACACCGCCGCTTTTCATTTCGGAACGATTGAGCAGGGCGGCACGAGCCTTTATCCTTCGCTCGCGCTGAAGGTCAACGACCTCACCGTGCTCAAGATTCTGCTGGGAATCGGCGGCTCGGAAGTCAACCACTTCGCCATCTGGCATGACAAGGCCGGGAATGCGCCCGAAGTCAAAGTGCCAGGCGTGAGCTTTCCCGACATGAAGTCATTCGAAGGGGACGAGCTGCGGCAGAAGAATCTGATCATGCCCGAGCCATGTAAGTTCGTTTCCCCGCAGTTGCCGCAATGCTCGGTCATCCGGCCTGTAATGTCGCCACGCGGGGCAGTGGCCGCCGCGGCGCTTAACGGGCTGAGGGGATCCGGCCTCTTTTCAGGTCAAAGCAACAGCTTCTTTTCCACGATGAACGATCTCGCGCAGGCGGCAGACAACGCCGTCCGACGCTAAGAGCCAGCATTGGAGGAATCAGTATGTCACAACCGGTCGGCACCGTTCTGGGAAATGCAGGTTCGCAGCCTGCGATTTCCCAGAGGGCAGAAAGGCTTCATCTGCATCGCGCCGTAACAGTTCTGTTACGTTTTGGCGGCAGCCACGCGCGGATGTTGGAGCGATACTTTATATAGCGAATGTCGATAACCTGGAGATCACGGAGGAAGATTTATGTCACAGCTGTCACAACCTGAAATCAACCGAAGCAAGGATTGGCGCATCGTCACCTTTGCTGCCGTAAGCGTGCTCTTGTTTTTCGCCGCCGGAGAAAAGGCGCGGGCGGCGGATGGTGACCTTGACCCAACTTTTGGCGTCAACGGGAAAGTGGTCACGGACTTTAACGCCAGCACCGACTGGCTGAGTCGCATTGCCGTCCAGCCCGATGGCAAGATCGTCGCCGTTGGTGATACCCACCCAAGCCATAGGGGCGCGCTCGCCCGCTATAATCCGGATGGCACGCTCGACCCAACGTTCGGCAGCGGCGGCAAAGTGATAACCGTGTCCAGCGTCCGGGAAAGCGCGTCCGGGCTTCTCCTTTTGCCGGACGGAAAAATCATAACCAGCGGAAGCATCGACCTTCCTTCCTCCAATGACACTTCTTTTGCCCTGGTGCGCTTCAACTCGGACGGCTCGGCCGATACCACTTTTGGCAACGGTGGAACAGTGATGACCAATATCGGCATCAACGACGACCAGGCCTACGCCCTCGCGCTCCAGTCTGACGGCAAAATCGTGGCTGCCGGACGAAGAGGGATCCAGTTTAATCCCACGGAGCAGCGAAAAGGCAATGTAGCCCTGGCGCGTTACAATCCGGACGGCTCCCTGGACGCCACGTTTGGGACCGGCGGCAAAGTGATTAATGATTTCGGACAGGGCCTGGAGAGCTACGCCATCGAGGTGCTAATCCAGCCGGATGGCAAAATAGTCATCGCGGGCGAATCCAGCTATCGCTTTTTAGTCGCCCGCTATAACTCTGATGGCACCCTCGACACCACATTCGGCAACGGCGGTCACGCGTTAGCCAGTTTTAGCAATAACTGGGACCGTGGCCGGGATGCTGTCCTGCAGGCTGACGGCAAAATCATCGTAGTAGGGCTGGCCATAGTGAATAGCCCCTACGATAGCTTCGCCGCCGCCCGTTTTAACTCAGACGGGTCGTTGGATCCGAGCTTCGGCAACGGCGGAAAGGTCCTCCTGCTCGACCGGGGAGATCTCAACGCAGCCGCTCTTCAGAGCGACGGCAAGCTGATCGCGCTGGGAGATGACAGCGACAGCTTCGAATTGTTGCGCTTTAACCTGAACGGCTCCCTCGATTCGACCTTCGGAAACGGCGGCACCGTCACCACAACGTTCCCCGGGAATCCCGCAGCGTCGGGCAGTGATCTTGTTTTTCAAGCCGACGGCAAGCTCATCGCCGGCGGCCTGGCTTCCAGCGACATCTACTTTCACAACAGCGATTTTGCTTTGGCCCGTTATCTCGACGGTGCGCCGCCACCGCCAGCGACCCCGAGCCCCACTCCATCGGCTGCTCCGTCAGCGACCCCGACCCCGAACCCAACTGCGACTCCGCCGGCAGCGACGCCGACCGTTACTCCTGTTCCAACAGCGACTCCGCCCGCGGCGACGCCAACTCCTGTGCCAACGAGTACTCCCGTCGCCACACCGACCCCTACCCCGGAGCCGACGGCTACGCCGGAAGCTAGCCCCACACCTGGTTCAACTCCGGAGCCAACGTCGACGCCAGCCCCACCAATTCCGCCTGCTCAGCCGCTCAATATCTCAACCAGAGCACACGTGCTGAACGGTGAGAGCGCTCTCATCGGCGGCTTTATCCTGACGGGACCGGATTCCAAGCAAGTGATCGTTCGGGCCCTGGGGCCTTCGCTGGGCGCGAACGGCATGCCGGGAGCGCTGGCAGACACGGTGCTAGACCTCTATGACTCGAGCGGACATCTGCTGGCCAGTAACGACAACTGGAAAGATGCACAACAAGGGCAAATCCAGAACACAGGGGTAGCGCCAGGTGATGCCTTGGAATCGGCAATTGTCGTGACGTTAAGTGGAAACAGCGCTTACACGGCCGTCGTGCGGGGCAAGAACGGAGGGACGGGGATTGGTTTGGTCGAAGTGTACGATCTCGGATTGGGAAGTAATTCGAAGCTGGGGAACATCAGCACGCGTGGTCTGATCGAGCAGGGCGATGACGTGATGATCGGAGGTTTCATTGTCGGCGGCAGCGCGACCGAGCGGACTGGAGTGGTGGTGCGAGCGATCGGTCCATCGTTGAGCGGGCTGGGCCTTTCGAACGCGTTGTCAGATCCCACGCTCACACTCCATGACAGCAACGGGAGTGTGATTGGAGCGAATGATAACTGGCGCGACGCGCAGCAGCCGGAGATCACGGCGGCGGGCTTGGCGCCGACGGACGATCGGGAAGCAGCGCTCTTTGCCTCGCTCGCACCGGGAGCGTACACAGCGATTGTGGCGGGCACGGCCAATACTACCGGTATCGGCCTGGTGGAGGCCTACCATGTCCAATAAACATGTGGGCGGGGTCGTTGCCCCCGCCGACTCTCCGACCGGCCATCATAACCTGGACGCCTATGACCCTCACCCTAGCCCTCTCCCTCAGGGAGAGGAATCCCTTCTCCCCTTGGGGAGAAGGTTAGGATGAGGGGGACGAGGACTGGTTGCTTTATGCTGCAACGCCAGGGCTATTTTCAGAAAGTCTATCGCGGTTGCCCTTGAAACTGGGGATTGAGTTGGATCGCTCGCTTGAAGTGTTTTTCAGCCAGGTCGGTCATTCCCAGGGTTTTGAGCCGGAGGCCGAGCATCCAATGGAAAAGCGGGTCGTCCGGAGTGGATTGATCGGCTTGTTTTTCATAAGCCGCTGCTTCCTCCAGCTGGCCTGCCGAGCGTTTGGCCCCGGCGAGTTGATTGTTGGTCAGGGGCAGCCTGGCGTTGCGCTGAACCGCGTCAGTCCAAACCGCGATGGCCTCTTCCTTGCGGCCCAGCTGCCAGAGAGACTCGCCTTTCTCCTCGCGCGCCAGAATCAGATCGTCGCGCTCCGCCAGGGCTCGATCGAACTCTTTCTGCGCCTCTTCATAGCGGCCGAGCCGATTCAAAATGGTCCCCCGGTAATAATAACTCAACGCCTTGGCCTGATCTTTTTGGAGGGCCGAGGCCTGCCCGAGCAATTCGATGGCCTGCTTCGCGTTCCCGGAAAGATATTCAAACCAGGCCAGCTTTGGCAGCGCCTCGCGATTGGCAAACAGCCCGAAGTTCGAAGCCGCCCTCAGATGATTTTTCCCGTCGACCACCATTTCACGATCGGTCGAGCTCATCCAAGGATCCGGATTGGCCTGCGCCAGTGCGAGCTCGTCCGGAATCTGGAGCCGCTGAAAGGCGCGTTCGCCGGCGGACTCGTGATAGCGAACCCACCCGCTGTGGGCAACCAGGCCAAGCGCGAGAACCGAGCAGGTCAGGAATCCCCATCCGCCTTTCGAGAGTTTTCCCGCCTTCTTCAAGATGAACCGGTGAAAGAAAACATCACTCGCCGTGAACAGCCGCCACGTTTTCAGAGCGAGAAATGTCGCCACCGCCGCGCAGCCCAGGGCCATGAGAAATGGGACGAGCGCGTACACGCCTCGCACCGAAAGGAAACTGATCAGAAACACGGCGGACCCGAAGAATTCCTCCGGCCACGTCAGGGAGTATTTCCTCGGGGTCTTGCTCGACTTCGGAGCGGCGACAGTCGGTTTACCAAACCCGAAATACAAAGCGTCGTTCGGGCAGACGCTGATGCAATCCATGCATTTCATGCAGCCGGGGTCGACCACCATCTTGAAATCCCTCACCTCCTGGTGCACGAGCACGTTCGAGGTGCAGGTCGCGGTGCAGTGTCCGCATTGATTGCAGGCATCGGTCACCCGGATTTTTCCCGGCGCCCACTTGTCCGCGAGTCCAAAAAACCCCCCATAAGGGCAGGCATAGGTGCAGAAACCTTTCTGACCCAGGAAATAAACGGTGACGAACCCGCAGATCAGGAGAAAAGGGACCGCCACCGCGAAGGACGGGAACGTTTCCCAAAAATTGGTGGTGACGAGATGATTGGTGAACGCAGGGATAAGGGGACTGGGTTCCGAGCTGGCGAAGAGTTTGTAGGCGGTGGGCCATACAAACATGTAGAGAGCGCCGATGAGCGGAACGTAAACGAGGAGCCGCGATCGAAACGGCTTCGGGGTCAGCCCCATTTTCTTCAAGAGCCACGCGCAGAAATCCTGGAGGGCGAGAATGTGACAACCCCATCCGCAGACGAAGCGCCCGAAAATCAGGGTCGCCAGGATGGCCAGGGAAAAAAAGATGAAACCAGCGTTGATCGCGCCGCGCTGGAGCGTGTGCATGGTTTCGGATGGTTCAATTGGGGAGACAGTCCTGCCCACGACCCACCACTGGATGAAGTGGGCCACCATCAGCAGGTTGAGCAGGACGAGCGCCGCCGCCCGCCACCGGCTCGCCTTGGATTTGCGAATTCCGACCGGAAGCGGAACCACTCCCTGCCTTATGGCCTGCCGATCGTCACAACCGCTCTTCATACATTGCTGCAGCCGTGCCCGACTCCGGCGCACTCCATTTTCGCCCTGAATTTGCGAGGTGTTTTTGGCAAAAGATTTAGCGGTAGACTACTTTTCGAGAGGGAGTATATATACCACCGCATCCGCGGTCCCGCGACCCTCAACGCAACTCGCGTATCGGTCGTCGGGATTCATTCATCACTGTTTTCGGTCGGCTATCAACTGGAGGTTCAGGACAATGTTTAGGAAAATGCTTGGTCTTTTCGTGCTCCCATTGCTTTTGCTGTTGAGCAACAGCTCGGGAAATTCCGCATCGCATTCACCCGGGAAAAGCCCGGAAGGGGAAACCGGCACCCTGGAAAAGATGATCGTGGCCACCGGGAACGTGGCGATGGATCTCGATTTGAACCGGCTTAATGGAACCGCGACCAGCGCATCGAAGCTCGACCCCCTGGGCTTCCAGGTCGGCCCCAATTCCTTCTTCACCATCCTTCTTTTTGACGGCGCCTTGCGCGGTCCCGACGCGGGATCCATGGGCCTCGTTCCGCAAAACGCCGCTACGCTGCCCGGGCAGTTGCAGTCGTCGCTGAATCAGCTTGTCATCGAAAAACTTCCGTCGGATGCATCTTTCGATCTCGCGGTGCGGGACGGGAAAACCGGTTTCGTTTTCTTCAACATCGAAGGGAACCTCTACCATTACGATGCCGCCGCTCGTTTGCTCACGATCAATAACGGGAAGTTGCTGATCTCGGAAGAGTTCGCGAAGGCGCTCGGACGGCCCGCGGAAGCTGGCGCGATCGCCGGTCGAATCTCGATCACCGCGAACATGTATCTGATCGAAAGCGAAACGCTGGTAAACGGCGCGGTGCAATCGGCGGTGCTGCCGCCGGCCCAGCGCGGCGGGGCGCAGGTTCCGAATGCCGTGCCGGGGCCCGATGTCATCGTGGGAGATCTGCCTTCTATGCAGCAATTTGGCACGAGCGGAACCCAGGTAGGGCTCGGAGTCGGAACTACCTCGTGCAATAACGGAATGGTCGACCTCAATTGGTTCGCGTTGCCTCAGGTAGACCATCCGGTTATTCCACAAAATCTTTACCGGATGAGCGGGGGTGCGACCAATGACGACCGCTTCGAACAAATTGGCCAGTCCTGGCTCAAGCATGCTTTCACGGCCTTGACCGAGAACGCCTGCGGCTTCGGCTGTAACGGGACAGGGGGCACTCACCTGGGCGTAGGATGTTCCGATCCGTACAGCGCCAGCTTGAATGCGAGTCAGAGCGGCCTGGGTTCGCGCACTTTCGTCAATCCTTTCACCGGCGCCTATCCGAGCACGGCGAGGGACCACACCGGTCACACTCACTCAGGCACGTCGCACCGCATCCTCGTGGAGATGAGCGATCTGGACACGACGATGAATCCCGGCGCGACCTATTACGCCGAAGCGCAATATGTCACCCCGCATGAGTACGCCTGGTGCCAGACCCACCAGGGCGAATGCAACATGTATAACAACGCCTCCTACCGCCGATTCAATGTCAGCGGCACCACCACCTTCACCTTTTCGGCCGTCGGATCGACCGTGCGGACGATCCCCGCCATCAATGCCTGGACTGGAGCGACCGTCAAAAACATCGAGCCCGAGCCGGGAATCGATGGCCGCGGTTTTATTGCCTATAAAGTGACGGGTCCCGTGGCCGGCGTCTGGCATTATGAATACGCGATCAACAACCAGAACCTGGACCGGGGAATCCAATCGTTCAGTGTGCCGTTGGGCTGCGGAAATGTGCTGACTAACGTCGGGTTCCACGCACCGGTGAATCATCCCGGCTTTGCCAACGATGGAACTGTGGGTAGCGCGGGATATAGCAACGCTCCCTGGACGCCGAGTCAAAGTTCCACCGACATTAGCTGGAGTTCGGAAACCTTTGCGCAAAACCCGAACGCAAACGCTCTCCGCTGGGGAACGATTTATAATTTCCGATTCGATTCCACGAGCCCCCCGCAGGCCATGAACGCGACGGTCGGCTTTTACAAGACGGGAGCACCCGTCACGGTGGGGATTCAGGGACCTGCTCCCGCGACTTGCGGTGGCGTAACGCCAACGCCGACTCCGCCAGCTCCGACGCCAACACCTACTGCAACGCCGACCCCGCCGGCACCGACTCCAACCCCGACTCCGCCCGCTCCGACACCGACGCCCTCGCCGGTTGCTACGCCATCCCCGACGCCGGTTCCTCCGGCGCAGGCCCTCAACCTCTCGACTCGGATGCGAGTTCAGCCCGGCGAGAACGCTGGCATTGGCGGGTTCATCATTACCGGAAGCGCGCCGAAGCATCTGTTGCTCCGGGCCATTGGACCTTCCCTGGCTCAATCTGGTGTGCCCAATGTCCTGGCTGATCCGGTGCTCCAACTGCACGGCCCCGGTGGCTTTGTCACGATCACGAACGACAACTGGAGAGATGACCCCGCGCAGCAGGCTGCCATTCTGGCTACCGGAATCGCGCCCAGCAACGATCTCGAATCAGCCATCGACGTGACGTTGAACCCCGGAGCCTATACCGCCATCGTGAGCGGCAAGAACAACACGTCCGGCGTTGGGTTGATTGAACTTTATGACCTGAGCCCGGCGGTGCCGGCGACGCTGGCTAATATCAGCACGCGAGCGTTTGTCAGCACGGGCAGCGACATTGTCATCGCCGGTTTCTCCTTGGGCGGCCAGGTGGGCAACGACCACGTGGTGGTTCGCGGGATTGGACCGAGCCTGACTGCGCTGGGAGTGGCCAACGCTCTGGCAAATCCGATGTTGGAATTGCGTGACAGCAACGGAGTGAAGCTGATGTCGGATAACGACTGGCAGGACAACCCAACGCAAGCAGCGGCATTGACCGCGGCGGGACTGGCGCCCTCCAATCCGTTGGAAGCTGCCATTGCAGCCACGGTGCCGCCGGGTCTATACACCGCACTGCTTTCTGGTATTGGCGGTGGAACCGGCGTCGGCCTGGTCGAGGTTTACGACCGCGCGCCTTAATCCCTTTCCGACGAGCATGGCACGGACAGCGCGCTGCGCTGTCCGTGATCTGTTAGAGGTAGCTACCGCGATCGGCGCGTGAACAAATAACCGTTCTGTCATTCCGAGCGAAGCCGAGGAACCCCGGAATGGAACGGGCCGGTAACTCCACGGGGTCCCTCGACTGCGCTCGGGATGACGTGTCGGTAAGGAGCGCCGCGACCACTTGCGACACTTGAATCACCATGTGCGATCAGATGGCCTTTCCTTCGTCCGCCGCTGGCAGATGGAGGAGGGAGGCGGTCCGGGTCTCATTACTCCCGGCAGAAACAGAAGGGGCCAGGAATGCGGCAAACACTTCCAGGGCGCGCGTTGGGATCGTCGCGACGACGCTGGTGAATTCGGGATCGTACTGAATCTCGCGGACAATTCCCTCGCGATGTAACCGGGCCAGCAGATCCGCGCGAGCGCTGGGCAGGCGCAGATCGACCGTCATCGTCCCTCTCGCGACGAACTCGGAAATGCGTTCGACCAATTCGTCCATGCCTTCGCCGGTGAGAGCCGAAACGGAAACGGCTTCTGGAAAATGCCGGCGCAAGGCGAAAAGCGCGGCCGGATCGCTCACTTTGTCCACCTTGTTGAAGACGACGAGCATCTGCTTGGTGTCGGCGCCCAGTTCGGTCAGGACGCTCATGGTCGTGTTGTAGAATTCCATCACTTCCGGCAGGGAGGCGTCGAGCACGTGGATCAGGAAATCGGAGAGCGCGGCTTCCTCGAGCGTGGCGTTAAAGGCTTCGACCAGTTGATGCGGCAGCTTGCGGACGAAGCCGACGGTGTCGGTGAGCAACAGCGGCTGCTTGTTCGGGAGCGCGATTTTTCGCGTGGTCGTATCGAGCGTGGCGAACAGCTTGTTTTCGACAAAAACGTCCGCGCCCGTGAGCCGGCGCAGGAGTGAAGATTTGCCGACATTGGTGTAGCCGACGATCGCCGCGTTCGGCACCGGCGCGCGCTTGCGGTCTTTCCGCTGGGTGGCGCGAGAGCGCCGGACCGTTTCCAGCTCGCGCTTCAACCGGTCGATCTGCAACCGGATCTTGCGCTTGTCCTGTTCGAGCTGGCTTTCGCCCTCGCCCTTCGCTCCGATCCCGCCGCCCTGCTGGCCGAGGTGACTCCACGCGCGTGTTAATCGCGGCAGCGAATATTCCATTCGCGCCAGATCCACCTGGATCCGGGCTTCGCGGGTTTGCGCGCGCGCGCCGAAAATATCGAGAATGATTTCCTGCCGGTCCGCGACTGTCATCCCGGCTAGCTCCTCCCAGTTGCGCTGCTGCGATGGACTCAATTCGTTGTCGAAGACCAGCACATCGCACTCGAGCTTTTTCGCGAGATCGACGATTTCCTGTGCCTTCCCCGAGCCGATCAGATAGCGCGGGTGATTCTCGCGATGGTGCACCAGCATTCGCTCGATCACCGGGAGGCCAAGCGTATCGACCAGCTCTTCCAACTCTGCGAGCAAACTCTGCGCGTCCGCTTTCTTGTCCGCCTCGATGTACGCGCCCACCAGAAGGGCGCGCTCCACCATCTTGTCCTTCGCCTTGATCTCAAACATCCGACCAACAACCTAGCACGGAAAGCTCGATCCGGACGGTTCACCGAACCCCGTTTTTGTGGTGGCGCATTTGGAGGGGCGCGTTTTTGCAGCGCGTTTTTGTAGTGGCGCTTCTGTGAAGCGCCTTCTCTGTGGTCGCGCGCAAGCCCAGGCGCTTCACAGAAGCGCCGCTACAAGTGCTCAGACCTCTTTCGTCCGAATATCGATCTCGGATTTGAGCGTCCGGTGAACGGGGCACTTGTCCGCGATTTCGAGCAGCCTTTTTCGCTGTTCCGGATCGAGGTTTCCCACCAAATGAACCTCGCGCTCGATCCGGTCGATCTTGCCTGCCTTGGTTTCGCAGTCCTGGCAATCCACCGCATGGATCTTGGAATGTCGCAGGTTCACCGTTACGCTTTCGAGCGGCCACTTCTTTGTGCGCGCGTACAGGGAAATCGTCATCGACGTGCAGGAACCGAGCGAAGCGAGCAGCAAATCGTACGGCCCCGGTCCGGTATCTTTCCCTCCGAACTCGATCGGCTCATCCGCAATCATCCGATGCGGACCGACCACGATCTCCTGGGCGAATCCCGAGGCGTCGCCCCTTACAATTACGTCTGTAGCGCTCATGGCTCGAGGTTACGCTTCGTTTCCATTAGCTGCCAGCCTCGAGGTTGTCGGCCTTCTCCCGGGCCTCGCAAGAAAACGTGTTCGCTACTCTGTCCGCAGCGCTTCCATCGGGTTCACGCGAGTGGCGCGACGGGCGGGGACGAAGCAGGAGATTGCTGCGACCAGGGTGAGGAGGGCGGCGACAACCAGGTAGATAGTTGGATCGAGCGGCTTGACCTTGAACAGGATGGTTTGCAGGGCCTGCGCCGCCAGCACGCCAAGTAACAGGGCGGCTGCACCGATGCCGAGGAACAGGCCAATGGCCAGTTGCCAGGCGCCTTGCTGCATGACCATCCGGAAAATCCGTTTGGCGTCCGCGCCCAGGGCCATGCGAATGCCGAACTCCTGCGTGCGCTGGTTGACCGAGAAACTCATGACACCGTAGAGCCCAACGGCCGATAACATAAAAGCAACGGCCCCGAAAATGGTGAACAGGTTCGCGGTCAGGCGGTTCACGCCGAGAATCTCATCGTGGAGACGGGCGGGGGTGCCGGCGAAGTAAGTGGGCAGATTGGAATCCAAGGCCGCGATGGCTTTGCTCAAAACCGGACCCATATTTGCGGCGTTTTGTCCGGCGCGGGGACGGACCACAATCGTGCAGAACTGGGCGGCTGGGGTGGCGGCCAGCAACGGAACATAGAATCCGACACTATCCCGGTCCGCATTAAAGGGCCCCTGCATCAGCATGTCGGGCGCGATCCCGACAATCGTGCGCCATTGCTCCGGTTTCGCCGGATTGAAACGTCGGACCTGGTGACCGATCGCACTCTGGTTGCCGAAATACTGTCGTGCAAAACTCGCATTCACGATCGCAACCGGTTGTTTGGCGTCGGAATCCTCGATCGTGAAATCGCGGCCCTCCAGCATCTTCAAGCCGAGCGTGCTGAAATAGCCGTCGGAGATAGATTCCGAGTTGCCCCGGGGCCGGTCGCGATCGGTCACGTAGGTCTTACCATCGACTTCATACTGCCCGAAGTTCGCGAACGTCATCCGGAAGCGATCGCTCATTGCCGCACCCTCAAAGGCGGGATCGGCGCGAAGTGAGCGCAAGGCGCGGACGAAAAACTGGTGCTTCGCGTCGTCGGTCGGGTAATCGCCTTCCATAAGTCCCATGCGAGCGCTGTAGACGGCGTTTTCGTCATAGCCGTAGTTTTGCGTAGTCTGGTTGCGGATCGACTTGATTTGCAAGGTGGCGGCAATGAGCAACGCCGCCGTCAGCGCGATCTGGCCGATGACCAGAATCCGCGTGATCGCGTTTACGAGCCGGCTGCTGTTGCCGCGACCGCCTTCTTTCATCACTTCCGCGGCGCTGCTGCGGGCGCTTAGAATCGCGGGAACAAGCCCGGACAAGAGGGTCGCGACGAGAACGATAGCCAGGGTGAAAAGCAGCACCTTGCCGTCGATGGTGAACTGGACCCAGTACGGGAGCGGGAAGGGCAGAGCGTTGGTCGTTCGAACGAGCAGGCTGACGGCCCACTCGGCGAAGAACACACCGACGATCGCGCCCATCGCGGCGATAAGGAAACTTTCCGTCAACATTTGCCGAACCAGGCGCCAGCGGGTTGCGCCGAGCGCGCCGCGGATAGCCAGTTCCTTGGCGCGCAACGCAGCCCGGCCGAACTGCATGTTCATGACGTTTACGCAGGCGATCACCAGGACGAGCAGCACCGCCCCGAGCATCGCGTAAATCATCTGGCGCAGCTGCGGACCGGTGAACGTATTCAGCAGCGGCTGCACATTGGCCGAGGTCAGCTGCTCATTGGTTTTCGGATTGTCTTTCGCAAGACGTTTGGCCAGCGCGGAGAATTCCGCGTTTGCCTGATCGAACGAGACTCCCTCCTTCAACCGGCCCATCACCTGGGGCGATGAGTTTCCCGCTCGCGGGTCCTCGCGAGGCACGACTGGAAATTCGTTGTAGAGCGGGACCCAAAGTTGTTCGGCCTGAGGAAATTTAAAGTTTTCAGGCATGACCCCGATAATCGTGGCGGCCTTGCCGTTTATCCGGACCGCTTGCCCGACGATGTTCGAATCGCCGCTGAAATCGCGTTTCCAGATTTCGTAGCCGAGGATTGTCGTTTTCTCCGCTCCGGGCTTGTTGTCGTCGGCGGTAAAATCGCGTCCCATGATCGGCGACACGCCCACGATCCGGAAGAAATCCTCGGTGACATATCCGCCGGTATAACGCTGCGGATTGTTCTTGTAGGTAACGTTGATGGTCGAGCCATTCAGATAGCCGGACATCATGGCGAAGGATTGCTGGCCGGCCTTCAAGTCCTCGTAATCCTGCGCGGTCGGAATATTGCCATTCCCGAAGTTATTTTGCTGTGCCGTAGCCTGCGGATCGATCAGGCCGACGCTCGCGAGTTGTTCCGGGTGCGCGAAAGAAAATCCGCGCAGAACGAAGGCGTTAACGATGGTGAATTGCGTTGTGACGCCGGCGATGCCGAGAGCGAGGACCAGCACGGCCAGCAGACAAAAAGCTTTTTCCTTAATGAGAATGCGAAAACCGACACGGACATCTTGGCGAAGAGAATCGAGGATCATGATCAGGACCTAGGGTTCAGAGTTAAATTCAGTCGGGAAAATCGAGGTGAAGAGGCGTCGGCCTCGAGAATGAGATGCGCGGGGGAGGCGGTCTGGATTCAAGAAAATCGAGTGCGAATGGGGCCGGCCAGCTCTTCACGAAAGAACAACGCCGCTGGGCCGGCGATTTGTCTGACTGGCGGAGGCTATTCGATTGCATATCCGGTCCAGCCGCTCCCAGTCGCTTTCGCGGCCTGGCTCAATGCGGCCGAGGCAAAAAAGATAACGGCGAGTAATCGCAACGGAGTTCTCCGGAACTGCGTTGGTAGATTAGGCCCGCTGCTGTGTCTCGGATCGCGCGGGTGTGCGGACCTGGCTCGTGGGAAAGCCGATGGGCTGTTGCACCATTTGCCAGATTGAGAAGACCGCGCTCAGAATGATGATGAGGTAGGCTGCGCCTTCAAACATGTTGCGTTCCCTGTCTTCGGAACGAACCAATAACGCATAGGTCGATTCGAAGCCGTTAATTGAAAGAGTTTTTTGTGTCATGATTTGGTTGGGTTGTTGACTCATCCTTATGCACAGGCCGTGCCACCGTTGATTTCTTAGTTATAAACATCTGTGGATAAGAATGTTATGGAGGCGGATCTTCAAGACTGCTTTTTCCATTTTGTTTCGCGGTCGGGATTCTCTGTTCCGAATTTGGGACGAAAAATGACGCGCGAAATGTTGCGCGAGCTGGCCCCGCGGGAGCCGCTGCGCAGTGGCCGCAATTTCGCGCCACGTCCGAAATTATCCCGAGAATTCTGCGCTTGTCTGAACTTCCGTTGCAGTCGAACTGTCTCTACCCCAACTATTCTATGAAACGCATCATCACCTTGGGCGCCGCCCTTCTTGGTCTCGTCACGATCACCACGGCAAAGGCCGATCTTGATTTACCCGACGCGAGCCAGCTCGCGATCAACAAACAGCGGGTCGGGTTGACCGACATCACGATCACCTACCACCGCCCGCTCGTGAACGGGCGCAAGATCTGGGGCGGTCTCGTTCCGCTCGGCGAAGTCTGGCGCGCGGGCGCGAACCAAAACACCACCATCGAATTCAGCGATCCAGTTTCGGTGGAGGGCAAGCCGCTGGCGAAAGGGATTTACGGTTTGCACATGATCCCGACCGCGGATTCCTGGACGGTGATTTTTTCGAACATGTCGAGCGCGTGGGGCAGCTACACCTATAAGCAGGAGGAAGACGCGCTCCGGGTGGAGGTGAAGCCGCGGCCGTCGGAAATGGAGGAGGCGCTCGAGTACGAGTTCGAGGACCTGAAAATGGATTCCGCCACGATAACGATGAAGTGGGAGAAGCTCGCGGTGCCGGTAAAGATCACGATCAATGATGCGGAAGCGACTCTGACCAACATCCGAAACCAAATGCGCGGCCGCGCGCAGTACGAATGGCAGGCGCCCAATCAGGCGGCGCAATTCTGCCTGAACAAGAAGATCAATCTGGATGAGGCCTTGAAGTGGGTGAACCTCTCGATTCAAAACGAGGAGCGCTTCGAGAATCTGACCACTAAAGCCGACCTGCTCAAGGCGATGAACAAGCCCGAGGACGCCAAGAAGACCTGGGACCAGGCCATCGCGAAGACCACGCCGGCCCAGCTCTATTCCTACGGACGCCGGTTGCAGTCAGAGAAGAAAGACGCCGAAGCGATGGAAATCATCAAGGACGTGGCGCAACGTTACCCGTCGACTGTCTTTGGGCTTCTGGCTAACGCGCGAATCAAATCTGCCGCCGGTGATTTCGCCGGGGCGGCTGAAGAGGCCAAGAAAGCGCAAGCGGCCGCGCCTTCCGATCAGCAAAAAAACAATATCAAATTGTTGATCGATCGGCTTCAGGCGAAACAGGACATCAATAAATAATCCGCGACGTGCCTTTGCGCGGCCGGCCGCTCGAGCGGCTTCGGGCTGCCTTCGCGATTTTTCCATCTGATGTTTTTTGCGCGCCGGTTGATGATCTGGAAAGCGGTTGCCATGGTTTTTATGACAGGCGTTGCGCTCGGTGTTGAGAGCGCTGACCGGCCGGCGGCACCAGCGTTTCCGCCGCCGATGAGCGCGACCGAGATCCAGCTGGCGCTTCAGAAACTGAATGTGCTCGGGCGCGTCCTGTACATCGCGGCCCATCCGGACGACGAGAATACGAATCTGATGGCGTTGTGGGCGAACGGCTCGCTCTACGACGCCGCTTACCTGTCCGCCACGCGAGGCGATGGCGGCCAGAATTTGATCGGCCGGGAGTTGCGGGAGAAACTCGGCGTCATTCGCACCCACGAACTTCTGGCCGCGCGGCGGCTGGATCACGGCCGGCAATTCTTCACCCGCGCGGTTGACTTCGGATTCTCGAAGAATGCGGAAGAAACGCTGCGCATCTGGGACCGCGACAAGATTCTCTCGGATATGGTCTGGGTCATCCGGCGCTTCCGGCCCGATGTAGTGGTGACGCGTTTCAGTCCGGAGGATGACAAGACGCACGGGCATCATACCGCTTCCGCCATTCTCGCCCGCGAAGCCTTCGCGGCTGCCGGCGATCCGAAACGTTTTCCGGAACAGCTGGCTCAAGTTGAGATCTGGAAACCGGTGCGGCTGGTTTGGAACACGTCACCGTTCTTTTTCTCGAATCGAAATATGCCTTTCGACCCGGCCGGGCTCGCGACGTTGGAGGCAGGCGGCTTCAATCCACTCCTCGGCAAGGCCTTCACTGAAATCGCCGCGGCGAGCCTGAGCATGCACAAGAGCCAGGGCGTCGGAAGTCCGCCTCGCCGCGGCGCGCGCAAGGAATATTTCAAAGTGCTCGAAGGCGCGCCGATCACGAGCGGCCTGTTCGATGGCGTTGAAACCACCTGGGCGCGTGTGCCCGCGTCGAAGGCGATCGCCGAAAAGATCAGCCAGGTCACCTCCACTTTCGTTCCGGCAGACCCCGCCGCCGCCGTCCCGAAGCTGCTGGAACTACGCCAGGCGCTCACCGATAAAATCTCACTTGGAGGGACGGGCTCTGTCCCGTCCAAATCGATGGACGCCACGGAGGGCGTCTCTCCAAATTGGTATGAAGCGAAACGCAATGAGGTCGACTCGATCATCGCCGGTTGTCTCGGCCTGAGCATTGAAAGCTCGAGCACCGTCCCCGCGGTTTCGGGCGGGCAGCCGTTGCCTATCAAATTCGAGGCAATCAATCGCTCGAAAGTACCGGTGCTCGTGCGCGAAGTGACGATGCCGGTTACGGGCGAGACGCTGCCCTTGAATCTTCCGCTGCCCACCGATCAGTTTGTGGCGAAGGACTTCACGCCCACCCTGGCGAAGGAGATCACCTCGTCGCAGCCCTACTGGCTGCGACAGCCGGCAACGCTTGGCACCTTCGCGGTGGACGATCAAATGTTGATCGGTCTGCCCGAGAATCCGGCTTCGTTTCCAGTCGACGTGACGTTGCGTGTGGGCGAGCAGGACATTCGTTACCGCGTCGAGACGAAATACCGCAGGGTCGATCCCATCATCGGCGAAGTGCGGCAGGATCTCGTCATCGCTCCGCCGGTTTTCGCGAACTTATCCGATCCGGCTTATGTTTTCGGCGACGACAAGCCCAAGTCGGTTCAGGTGCACGTCGTGGCTGCGACCGGTGCCGTCCGCGGTCAACTTCGGCTCGAAGCACCGGGCGGATGGCAGATTGAGCCCGCGAGCGTTCCCTTTGATCTCAAATCGGCGGAGAATGAAAATTCCGCGACCTTCACGGTCAAACCACCACCGAATGCGAGCGAAGGAACGCTGCGGGCCGTGGTCACCGTCGACGGCCGCGACTACTCGTTTTCGCGCGAGCGGATTTCCTATCCGCACATCGGTTTGCACGTCCTGATGCCTCCCGCGGAGGCGAAGATTGTCCGCGCCGATATCCGGACGAAAGGCGTGGCGATTGGATACATCCCCGGGGCCGGGGACGAGATCCCGCAGAGTCTTCAGCAGATCGGTTATAACGTTAAGGTGTTGGAGCCGGACGAGATGACGGCTGAGAGTCTGAAGAATTTCGACGCCGTCGTGCTCGGCATTCGCGCCTACAACACGCAGGACCGGATCGCGAATTGGCAACCGCAACTGCTCGCCTACGTGAAGGCCGGCGGCGTGGTCGTGGCGCAATACAACACCACGTCCGATCTCAAGACGAAGGAGATTGGGCCGGCGCTCTTGGAGATTTCTCGCGACCGCGTCACCGATGAAACCGCCGAGGTCCGGATCCTGGCGCCCGATCATCCCTTGATGAATTCGCCGAACAAAATCACGGCTGAAGATTTCAAAGGATGGGTCCAGGAGCGCGGACTTTATTTTTCGAACAAATGGGATCCGGCCTGGACGCCGATTTTGTCCTGCAACGACCCGGGAGAGAAAGCGCTCGACGGCGGGTTGCTCGTGGCGAAATCCGGCAACGGATATTTCATCTACACCGGTTATTCGTGGTTCCGCCAATTACCCGCGGGTGTCCCCGGCGCGTATCGCCTCTTCGCCAACATGGTTTCATTGCGGGACGCCAAATGAGGAACGTGGTCACCCAGTCCGCCGCCCCTTTTCAGGGGCTTTATCGTTTTTACACCATGAACCCGGAGTTTCGCGTCGCTATACTCCGGGCTTTAGATCCGGCGCGCCCTGCGGGTGCTTTTGTTGCAGGGTCGCGTGCTGGCGGAGGCTGCAGCTCGCCCATTCTTTTAGCGCCAAAGGCGCGAAGGAATAAAGCCCGGAGTGCAGCGCAGCGGAACTCCGGGAAATCGTGGCCCCTGAAAATTCTGAAACCCCTGGTAAGGGGTGACGGGGAGCCGGACTTCAAAGGTAGCGGTCATCAAAGGGCAACCCATGAGCCTTCAAAAGAATCTTGAACTCCTCGAGGAAAGAAAGCTTTCGATGATGTTCTTCCTGTCCTTCGATGTACCGATACACCTTGGCGAGTTGCGACTCGCTCACCGTGAATGCGCCATATCCTTCCTGCCACTCGAATCCCACTGCCTCTCTGAACGTTCGCGAAATCCAACCGGAGGAGTTCGCCTTGACCTCACCAATGACCTTGGAAATCGCCTTGTCCTGACGCGGCTTCGCCAGGATGTGGATGTGGTCGGCTGTCCCATTGATGACCATGGCGATGCCACCTTCATCGCGAATCGCGCCGCCGAGATATTGATGCGTTCTGGATCGGATTTCTCGAGTCAGCCAGGCTTCACGTTTGTTGGTCGAGAAGACAATGTGATAAAGCAGATTGCAGTAGGAGGAACTCATCTAGAGGGGGGTTTTCCGCCGCCCCCTTCGGGGGCTTGGCTCTTTTCGGAGTATACCCGGAGTTCCGCTTCGCTCCACTCCGGGCTTTATTCCGTCGCACCCTCTGGGTGCTGCGTGGATTGGCCGTGGATGTCGGGTACCGGCAGGCCGATGGCAACGCCGCTTTCGATGCGTTCAGCGCCGGAGGCGCGCAGGAGTACAGCCCGGAGTGGAGCGAAGCGCAACTCCGGGGAGCAATCCACCAAAGAGTTCGCTAACCCCTGCGAAGGGGTGACGGACACCGAATTGCAGCCGAGGTCACGAATGCCGAAATGAAAAAGACGGATCTAGCATGAGCGGGCACGATCATCCGCCGTTCTTCTCGACCTGGCGCAAGGCGTATGGGTTTGCGCTTATCTTGTTCGCGATTGAGGTCGCCGTGCTCTACGCGTTCACTCTCCGGTTTTCGTGAACCGGATCGACTACATCGTCCTGATCGCGACTATCCTCGCGATTCCGCTCTACGGGCTATGGCGAACCTGGAAACACCCGAACCTCCGCGAATATCTCAAGGGCGACAAAACCATCCGCTGGGGAACGATTGGCCTTTCGGTCCTCGCCACCCAGGCCGGCCCGATCACGTTCCTTTCCATGCCGGGACAGGCCTACGAAAGCGGGATCGGGTTTATCCAGAATTACTTCGGCCAGCCTTTCGCGCTCATTGTGGTCTGCGTGGTTTTTGTTCCGATTTATCAGCGGCTGAAGGTTTATACCGCCTACGAATATCTCGGCCAGCGCTTTGACGGAAAAACACGTTATCTCGGCGCTTTCCTCTTCCTGATCCAACGCGGACTGGCTGCCGGCATCACCATCTACGCGCCGGCCATCATTCTTTCCGCGCTGCTCGGCTGGGATCTGAATCTCACCATCTGGCTCGCGGGCGGGTTCGTCATTGTTTACACAGTGGTTGGTGGGACAAAAATCGTCAGCCTCACCCAACGCTACCAAATCCTGGTCATCCTATTCGGCATGGCCCTGGCCTTCGGCATCGCGGTTTACCGATTGCCGGCCGACCTGACCTTCACGAACGCGCTCTCCCTTGCCGGAAAAATGGGAAAACTTCAGGCGGTTGATTTCTCGGTCGATCCTTCCCGGCGCTATACGTTCTGGTCGGGACTTCTCGGCGGTTTCTTTCTTTCGCTTTCGTACTTCGGCGCCGATCAATCGCAGGTCCAGCGTTATCTCGCCGGCAATTCGCTGCGCGCGAGCCGCATCGGCCTGCTTTTCAATGCCATCATCAAAGTGCCGATGCAGTTTCTCATCCTCCTGCTCGGCGCGATGGTTTTTCTCTTCTATCAATTCGAGCAGCCCCCGATGTTTTTTAATCAACCGACCTATCAGCGCGCGATCGAACGCGGCTATGGTCCGCAGCTGACGGCGTTGCAGACGCAGTTCGACGAAGTCTTCACCCGCAAGCGCGACACGATTCAAGCCGTGGCCACCGCAGCGCCCGGGGATGCGTCGGCTCTGACCGCGCAGGTGCGTGAGTTCGATGCGGAAACGCGAAAAATTCGCGATGATACCAGGAAGATTCTCGAGCAGTCCGGCGCAAGTCCGAAGAGCAAGGACTCCGATTATGTTTTTATCACTTTTGTGATCAATCACCTTCCGCACGGAGTGGTCGGTCTGCTGGTGGCGGTAATTTTTTGCGCGACCATGTCCGCCACCTCGGCCGTTTTGAACGCGCTGGGATCGACTACGGCCGTCGACTTTTACCGGCCCCTCCTTAATCCGAAGGCAAGCGACCACCATTATGTTGTCGCCACCAAATGGCTTACGGCCGCGTGGGGTCTCGTCGCTATCGCGGTCGCGTCTTTCGCCAGCCTGGTCGAGAACCTCATCGAGGCCGGCAACATTTTGGCTTCGGTTTTCTACGGCAGCATCCTGGGACTTTTTCTGGTCGCGTTCTTCCTGCCTTCGGTGCGGGGCTCTGCCGTTTTCTTTGGAGCCATCCTGGCTCAAACTCTTGTGCTCGTCCTCTTCTTCACTACGAACATCGGCTATCTTTGGTACAACTTTATCGGCTGCACCGCCGTGCTGGTCTTCGCCTGGCTTCTGCAGCAAACACTTTTTCGAAATGATCAGCCGGCCGCCACTCAATAAGGCTGGTAGGGACGCCGCGCTGCAGCGTTATCCGTTGCGTTTTTTTCTTCTGAAAATAGCCCAGCGTTTCAACGCTGGGTTTAGGCATCCACACCAGACAGAGTCCCATGCAGGGACGAAAGGAGCGAGCAACCTGATTGGCTTCTTCGAACAGAAGGCGGTTCTTTCGTCCCTAACGGGACTTGGCTCCTTTTTGTCATCGAGACCCAGCGTTAAAACGCTGGGCTATTGTCAGGCGCTGAAAGCGCGATTCACTCCGGCCAGAATCGGTGTGGGACTAACGACGAAGCGCTGCGTTGAATCGCGCTTTCAGCGCTGGTTCCTCGTTCGATTAGAATCCTGGGGCGATGTCCCAGGCTGGCATGAGAACGCGCCCTTGGCGCTAAATAGACCTGGTAGGGACGCCGCGCCGCGGCGTCCGCGAGCGTATTTCCGGTTTCGGTGTGCCATAACTACCGGCGGACGGCGCAGCGCGCCGTCCCTGCCATCAAGAGCGATCCGATGAGCGAGCCGATTATCTGTTTCGGTCAACAACCGTGCGGGTTTT
>QHMY01000285.1 GCA_003218305.1 Verrucomicrobiota bacterium
CCGACTTTAAGACGAGCACTGCGACGGCAAGTTTCACGATAATGCCTGTCAATGACGCACCGACGCTGGACCCCATCATTCCGTTAGACACCGTAATCGCTCAGCTCATCGCTGACATCAATCCAGGAATGCAATTCTCGGGTCCGGCGCGGTTTGCCCCTATGAACGTGACCCCCTCCCGATTTCAGTACCAGGTTGAATGAGAGAATCGGGTGAGGTTTAGTCCGCGTGTGGCGTCGGAGGGAGGGGCGTAGCCCCGACCGGAGATGCCACACGCGACGCGGCCGGGAACACCCCGGTTGCTCGATCATCTATCTTGGCGGCGTACGCCGCCGGGGTCTGCCAGTTTAAGCCACTGTGCGGCCGGCGGTGATTGTACTCCAGCCGCCATTCGTCCAACACGAAGCGTGCTTCGGGAACACTCAGGAACAGTTCCCGGTTCAAAAGCTCGTCCCGTAACTTGCCGTTAAAACTCTCCACGTAGCCGTTCTCCCAGGGACTCGCCTTCTGAACGTAAAGCGTCCGCACAGAAGCACGATCAAGCCACCGCTGAAGCCCTTTCGCAATGAACTCCGGGCCGTTGTCGCTGCGGATGTGCTCCGGAGCGCCGCGGATCGCGAACAGGTACTGCAGCGTCAACATTACGTCCCGGGCCGTGAACGTTCGACCCACCTCTGTCGCCAGGCACTCCCGAGTGAACTCGTCGATTACCACCAACAGCTTCAACTGCCTCCCATCCTCTGTGCGGTCCGTCAGGAAGTCGTAACTCCAGACGTGATTACGATGCCTAGCTCGGTGACGCACACAGCCGTTGACACTTCCGCCCGGTAAACGACGCCGTTTTCGCTGTTTCCCGGGCACTTGCAGGTGCTCCTGCTTCCACAGCCGATGCACTCGCTTGAAGTTCACCCGCCAGCCCGTGACTAGCAGCAATTGGTGAACCCGCTCGCTGCCAAACCGTGGATACCACTCGCACCAGCGACGCAGTTCCTCGATCAACCGGCGGTCATCATCCGGCTGGCGGCGAACGTATCGCTGCGTTGAGCGCGACTGACCCAGCACCCGACAGATCCGTCGTTCCGACACGCGGCTAAGCCCCAAGCGACTTCGGACCATCTCGATAGTCCGTCGTCGTCGCTCGGGGCTCACCAGTTTGGGCGGGCGGCCTCCCGCAGGATCTGATTGTCCAACGCCTGGTCAGCCACCAAGCGTTTCAGCCGTGCATTCTCTTTCTGCAGCTCTTGCAGCTGGCGAGCCATCTGCGGATCCATCCCGCCGTACTTCGTTCGCCAACGATAGTAAGTCTGCTCGCTGATACCCAACTGCTTGCAGACCTCGGGAACCTTCTGGCCTTTTCCCAAGGCCACATCCGCCTGGCGTAATAACGCTACGATCTGTTCCGCTCCATGTCGCTTCTTCATACAGAATCCTTTCCGGCCTCTCAGGCCGGCTGGATTCTCTCACATCTCCTGGCTCAGGTTTCGGGGAGGGGGTCACAGCCGAGGTGTGTCCAAATCACCGATTCGGAGGCGTTGAAACGCGGCTTAGCAGCGCGGTCGAAAGGAAGCCAGCACAAAAGGCAGTGCTCCAAAGAAGCAAGGCCCACGACACCATCCATTCTGCCAGTTCTGAGAGCTGAAACTGCCCTGGCCGCTTCTGGGCCAATTCGCTTCCGCGAGTGATTCGCCAGCCCGTGAATAATCGAAAGCCCTGCACAACTACAAGAATGGCTAACGCAAAAGCCGTTTGGATCGACATATCCTCAATCGTGCTCCATGCTGAAAAGGAGTGCTGAGTGCCTGCGATTGACTCGGCCAAAAAACAAGCTGCGCAAAAACTCGTCACAATTAGCGCCCCTGTCATTCGACAATTTGGAATCAGGGCAGCGCAAATTGCGATTGTTGTTGCTAACACTTCGTGCAGTGCGTTTCTCACAACTGTCGTCCATGGCGGCCAGCCGAGCGATTCCGTCCCATGCTCTAATGCGATCCAACAGGCGATACTCACGGTGAAGAGCAGAATGAAGCCAGCAGCTCGACGCATGACTTACTATCCCGGCTAAAGAGACGCCCGCAAGTGTCCGCCTAGCGACGGTTAAACGCAATCAGCCCGTCCGCGCGCCTCCAAACAACGGGCCGCAGCGGATGCGGTGAAACTTGTCGCAAAAGGCCGGCAGTCGCGAGTGACGTGGCGGGGCGATTTGGCGGGCGGTCATGATGCTGGGATGCGTTTCCGCCTCCGCACGCTGCTGATTCTGGCAGCCTATAATCACGAAATGGTGTTTGGATTCGTCTTGCGTGTAGGTCGAGTGACCCATTCGGCGTAGCGATCCCAGCACCATCTCCCGACGACGGACTCTCCCAGGACGACGACTGGGATTAACCTCGTTTTCGCTATTCGTGCGACGCAGGAAATCGAATCAATCATGGCAAAGAAAAAGGCAAAGAAGAAGGCACCGAGAAAACTGGTCGAGCTACGTAAACTCAAGCCTGGTCCGATTCGGCATGTCGATTTGCCGGCCCAACTCCTCGACCAGATCGGGGCTGCCTACAAGGTGCTTGGTCCATACCTTGACACGACCTTGGAGCAATTCGAGGTTGGCTTTATGCGAGACATGCACCCGGTTCGAGAAATCGCAATCTGGAACCGAATTGCAGCAGCTTGGCGAAGCTACCACGCCAAGTTCCTCGGCGGCAAACCGCAACCAAAGGAAGAAGTGAAAAAGATCGTGGGTGCCTTAGTGGCACACTCAACAGGCATCGACGATTCGCTCGGCCTGGGAGTACCTGCGGACGTCGCCCGCAAGTTGCTCGCCTGTTACGCGGGCAAATCGCAACGATGATGGCATGTTGACCACGAGCATTGTCCTTTCACGATGCGGTGGTACTTTCCGGTGCAGAGAAACTGGATCGCCTTCATGCGAAGGTCCTCACGCGAACGTCGCGAATCTACTCGGCCACGGTTCACCGATAGCGGCGGACACGGTTTAGGATGAGCACGTATGGCAAAGAAATCTAAGCCGCTCGGAATCAATCTCGAATCGTTGCGCAAGGCCATCCGCGATAACGGTCTGTCGGCGAAAAAGCTAGAGCAGGCGACCGGCGTCCCCCAGTCAACGATTACTCGCTTTCTCGGCGGGAGCGATATGAAGCTGAGCACGGCCGAAAAACTGGCAACGTTCCTTGCCAATTGGAGAGAACCACCGCCAACGCCAACCACTCACATTGCCGAAGCGCTCCGAGCAGCTATCCGGGAGAGCGGTCAATCCGCGGATGAGATTGCCGAAGCCACTGGCTTGTCCCAGCCGACCATGACGCGATTTATGCAGGGCCGCGATATTCGCCTGTCGCGAGCCGAGAAAATTGCCGCCCATCTAGGGCTGGTGGTGACGCTCGGCACGGGCAAGGCCAGCCGAGCTTCCAAGCCGAAAAAGCTCTACAGCGAGGCCGATCTAGGCATCGTAAAGGATGGTGAATTGACGTAGGAAACCAGCTCGGCCCACGGTCACTGGCGGGGCTTTCCGGTCTGGCTAGGGAACAGGCTGATGCAAACAGGAAGCGGCCGGACCAGGCCCACAGAATCCAGCCTGAGCTTGGGACCACGGGTTCGATTGGCTTAGTCATTACTTTGCCGTCGATCCCTTATCCACCAGCCGCAATATGCGGCGGGCAAGTCGTCGAGAGAACCCGATGTCCGATACGCCGACGTTACGCTGTGATGGTTGCAGTGCTTGTTGCCTGCACGTTGGCTCTCCGCCGTTTCTTCTCGATCTGAAAAATGGGTCGCCGGTGGAAATCGGCGGGGAGGATTCTCGGGCCGATCATCAACGCCTGCTTGCCGCACCACCCGAGGCACGGGCCGCGTACATCGCAAGTCTCGAAACGAACGACTTACCGTGCGCGTGGCTCGATGTGGACGATAAACGCTGTCGCTACTACAACTTTCGTCCTGACATCTGCCGGCAGTTTGAAATCGGCGGCAAGTGGTGCTCGCAACTCCGGGGACTGCATCAGATCGGATGACCAAGAGGCCCGCTGAATAGGCCGGCGCGAAACCCAAACCCGCGTGTCACCTACGACGTGACCATAAGCTTCCCGCGGCCTATAGTTGTCCGCAATCGGCGATCACGATCTTTGCCTTGGTCTGGCCCGACTGAGTGCCGAAGCTCTCAATCTTCGACACGACATCCATCCCTTCGACGACATTGCCAAAGACGACGTGCTTGCCATCGAGCCAAGTCGT
>QHMY01000056.1 GCA_003218305.1 Verrucomicrobiota bacterium
CTTTCCAACCTTCCGGGAACGTGATGGAGGCAACCGGCTTGTCGGCCGGAATTTTCAGCGTATCCGCCAGGGCCGGAACGGTAAAGGCAAGGGCGAGGAGCAGGCAGGTGAGCGTGGTTTTCATGATTGAAGAGATGGAACCGAGATGCCGGCAAATTGCAAATGCGATTCACGAATGACGCGATACGTCGAAGGGGGAACCTCACACGGAGGACACAGAGGAACACAAAGGTTTCATGTGCCTGAGGGTCGACATTGTTTCCCTCGTTCCCAAGTTGCACTTGGAAACGAAGGCGCCTCCGCGGCAGTTGCACTGCTTCTTCTTACCGCCACGGATCGCAACGCAGTTCTAACGGTGACAAGAGCGAAGGGTCCCCAAGTTCAACTTGGGAACGAGGAGTCTCGTCACGTCAATCGTCACGTGTCACACGTCACTTTCTTCATGCCGCGAAGGCGGCCTTGAGTTCGCTGATGGTGTTAAGATGATGATCGTCGTGCTCGGCCACGAAGAAGCAGAGGTCGACGACGGACATCGGCTGGCGCAACCGCGGGTGCAAAGCGGTGCGCGCGAGCTCGGTCGGCGTCACTCGTGCGAGCCTTTCGACGATATCGCAGCGGACCGCGCTGAAGTCCGCGAGTATGTCCGAGATCGGCCGATCGTTATGGGCGGCGGCGTGAGTTTTGCAATTCTCGAGATCGGCGGGGTGAAGCTCCACCGCACCGGTGTCGTAGTCATCGAGACGCTGGTCCCACAACGATTCGAGATCCAAAAGGTGCCCGGCATTCTCCTGGATCGACCACTTTCCGTTGGACCGTCGCGTGAGAATTTCGGGCGGCAATCCGTGCACCGAATCCGCGAGGCGTTCCGGCGTGGCCCGGAGTCGCCGCAACAGTTCGGACGCATCTCCCGGATGGAGGCCGAGCTCGAATTTGCGATCGAACCAACGTTGCGGGGTTGTCATCAAGAGGGTGCTAATTGTTTACCGGGACCTGTCTGAGCGAGATCTCCATTGCGACAGTGGCAAGGACGTTAAAGAGGCTGTGGAGCCAAATCGTCAGCAGGGTTGAGTTTGTCATCGCCCGCGCGGTGCCTAGAACAAGTCCCAGGGCGATGATGGTGGAGATCTCGTACCAGCCGTATTGCAGGTGGATGAGGGCCCAAAGAACGGATGTAATGATGGTGGCGCCATACCAGCGCAGACGCGACTCCGCGAGCCCCTTAAAGATGAAACCGCGGAAACAAATCTCTTCGAAGACGGGTGCATCGATTGCAACCGCCAGCCATAAGAGCCATCGCGGATCGTCGGACCTGTAGACCTTGAGCATGAACTCCGATGGCGGATGACGCAGGAGCGTTGAAACCAGACCGATCAATCCAAAAACAACGCCGATGATAAGGCTCCATTGCAAGAGTTGCCGCAGGCTGGGCGCATTCAGTCCCAGATAATCCGTTGGCTTCGCGCCGCGCTTAAGCTTTGCGAGGCCTACTATAAGTGGAACGCAAAGAAGCAGGCCCGAAAAGGTACACCAGAACAGAAACGTCCCATCGTATGGCAGATCCCTGATGGCGGCTTCGGCCTCGGCGCGCGACAGGTGGCGCAGGGTGACGATGGCGAAAATGGTGGCTGTGAGAATTTGCGCGACCAGGTAGACGAACGCGATCACGGCCGTCCAGAGGATCGTGGCGAGAGGACTCCAGATTGCGGATTTATCCTGGTCTGATGTGCGCGGAGGGGCTGCTCCAAAGGGACCCATTTGCAATAGATTGCGCGAATTGCCGCGGAAACGCCATGTTGATCCCTCCATCCAGGTAATCACGCGGGTGCGCGTGATTCCAGCGAATCAGGCGAGGTCGAACGATCCCTGGTGCCGGGCGCCCCAATCGGAGCCCTCGTCAAAGGCAATCGTTTCGTCGATCCCGCCCTGCGCGCTCAGAATCCGGATTTCGCCCCGGCGCAGAGCCGTTCGGGTAGAGGCGTAATGGATCGCCTGTTCGCGCTCGCTGAAGTACGGCTCGCCGCCCTGCGCTCCGAACACCTTCCAACCGCCGAAGTGCGGCCTAATCTCAATGATTGTTTGCATAACGAGTCCCTTTCGCTTCCGGAAATGCCTCGTCGACCAGGAGAAGTCCACGCCAGCCCTTAATTGCCGTGATTCCTAAAGCAGCATTAATCGTGCGGGTTTCCCGAGAGAAAATGGTAACCAGGGGAACGGCCGTTACCTCCGCTGGGAGGCCAAAAAAAGGCTCTACATCGCCACACAAATCGGATAAAAAGGGGATCTATCACCCCGCGACACGTGAGGGACGGAAATCCACACGAAGACTTCTTAACCTCCCGGATCCGGTCTCGAAATGGAGGACCAGTATCATGTTTAAGAAGCTGTTGAGTCATTTCACCCTTCCATTGTTGCTTTTGTTTTGGAGCGGCAGCTCCGGAAACGCTGACCCTCTTGTCCCGGGGCCCGATGTCATCACGGGAGATATGGGAATGCCAGCTTTTGAAGGCCTGGCCCAATTTGGAAGTAGCGGGACGCAGGTCGGCCTGGGGATGGCGACGTCCATTTGCAATGCCGGAAATGTGCCCGTGGATGTTTTTGAAATGCCTGCCACCAACCATGCAGTCATACCGCAAAATCTTTATCGAATGAGTGGCGGAGCGGAGAACAACGATCGCTTTGAGCAATTAGGTCATTCCTGGGTGAAGCATATGTTCGGCGCAAACAACCTCAATGAGTGCGGCTTTGGCTGCGCGACCACCGTCCTTGACCCGACTCATCTCGACGCGGGCTGCTCTGACATATACCAGGCGAGTCAAAACGCGACAGCGGATGACCTGAGTTCCCGGGCCTGGGTGAATCCGTTCACCGGGGCCTTCCAATCCAATTCACGCGACCACACGGGCCACACTCACACCGGCACCTCGCATCGGCTTCTGGTAGAAAGCAACGACCTGAACACGACGCTGAATCCAGGCGCGACCTATTACGCCGAAGTGCAATTCGTCGTCCCACACGAGTACACCTGGTGCCAGACCCATCCCGGGGAATGCAACATGTACAACAATGCCTCCTACCGTCAGTTTAATGTTTCCGGCACCACGAGTTTCAGTTTTGCGCCGGCGGCCCCCGCGGTGCGAATGACTCCGGCGATCAATGCCTGGAGCGGAGCGACCATCAATCCGATCGAGCCCCAGCCGGGAATCGATGGCCGAGGATTCATTGCTTACAAGGTAACGAATCCCTCTGCCGGCATCTGGCACTACGAGTACGCGATCTATAACATGAATCTCGATCGCGGAATCCAATCCTTCAGTGTGCCGTTGTGCGGAACCACGGCGAGCAACCTTGGATTTCACGCTCCGCCCAACCATCCCGGGTTCCCCAACGATGGTACTGTCGGAGACGCGGGATTTAGCAACGCTCCCTGGACTTCGATCGAGACCGGCAACGCTCTGATCTGGAGCACGGAAACCTTCGCGCAGAACCAGAACGCCAACGCCATTCGCTGGGGCACTTTGTATAACTTCCGTTTCGATTCGACCCAACCGCCCCAGCCGGCGAATGCGACGGTCGGCTTCTTCAAGACCGGAACTTCCATGACGGTTGCGATCCAGGGCCCGTCGGCTATCTGCAACGCTACCCCGACGCCCTCGCCTACCCCCAGTCCAACCCCGCCGGGAACCGCGCAGGCGATTAACCTCTCGACCCGGATGCGCGTTCAGATTGGTGACAACGCCGGGATTGGCGGGTTCATCCTCACAGGAAGCGCTCCCACCCACGTGCTGCTGCGAGCTCTTGGGCCTTCGCTGGCCCAAGCCGGGGTTCCCAATGTGCTGGCCGACCCCGTGATGGAACTGCACGGTCCGGGCGCGTTTGTCACGATCACCGACGACAACTGGAGAGACGATCCTGCGCAACAGGCGGCGATCATTGCCTCCGGTATTCCACCAACTAACAATCTCGAAGCTGCAATCGATGCGACGTTGAATCCGGGAGCGTATACGGCGGTGGTGCGAGGCAAGAACAACGGCACGGGTGTCGCGTTGGTTGAAGTGTACGACCTCAACGCTGGAGCTCTCTCTAAATTAGCCAACATCAGCACCCGCGCTTTGGTCAGCACGGGAACCGACATCGTGATTGCGGGTTTTACCCTGGGCAGCCACCGGGATGGCGACCGGATTGTCGTGCGCGGCATCGGTCCCAGCCTCACCGCCCTGGGAGTGGCTGGTGCGCTGGCCAATCCCATGTTGGAACTGCGCGATAGCAACGGAGCGGTCCTGGCTTCGAACAACGATTGGCAGGACAACCCGACGCAAGCCGCGGAACTAACTGCGGCTGGTCTGGCGCCGACCAACAATCTCGAATCTGGTATCGCTGCGACGTTGCCGGCGGGGCTTTACACCGCTCTGCTTTCGGGAATGAACAACGGTGTCGGTGTCGGCCTGGTCGAAGTCTACGATCGCGGAATGCCGTAGGGAAAACTCGAAATCCGAAGCTCGAAGCTCGAAACAGATTCAAATGACCGAATTGAACAGGAAGTATCTAAACTAAGGCTCTCTTTTGGTAATTCCCTCTTCGGTCATTCGATCATTGTTTCGGATTTCGAGCTTCGATATTCGAATTTTCTGATCTCCATTCGCGTCCACCACTCTTCAGCGAGATCGGTCAGAGCAATCGGACCGCTGTGACCGCGATGCGGCCGCCGAAACAGATATCCACGTCGGCTCCCGGGGTGCGGTGCCGCAGCTGGTAATCACCGGCGTGATAGAGACCCGTCTCCTCATCGTGTCGATAATTGAGGGGCAGCGGTTTTGGATCAAGCTGGCACCAGACCACTTCCGGTTTGTCAGACTCCCGCGGCAGGATTGGCAGATTCACATTGTAAAAAAGTCCCGGCTCGATCGGCTTCGCCAGGATATCGGCGAGGATCGGCGTGACCCACTCGGTCGCGCGCGCCCAATCGTAATCGACGCCTTTTTTTCGATATTGCGATACGGCAATACCGGGCCAGCCATGCAGCACCCCCTCGCGCACTGCGGCGACTGTGCCGGAATAATGCATGTCGGCTCCGAGATTTCCGCCGTGATTGATGCCGCTCAGCACCCACTTGGCGTCGGGAACGATCGTCATCAACCCGAGGCGGGTGCAGTCGGCCGGGGTGCCGTGAATCGCGTATCGCTTCTCACCCCGCGGCTCGATCCGGACGCCCTGGTGCCAGGTCACGGCGTGACTGACGCCCGATTGCGGTCCGGCCGGGGCCACCACGACCGGGTCGCCGAGGGTGCGCGCGGCGCTTAGCAACGCCTCGAGGCCCGCGGCATCGATGCCATCGTCGTTGGTGATGAGGAGCTTCATCTTGGAAGTTCAAAGTTGAGAGCGTAAAGCTCGGTGGCAGCCACGCTCCTTTACGGAGTTGATGGTTGAGAGTCAAACAACAGGAAGAACTCCGCCTGACAACCGTGAACCTTTCGCGAACAAGGTTATGGACAAGGGCGGAGGGCAGGGGAGGCGTCGATTTCTCACCCGCTATGTGACTTCGGTGTGACAAGTTGTTGAGCCTTTATCGACAGGGAGATGCGCGGACGGCAAGGGATGGAAATCGCTCCCGACCCGTACCCCGAACTACTGGGCCCGGGTTCGGAGCAGCCGTGCGCGCACTTTGGGGCTCGCCAGCTCGCGGAGCGCGTCTTTCCCGACCCAGCGAGGTGACGGCTCTTTTGACTCTGCCAACCGTTTGGCGACGGCGATGGCCGCCGCGTTGAGTGCAAGATCGCGTTTACCAATGCAGCGAAGGGCCCAGTTCACGGCTTTCTTCACAAAATTGCGTTCGTCATGCGCGCCCTCCTCAATCAGAGGCAGAAAGGCCAGGAAGCGTGGGCCAGGAGCGGCCTTGTCGTGCACGACCAGCGAAGCCATCAGCGCGAAGCCGGCCCGTTTGACGAACTCACGGGGAGAGCTTGAATATTGGCGCGCCTTTTCCCACGCGAACGGCGTGCGGTCGAAGAGATGAAAGCAAAGGGTGTCGCAAATACCCCAGTTGTCGAAGTCGCGACACCAGCGGTCCATTTGAGCCGAAGTGATGCGACCTGGCTCGTCCACAAACGATGTCAGCATGCGGGCCTCGTAGACGCCGGTCTTCCAGAGGGCGGCGGCCAGTTCGTGATTCTTGCCAAGGCGTTTGCCGAGCAGGCGAATGTCGGCCACCGACACGCCCAAGGCGTTGTCCGAAGCGAGGCCGTAACGCGCCATTCCCTCGCGGGTGCGCTTGGTGGCGTGTTGTTTCAACCACTTCAGCGCCGACTCGAGTTCATCCTCGAGCGCGTCTCGCGTTTTCTTCGTGGTCTTCTGCGGCGCACGCTTCATGGTTCGCGGGAGAGTTTCAGAATTCGTGAAACCGATCCAGTCAATCTGGAGGGAGTAATCAATCAATTCTGAGCCCGATGGCGCCGGAGGCGTCGGGGAATTTAGCCGGTGGTGCAAACCGCCGGTTTCATCGGGTTAAGTCTCGAGCCCCGGAAGGCGCGACGGATCTCGCGGCATTTCCGACGCCCCTCCCGGGGCTAGGTCATGCGCGTTGCATTATTCCGGTGGCTTGCGCCACCGGCTACACTCCTGCAGCCCTCCGGGCTGATGGCAATGTTATCGATTAGGGTCAGGTCGCCTAAAGGGAAGAGAGATCCCCCCGGGGAGGGAAGGTGGGGCCGGGGATCCTTCAGCCCGTGCGGGGAACGACGCGAGCCTTCATTTATGGCTTACGGAATTTTCGAGTCGAAGTTGAAAAGGTTTTGCGATTGAACGCATTTTCCCGGCAGAGTTGGTTTTCGGTCCGAAATGAAATCTCGATATGACGTGGTCATTCTTGGCGCGGGGCACAACGGCCTCGTGGCAGCGGCTTATTTGGCGGGCGCGGGATTGAGCGTCCTGCTTCTGGAGAAAAACGATTACATCGGCGGCGCCACGACCTCGCAGAAGGTTTTTCCGGACTACGACGCGACCCTGTCGCGTTATTCCTACCTGGTGAGTCTCTTCCCGGAAAAGATCATCCACGATCTGGGTTTGAACCTCGAGCTGCGCCGCCGCGCCACTGGATCATTCACGCCTTACGCGAAGAACGGCCGCCATGATGGATTGCTCCTCAGCAATGTTTCGGAAGAAGCGAGCCGCCAATCCCTCTTCGAATTAACCGGAAACCACTCTGAGTTCGAGCAACTTCAAAAATTCTACGGCTTGTCTCGAGTCTTTGCGGAAAAGGTCTGGGACTCGATGTTGGAGCCGTTGGTTGTGAAGGAAGATTTCCGGCGTCGCTTCGACGTGGACGAAACGCATCGCGAAGCCTGGCGCAGTTTGGCGGAAGAGCCGCTCGGGAAGGCGATCGAACATTACCTGCAGGACGATCTGGTGCGTGGCCTGGTTTTTACCGATGCCAAGATCGGTGTCTTCACTCATCCGCACGATGAGACGCTGTTACAGAATCGCTGCTTCCTATACCACCTGATTGGCAACAAGACCGGCGAATGGAAGGTGCCGGTGGGCGGGATGGGTAACGTCGCGCGCGAATTAGAGCGGGCAGCTCGGCAAAAGGGTGCCGAGATGGTTACCGGCGTTCATCTTCGCGCTCTCGACGTCGCGGGAAGCAATCGAAGCGTCGAGTTCGAGTTGGATGGAAAGACGCACACGGTCGAGGCGCGTTTTCTTCTGGTGAATTTTGGTTTGAACGTCCTGGCCGGGTTGCTGGGCAAACCGTACCGGCCGGATGCGAATGATGAAGGTTCCGTGTTTAAGATCAACATGCTCCTGCGCCGGTTGCCGAAGCTGAAGGCGACGCGCTACGCGGAAACCGAGGCCTTCTGCGGCACGTTTCATATCGACGAAGGTTACGAGGAAATGAACGCGAGCTATGAGCAGGCCCGGCAGGGGAAACTGCCGGAGAAACTGCCGGGCGAGGTCTACTGTCACACGCTCACCGATGACAGTATTCTTTCACCCGAGCTGCGGGCGCAGGGTTTTCACACCATGACGTTGTTTGGTCTCGATACGCCATGGCCTTTGTTCGCCGAGGACAACGAGACGGTGCGACCGCGCGCCCAGCAGAAATTTGTGGAAGGAATGAATCGCTGGCTGGCCGAGCCGTTGGAAGATTGCCTCGCGGTGGGTCGTGACGGCAGCCTCTGTATCGAAGGCAAGAGCCCC
>QHMY01000057.1 GCA_003218305.1 Verrucomicrobiota bacterium
CAACGGCCGAGCGTCACGAGGCGACCTGGGCAATATCGACGCGGATGCTTCCGGCAAGGTGCACATCGATTGGAAAGGCAAGATGAGCATGACCGGCGCTGATTCGATCATTGGCAAATCTGTCGTGGTGCACGAAAAAGAGGACGATCTGAAGACGGATCCCTCCGGCAACTCGGGTGCGCGCCAGGCTTGCGGAGTCATTGAAGCCGCCAAATAGGCGGACTGCCAATCCTTCAGAACGAGGCGGTAAGGTTCCCTTCGATGGAGTTGCTGACCCTGATCGAAATTCGCCGGCGTGCGACGCTGAACGGCGCCGTTGAGGCGCGCGTCCACGTCCAGGTGGAAGGCGCCACGGCCAAGGTCACGCGGGAGCAAAAGCCTTACTGCGAACTGAGCCTGGCCGATGCATGTGACCGGATGACGCTCCGGGTCTGGAGCGATCACCCGGAATTCAAGGCCTGCGAATTATTGCAGGCGTCTGATTTCATCGAACTGAGCGGTGAATTTCAGCAGCATCAGCAGTTCGGTCTCGATGCGAAAAAGTGGAAGGTGCGCCATCTCACGGCGCAGGAGCGGTCCGACCTGTTGCAGGGACCGCCGGAGCTGCGGACGAAACAGCTGGCGGACTGGAATTACATCGGGGAGCGGACCCGAGCCATCGCCGACCCGCGTTTGCGCGCGTTGGGCGAAGCGTTTTTGAGCGAACATGGCGAGCGTTTCCGCCGCACGGCCGGAGCGCGTTCCTATCATCACGCGCGGCGGGGCGGCCTGGTGGAGCACACCGCGCAGATGATGCGCGTCGCCGTCGGGATCGTCCCGCTTTACCCGGAGCTAAACCTCGATCTGCTCATCGCCGGCGTTTTGTTTCATGATTGTGGGAAGCTCTGGGAAAACCATTTGCCGGAGACCGGGTTCACGATGGGTTACGACGAACGGGGCGAATTGATGGGACACATCTCCATCGGCCTCGAACTGGTCAATTCGCTCTGGCGCAAAGTGCAGACGGAAGAAAACGCGCGGGCCTGGAACGGGCTGGTTCCCGCGTCGGAAGATGTGCGGATGCACCTGTTGCATCTGATCGGCGCGCATCACGGCGAGCCGCAGTTCGGCTCGCCCGTAAGTCCCAAGACGCCGGAAGCGATGGCGCTGAACTACATCGATAATCTCGATGCCCGAATGGAAATGTTCTCGGCCGGTTACCTCGTGGCGAAACCGATCGCCGAGCGGATTTTCGATCGCGTCCGGCCGCTGCCGGGAAATCTGGTGAAGCCGCTCGAGAAATTTCAACGATCACCGAACTCAAAAACGCCGCAGGGGGAACTTTTGTGACCGTGTATGAACACAGGCAAAAAGCGTTCTGGACGTTTTTGGCCCTTGGTCTGCCGGCGCTGATCTATTTGTTGATTGGAGCCTTTTCGTCGGCCGGGCAGGTGATGTGGATTACGTCCGCGGTGTTACTTCTGGTCCCGTTCCTTTTTTGGAAACTTACCATCAGGATTGACCAGGAAACTCTGCTCGCGTCGTTTGGTATCGGGCTAATCCGCAAGAAGGTTCCCGTCGCGAACATCGTCGCGTGCGAACCCATTCGAATCCGCTGGTGGTGGGGCTGGGGGATTCACCTGACGCCTTACGGCTGGCTCTACAACGTTGCCGGTTTCGACGCCGTCGTCATTACCTTGCGCAGTGGTCGACGGTTTTGCCTCGGGACCGATCAGCCCAACGAGCTGGTCGCCGCGATCCGCCGGGTTGCTTCTGTCAGGTAAACCTGATCGATTTCGAAACCGGTGAACTTTTCCACTGCGCATCGTTGCGCCGCGATGGCGGAATTCCCGATCCCGAGAAAAGGATCGAGCATGGTATGGATACGGGTCACGCCATGGAGCTTGATGCAGTTCTCTGCCAGCGCGACGGGAAATGAGGCCGGGTGCGGCCGTTCTTTGGCCCGGCGCTGAATGGTTTCGTACGGAATGAACCAGGTGTTCCCACGGCAACGGAGATCGCTCCCGCCCGTGTGCGACCAGCGAGCGATGTTGCTCTTGTCCTGATACGGAACTCCCAGGGCGAGCCGATCCACTTCGACATGACCATCGAGCGTGAAATGGAAGATGTATTCATGGCAATCGTTCAGGAATCGCTTCGAGCTGATCGGTTTGAAATGTCCGTGTGATTCGATACGGCCTTTTCGATCCTCGATCGTGATCGATTTGATCCAGTGAATGCTGTTCTGGAGAACGAACAGATCGCGCAACGTGAACAGGATTTCGTGAGGCAACATCGGATTCGAAGGAGAGGCTCCGACATTGAGAAAGAACGAGCCCGCTGGTTTCAGAATGCGTCGGACTTGCGTGGCCCATTGCCGGCACCAGGCCAGATAGCCCTCCCGATCCTGCCGGTCCGAATACTGGCCGTATGCGATCCCCAAATTATACGGTGGGGAGGTGACCACCAGGTCGACCGTTCCATCGAGAAGCTGTCCCATTCCTTCGAGACAATCGCAGTGGTGGAGATCGAACGAGGTCACAAACAACTGTGGAGTGACATGAAAGTGTGTACAAGGGAAAAAAAGCGCTGTCATCCCGAGCCGCGTAGACGGCGAGGGACCTCGCACGCGCAGTTACGTCACACAGAAAGTGTCACGCCTGATCCGTGGATTACGCCCTCCGTGTCGCGGTAGCGCCTGAGCAACTGCGAGGTCCCTCGCCGTCTCTGCGGCTCGGGATGACATGCCAGTATTTATGCCGCTCAATCTTGTGTTAGGTTACCAGGATGTCCGACAAGCCGTCCAAGTTGAAGATCGCCGATCGCGAGTTCACCTCGCGGCTGCTGGTCGGCACCGGTAAATTTGGCTCGAACGAGTTGATGCGGGACGCCCTCGTGGCGAGCGGCACGGAGATCGTCACCGTGGCGTTGCGCCGGGCCGATATTTCGGGCAAGGGCGATCCGTTTGCGAACATTCTCGATTTCATCGATCCCAAACGTTTCCTCATTTTGCCCAACACGAGCGGCGCCCGCGACGCGGCTGAGGCGGTGCGCCTGGCCCGATTGGCGGCCGCGGCGGGATTGCCCAAGTGGGTGAAGCTCGAGATTCATCCCGACGCTCGCTATCTCCTGCCGGACGGAGTTGAGACTTTGGCCGCCGCTGAAATCCTGGTGAAAGAAGGCTTCGTCGTCCTGCCCTACATCAATGCGGATCCGGTTCTGGCCAAACGCCTCCAGGATGTCGGCGCCGCCACCGTGATGCCCCTCGGTTCGCCGATTGGCAGCAATCGCGGAATCGAAACGCGCGCGCAGATCGAGATCATCATCGAACAAGCGACCGTGCCGGTCGTGGTGGACGCGGGTCTCGGCGCGCCGAGCCAGGCCGCGGAAGCGATGGAGATGGGCGCCGACGCCGTGCTGGTAAACACAGCGATCGCGATCGCCTCCGATCCCAGCCGGATGGCCCACGCTTTTCGCAAAGCCGTCGAAGCCGGGCGGGAAGCGCACGAGATTGGCCTGGCCGAACGGCGCTCGAGCGCGTCAGCCACCAGTCCGCTCACCGGGTTCTTTTCCGGCGACGCTAACTAGAATGTGGGAGCGGCCTTTGTGCCGCGACGGGACGCGACGTCTCAGCCATCGCGATCGGTTTAACCGCGGATGACCCGGATTATTCTGTCTTCATCCGCGCCTATCCGAGTAATCCGCGGTTAACAGTCTGCCTTTCCCCTCGCGTCGGGACACAAAGGTCCCTCCCACATTGTATGGGCTAGAGCGGCCGATAAACCGCGCTGGCATCGTTATAGAATTCGATCCGTTTGCCGCCCACACGGCGCACAAAACGCCAGCCTTGTTCCAGGGCGAGATCGCGCAACTCGGAATCGGAAAGCGCCTGAACAATTTTCAGCTCGGCCGGGTGCGTGACAAAGTATTCAGGCTTCACCGCGAGCATTCGCGCGATTTTCGTGATTACCGCAGGCAGTTGATCGTGAATCATGCGCTCGTTTTGCTGGTTTACGGTCTTCATCTCGCACAACGGACCCAAAGGTCACGAAGTCATTAACGGGTTGGCTCAGTTTGAAAACTCCTTGAGAGATATAGTCATATTGGCCTCCCTGTTCGCTGAAAATAGCCCAGCGTTTTAACGCTGGGAAAATCGGATAATCAGGAGATTGAGTCCCGTTAGGGACGACAGGAGCGCCGGGGAGAACCTGTTCTGCCGTCCCCCAAAGGGACTTCGGACTCTATTACCAGGAAACCCAGGGTTAAAACCCTGGGCTATTTTCAGAAGGCGAAAATCAAAATGAGCCAATACCCATTAACCGGGCCCGCAGTCCCAGATACGCCGCCTCCGACTGGCGCGGCCAGCTTCATAGGGTAAAGTCTGCGGATGTTCTCCGAAACGATCGAGCTCCGCGGTCACATTATTGACTCGTTGATCCTGCCCAAAGTGCTGGATCAGATTCTGACCCAGGGCGCCGGCTTCAAAATCAAGGAGATAAAGATCGGCCAGAAGAGGGCGGATCAGAGCTTTGCCCGCATCGAAGTGACGGCGAAAACAAGTGAGGCGCTCGACGAACTGGTTCTTCGTTTGCGGCAACATGGCGCCGAAACCGTGGAACGAGCGGACGTCCAGCTGGCGAAGGCGCCTGACCCCGGCGTCTTCCCGCACGATTTTTATGTCACGACCAACCAGCAAACCTTCATCAGGCTGGACGGCAAAGAGATCGAGGTGCATCCGGCGATGATGGATAGCGCCATCGCGGTCGATCGAAAAAAGCGGACGGCCCGCGCGGTAAAATTTTTCGACGTGAACGCAGGAGACGAAATTGTCGTGGGCCATCAGGGTACCCGGGTCATCCCGGTGCAGCGCTCGACCGCGCACACGGACATTTTTCAGTTCATCAACACGATGGTCGACGCGGACGAACCGAAGTCGGCGGTGATTCGTGAGCTCGGCCGGGAGTTGCGCCGCGCGCGCGAAGCGAAGAGCAAGATTGCGATTGTGGGCGGGCCCGCGGTGGTGCGGACGGGTGCCGGCGAGCATCTAGTGCGCTTGATCGAGATGGGTTACATCGATCGACTCTTCGCCGGGAACGCCTTCGCCGTTTATGACGTGGAACGCGCTCTCTTCGGCACCTCGCGCGGCAAAAATCCTGAGCACGCCTTTGCCGCCGGCGGCCATGAGAACCATCTGCGCGCCATCAATACGATTCGGGCCTGCGGAGGGATCGCGGGGGCCGTGCAGAAAAAAATCCTGACTGGCGGAATCATGCACGCGTGCGTCAAGCACAAGGTAGACATCGTGCTGACTGGCTCAATCCGTGACGAAGGACCGATCCCCGGGGTCACGACAGATGTGGTCGAAGCGCAGAAGATCATGCGCGAGAAACTGGCGGACGTGACCCACGTCCTGTTACTCGGGACGGTGCAACATTCGATGGCCGTGGCCAGCATGCTCGCGCCCACGGTTAAGACCGTCTGCGTTGATATCGATTCCGCGTCGGTCGAGCGAGCGGTCGAGCATCAGCCGCTCCAATCGATCGGCCTGGTCACGGACGTGGAGCCATTTTTGCGGGAGCTGGCCGAGTGCGTTGCCACGGCGGAGAAGTAGCGGTTCACGAGTAAACGGCCATTTCTATGCGCAATTTGCTTCTTTGCCCGCCGGACCATTACGGCATCGAGTATGAAATCAATCCCTGGATGAGTCGCGCGCGGGGCGCGGATAAACCGCTGGTGCAAGCGCAATGGAAAGGCCTCTTCGACACGCTTTCGGGCCTTGATTGCAAGGTCGAGCTGGTCCCGCCGCAGCCGAATCTTCCGGACATGGTCTTCACCGCCAATGCCGGGCTCACCGTGGGACGCCAGTTTATCCCCAGCAATTTCCGACACCCGGAACGCGCCGCCGAAGCGCCTCACTTCGCGCGCTGGATGGAAGAGCATGGCTACGAAATTATTTGGTTGCCCAAGGAACTTTACTTCGAGGGGGAAGGTGACGCGCTTTTCGGCGGTGACGTGCTTTTTTGCGGCTATAAGTTTCGCACCGATATCAATTCGCACCGGGCCGTCGCGGATATCTTCGGCTCCCTGGTCATCTCCGTCGAGCTGGTCGATCCGCGTTTTTATCACATCGACACCTGCTTTTGTCCGCTGCCGGACGGCGGCGGTTTTTGGTTTCCCGACGCGTTCGATGAATATGGGCAGCGTGCCATCCGGGATCACCTCCAGGATTTGATCGACGTGGCGCCGGAAGAGGCGGCCCATTTTTCCTGTAACGCCGTTGTGCTCGATCGCGACATCGTTTTGCCGGAAGGCGCTCCGAAGCTGGTCGCGGCGTTGCGCGATCGCGGTTACACCTGCCATCCGCTGCCCATGACCGAATTCCTCAAGGCTGGCGGCGCCTGCAAATGCCTGACGATGTTCATGCCGCAGCGGGAGAAGGCTGGTGATCAGTGAGCGGTGACGGGTTATCAGTTATCAGTTATCAGTTATCAGTTATCAGTTATCAGTTATCAGTTATCACTGGTGACTGATCACCGATTACTGTTCACCCCCCCGTTTCTTCCCCAGTTCCGCCTCAATCTTCCCCAGAGGAAGGCAATTCATCACGTCGGCTTTCGTCAGCCAGCCTTTCCGCGCGACGCCAATCCCGAACCATAGCTCCTGGAGCCGTTCGATCCGGTGCGCGTCTGGGTTGATGACGCACTTAACTCCTTTTTCCTTTGCGAGCGGCCACCAGCGCCAGTCGAGATCGAGGCGCTTCGGCGCGGCATTGATCTCGATCCAGGTGCCGGTCGCGGCCGCCGCCTCGATCACGGCCGGAATGTCCACCGCGTAGGGATCGCGCTTCAGCAGGAGTCTCCCGGTGGGATGGGCCAGCATCGTGACCAACGGATTGCTTATCGCGCGAATGATACGTTCCGTCATTTCTGATTCCGACAAGGTGAAAACGGAGTGAACGGAAGCGATGACGTAGTCGAGTTCGGCCAGAATCTCATCCTCGAAATCGAGGGCGCCGTTGCGGAGAATATCGCACTCGACGCCGGCGAAGAGCCGGAAATTTTCGAACTCGCGATTAAGCTTTCGGATCGCCGCGATTTGCGTTCGCAGCCGGGCGGCATCGAGCCCGCGCGCCTGGATCGAGCTCCGGCTGTGATCGGCTATGCCGAGATATTGCAAGCCGAGGGCCTGCGCCGCCGCGGCCATTTCTTCGAGCGAATTATGTCCGTCGCTCGCGGTGGTATGGCAATGGAAGGTGCCGCGCAGGTTCTCCGCTTCGATCAGGCGGGGCAAGGTTTTCGCGGCAGCCGCCTCAAATTCGCCGCAATTCTCGCGCAGCTCCGGCGGGATGTAATCGAGATCCAGCGCTCGATACAAATCTGCCTCTTCGCGCACCGCTGGGATTTTGGACGAAACTTTCTTCCGTTTTGAATCCGCGGCAGGGGGCGCGGGCGCGATCCGGTATTCGTTCAGGGTCCAGCCGCGTTGGAGAGCGCGATTTCGAACCACGATATTATGCTCTTTGCTGCCGGTGAAATAATTGAGCGCGAAAGGATATTCCGTCGCGCTCACGACGCGCAGGTCGCATTGAATGCCGGAGCGCAAGCGCACGCTCGATTTGGTCGGTCCCTGGGCGATGATCGATGCCACCAGCGGGTGTTGCACAAACATCGCCGTGATCTCCGCGGGGGCGGAGGTGGCCACGATGAAGTCGAGATCGCGGACGATCTCCTTCCTCCGGCGATAACTCCCGGCAATGCAAACATGAAGCGCCTCGGAGTGAGCGCGGAGATCATCTTGCAAGGTCTCCGCTTCGGCGGCGATGCTTCCGAGCTGAAAGGATCCGGCGTGCTTCGTTCGTTCGGCGATCGCCGTGGATAGTTTTTCCTGGGTCGTCTTGCCGAAGCCCGGCAGTTCCGCGACGCGGCCCGCCTCGCACGCGGTCTGGAGCTGCGCGATAGAGCTCACCCCAAGCTGTTCGTAGAGTGATTTGACCTTTTTCGCGCCCAGGCCGGAAAGGGAAAACAGCTCCAGAATTTCAGCCGGAAATTCCGAGCGCAGGTCCTCGAAAAAACGGAGCGAGCCGGTTTCCACCAGCTCTTTAATTTTGGCCGCGATCGCCTTACCGATGCCGGGAATCTTCTCCAGCGCCTCTTCATCTTTGAGGTCGCCGAGATTGCCGCCGAACGTTTCAATCGAGCGCGCCGCGTTGGTATAGGCTCGAATCTTGAACGGATTTTCACCTTTCAGCTCGAGCAACGTCGCAATCTTGTCGAGCACGTCCGCGATCGTCGCCTTGTCCATCGGTTCACTCTTAACTGAGAATTCATCGACGTCGACGCTGTAGCCGCTTCGCTGTGCGAAGCGAATCGATGGATCCAGATGAGCGTCTCGACGCGCTTGTCATCCTGAGGCTGGCGTAGCGCGCCGAAGGACCTCCCAATTGCAATGATCGCTTCCCGGTAAGAGGAAACGCGATTTGCAATGAGAGGGCGACGCTCCTCCCTTGGTCCCGATCCCGGTCTCGCGCGGTCCGGGATGAC
>QHMY01000058.1 GCA_003218305.1 Verrucomicrobiota bacterium
CCCGACAAATGAACCGTGGTGCCGGGATCACGGCCCGATTTTCCTGACGCGTCAGGAGGAGCCGCGGCTGGCGATCGTCGATTGGGATTACAATGCCTGGGGCGGGAAATATCCGCCGTGCGATTTGGACGAGGTGGTGCCGACCCGGGTGGGCGAGATCCTGGGAGCGCCGGTTTTTTATCCGCGCATGATTCTCGAGGGCGGTTCGATCGATGTAAACGGCGCCGGGGCGTTGCTCACTTCGGAAGGATGTCTGTTGAATCCAAACCGGAATCCATCGCTCACGCGCGCCGAGATCGAACAACGGCTACGGGATTATCTCGGTGTTACCGAAATCCTCTGGCTCGGCGATGGGATCGAAGGCGACGATACGGATGGGCACGTTGATGATCTGGCGCGGTTTGTGAGCGAGCGAACTGTCGTCACCGTCGTTGAAGAAGATCGAGCGGATCCAAATTTCGAGCCGCTCCAGGAAAACCTCGTGCGCTTGCGGGCGATGAAATGGAAGGGCGCCCCGTTTGAGGTCGTGACTCTGCCGATGCCGGCCCGGATCGATCGCGAAGATCTGCGGTTGCCTGCGAGCTACGCAAACTTCTACATCGCGAACGAGTGCGTCCTGCTGCCAACGTTCAACGATCCGAACGACGCCGCCGCTGAATCGACGCTCGCAAAACTTTTTCCTTCGCGCCGCATCGCGCCGATCGATTGCACGGAATTGATCTGGGGCCTCGGCGCGTTCCACTGCCTCACGCAGCAACAGCCGGCGATTTGATCAGGTTTGTCTGGAGCCACGGATCGACACGGATTGAACACGGATGGGGATCGGATAGCCCATTTCTAAGAATCCGTGTTTAATCCGTGGCCAAGAAACTCCCTGACAGCAGGCGGTTGTTCGAAACGAACTGCGCCCCAAGAAGCGGCGCTCTCCAGACCGCCGTTTTCTCCCGGCGGTTTGTAAACCGCCGCTCCTTGGGGCGGGCAACCGATTCTAGCCCTTCTTCTTAGACGCCGCTTTCTTGGACGTTGTCGACTTCTTCGGCGCGGACGCTTTCGCCCCGCCGGCCACCTGGACGGCGCGGTTCAGGGCCTCGGTTGCGGCTTTGCCGTTTCCGATGTTCCTCTCCGCGACGGATAACCGAACCCAGGCCGCCGGTTCTCGCGGCGCGACAACTACCAGCCGTCTGGCGGCCGTAACACTTTCCTGCCGATTACCGACTATTTCCGAGGCCATGCTCAGGATCGCCCAGCCTGCGGCGGCCTTCGGTTCGAGCTTTGTTACCTGCCGCAGATGTTGGAGCGCTTCGCCGCGATGACCCTGCTTCCATTCGATGAGGGCAAGGCTGAAATGACCGAGGACCAGCTGCGGTTGAATGGCAATGGCACGGCGATAGGAGGCGGTAGCTTCCGGATAAAGCTTTGCTTCCGCCGCACAGTAGCCCGCGTAGTAGTTCGCCGCCGCACTTGAGGGATGCCGCGCCGCCAGTTGGCGCGACAACTCGAACGCCCGTTTCCATTGCTTCGCGTTGGTCGCCGCGTCGATTTGTTTCACCAGCGGATCGTTCAAGGCAGGATCGGCCACTCGCACGACATGCTCGTTGCGCTGCACCAGCTTTTCCGGAGGCGGGAGCTTCTTGAGCAGGCGATCGATTTCGGAATCAGTCGCAGCCTGCGCGCTTAAGCTAACGAGCGAAAGGAGGATGGCCGCGCACCAAAGGCCGTTCTGGGAAAATTTCATGGCGCACCGTAGCGGAAACGATATTCCGCCGTCCAAGCAAAATATCTCGCTTGTTAGGATCAGGCGGCCCTGCTAAGCAGCACCGATGTTCCGCCAGAAACGTTTCCGCTTCCCAGTCTATCTCCTTGCCCTCAGTGCCATCTTTCTAGCCCCTCAAACGCGGGCGGCTTCAGCCTGCGTGTGGAAGGTGACGCGGCCGGATGGCAAGACCGCTTATCTCGGCGGGTCCGTCCATTCCTTGCGGGAGAGCGATTATCCTTTGCCGGCGGCGTACCAGCGCGCGTTTGCGGCCTCTTCCCGGATTGCTTTCGAAGTCGACGCGAGGGCTTTGAAAGAATCCACCATAGCGCTTGTGCAAAACGGGAAATACCGCAAAGGCGACAGCCTCAAGAATCACGTCGACGCGCGCACCTACGCTTACTTGCGCCGCCTCTTCGAGCTCATGAATGTGCCGGAATCGAGTTTCTCGCAGTACCGGCCCTGGTTCATTGTCCTGGGCTTACAATCGGGTTCGACGGCCAATGCTCGGCCGAAGGACGGGGTGGATGAATTTTTTATGAAACAGGCGGCGAAGCGCTCCATGCCGGTGGTTGGACTGGAGAGTGTCCAGGAGCATGCGCGGATCTATTCCGGATTGACCGATCGCGAGAGCGAAATTCTCCTGCTCACCACGTTCATCCCGAACGGAAACAACCTCGGCAACGACGACCTCATGAAGGCCTGGCGGCGGGGGGACGCGGATGCGCTGGCGCGGATGATGGACCGTGAATCGCAGGAGTTCCCTGCGTTCAATGACCGGCTGCTGGGCGCGCGTAATCGCGCCTGGATCCCAAAAATCGACGGCTACCTGGATAGCGGGCAAACCTATTTCGTCGTCGCGGGCGCTGGTCACTTCGGCGGCAGCAAAGGCTTGCTCGCGCTCCTGCGCGCAAAGGGCTACCAGATCGAACAACTCTGACGGCTCAGGAACAAGGAGCGGCCAGGCCTCGACTTGTGGTCTCGGCGCGTTTTCCTAGGCTTTCGTCACCGCGGCCGTGACCGTAAGCAGCGGAACGAGAGCGAAGTGCTCCTCTTCGTTTTCCTCAAACCAAAGGAAGAGTGTGGTTTGTTTGGGGGAAAAGGCGACGAAGTCTCGATGTCGGACTTCATAAGCCTGCCCTGACGCGGTTTCGATCCGCAGGGGCTGGCCTTTGCCGATTAGTTCTTTGAGGAGGGAAGCCTCCATATGGTTCTCACGATAATTTCACGCTGCCGGGCGGCAAGTTCAAAGGGGCCCTGTGCGTTCCATTGCTTGACCCAACAGCAGCCGGCGGTGGATTGAGTAGGAGCTCTGGAGCCACGGATGAACACGGATTGAACACGGATGGGGATCGGATAGCCCGCTTTCAAAATCCGTGTTTGATCCGTGTTCATCCGTGGCCAAGAAACTCCCTGGCAGTAGGCAGCTGTTTGAACGGAAACTGCGCGTCAAGGAGCGGCGCTCTCCAGACCACCGTTTTTTTGGTCGGCGGTTTCAAACCGCCGCTCCTTGATGATCGCCTCAGCCTTACTTAAGAAATTCGACGGCACCGGTATCGAGGTCGTAATGCGCGGCCACGACGGTAACCTCGCCTTTGCCGATCATCTCCTTGAGGAGCGGCTCGGAGTTCCGCAGTTCCTCGGCGACGTGCATTTCGTTGGCCTTGGCGGTGGCCTCTGCATCCAGGGCTGACGTGGCTTCCACCACGGGCGCAATCGCCCTGACCAGCGACTGAATATGCCCCGGCGCTTCCGTCTTGGCGGCGATCGTATCCCGGGCAGCCGCGATGGCACCGCAGCGCTCGTGGCCGAGCACGACGATGAGCGGCGCCCCCAGATGATCGACCGCATACTCGATGCTGCCGATGGTTTCGTCGTTGAGCACGTTACCCGCGACGCGGATGACAAACACATCGCCCAAGCCCTGATCGAAAAGCACTTCGGGCGCAGTGCGCGAGTCGGCGCAGCCGAGCACCACCGCGAAAGGCTGCTGGCCAGTGGCCAGCTCCGTCCGGCGCTTGGCCGTCTGTCGAGGATGCTCCAGCTTGCCGGCGACGAAACGTTGGTTGCCGGCCTTCAGGAGCTCGAGCGCTTTCGCGGGGGAGATTTTCGATTTAGGAGCGTGCTCCGATTCTTTGGCGATGATGCCAAACGGAAGGCAGAGCAGGATCGCCGCGATAGCGACATGGCGGATGGAAGAGTGGGATTTCATGGTGGCAGTTCAATGGATCGTTGAGGGCTGGTCTGAGCATGGCCTGCTTCAGGCGTTTTTGGCATAACTCTTTTGGTATCCGGCCCATTTTTTGACGATGGCCCGGAACGGCTTCCGTCTGGCCTGGAACTCGGCCTCACTCTTGAAAGAGAGGAGCGCCCGGTCCTTGGATGGCCAGGTGAGGAGACCATCAGGATCGTCGATCAGCTCTCGGACGGTGCTGTCGGCGCGGACTTTTGCTCCGCAGTAGAGCACCACATCCAGCTGCGTCGGTTTGCGGCTGCTGATGGTCGCGAACCAGCCGTGGCAATAAAAGCTGGGCGAATTCCATTTCACGCCTTCGGTGATTCCGGGATCGGCCGCCAGGATCGTCCGGCGCACGGCCTCGATCGTCGACTTCAGCGGATGCGTCATCCCGGCCACAAGTGTGGTCACAGCCGAGCTGTTATAATGCTCCGGATCTTGCTTCGCGCTGGCCTGATTGATTTTTTTCGGCATTGCCACTCAGAGTAGCTCATGTGTCTTCGAGAGATGTCCCCCAGCCATCGAAAAACGCATCATGCTCTGCTGCGATGCGGACAAAGTGCTCGACCTGTGCGTCGCTCGTGAAGTGCGACACGCTCGACGCGATCGAGCCCTGAACTGTCCAAGGATGACTGTCTGCTTTGTCTGAATATGAAATAGAAATCTCGCGGACACCGTGCGCTTGCAAAACGGCCGAAAAAGCAATCGCTGCGTCTTCGGAAATGGTGTGGAAGAAGCAATCAATAACTCGCTCCCGCTCAAGACTAGCACCCCGGGCGACGATGTTCTCCAAGAGCTTGGCATTGCGCACGTGGTGTGCGGCGATGCATTCTGAAATTACGCGTCGCTTCACCATCTAACGAGAACAAGATGAGCGACGGTGGACGAGACCGCGCGTTGCTCGGGGTGGAGGTTTGGAAGTCATCTCAAACGCGGGACGCACGGCGGTCCGCCGTTCGCTCCATCGCATGGTTGGTCTTGGCAACATCCTAGTAAATCGTAACTCTTCGCTCCGTTTCGCCCAAGATCTCTGAATGCTCGTCAAGGCTCCACTGGCCCTGCCGACGAACCACATAGATATTCGTGCCGCTCCAGCCCGACTCTTGGTACTCTCGAGTGCGGACGTGAACGCGGTCCGGGCGCACTACATCCAAGAGGAAAAGCGTGTGACCAAAATGCGATGATTTCTGCGCAACCCGCCGGATCTGCTGGATATCCACCGCCGACAGAGCGGTTGCATAGCGCCCGCGCACGTCAGTGACGCTCGTGCAGCCTGTAAGCAGCAACATGGCAATCACGAGATGTGCTCTCATAGACCTAACGAGAATTCCGCCGAATTATTACGCCTTTAAAGACGTATTCTTTGGGCCTAATCAGCATGAGCGTGGGTTCGTCTTTTTCGGATCGGGGAACATGCCCCAAAACGTAGCGAACCCCAGACGCGAGCGACAAGCCGAAACACCTTGAATGGGTCCCACGGCGTCAAGGAGCGCCGGTCTCGAGTCTGCCGGTTTTATTGGTCGGCGGTTTGTAAACCGCCGCTCCTTGATGGTCTAATCTGCAATCGCGGTTGCCCTTTTTTGCAGGATCGGTTCGAGGACGCGCCAGACGTTCTCGGCCAGAATGCGCTGGCCGGCCGCATTGGGATGGATGAGGTCCGGCAGGTTCAGATCGGGATCGCCGCCCACCCCTTCCAGCAGATACGGAACGAGGGCGGCCTGGTTCTTCTCCGCCAGGGCGCCAAACATTTCGCTGAAGGCACGGATGTAGCCGTTGCTCGCAACCAGCGGGAGCTGCATGCCGGCGATGACAATCGCGACACCCGGATTTTGCGCATGCGTTTGATCGATGATGGCCTGGAGATTCGAGCGCATCTCTTCGATCGGCACGCCGCGGAACGCGTCGTTGATTCCGAGGGCGAGGATCAGGATATCGATTTTCTTTCCGCGCAGTAGTTGCGGCAGACGCTGGAGCCCGTCAGCAGTGGTATCGCCACTCTCGCCTGCGTTCATGACCTCGAATCGATAATTCGCGGCTCGCATCTTTTCCGCGATCAAGGCCGGATAAGCTTCCTTGCGAGAGAGGCCGAAGCCGTCGGTCAGGCTATCGCCCAAGGCGAGAATGGTGATCATTTTGGAAGCTTTGGGTTTCGTGGCGTGGGCGGTTTTGAAGGGTGTGTGGGCAAGGAGTGCGACCAGCGCACCGATGGCAAAAATGCTCTTCACTGAAGTCGTTGGACGATCCCGCGTCGAATCCGTTCAAACGAGTCGCGCGAGTTTCTTCGCTTCGAAAGCGCCGGAGGCGCGAAGGAATAAAGCCCGGGAGTGAAGCGCAGCGGAACTCCGGGAAATCGAAAAACAGGACCTCAAACCCCGGAAGGTGTGACGGACATCGTTCGCGTTGGTGGATACGGCAATCGTGGCGATGGCTTTCCGTCGCCCCTCCGGGGCTTGAACGTTTGGATCTGATTATCCCCGGGGCTCACTCCGTTCGCCCCGGGCTATATTCCGGCGCACCCTGCGGGTGCTGAAAGCGTCGCCCACAGGGCGACGGCTACAGGGTTTGCTGTGCGAAACGCCGGCGGCCCTGCTAAGACGCGTCCACGGCGTCGCCCATAGGGCGACGGCTACAGGGGTTGCTGGGCGAAACGCCCACCGGTCCTGGCGATTGCGCGCGACAATGTGGGAGGGGCCTTTGTGCCCCGACAGAAGTTTCCCTACGCGGGAGTCGGGGCACAAAGGCCCCTCCCACATTATCTCGGCGTTGTTCGACGACGTTTCGCAGTTGCGTTCCAGATTGGCCGCAATTAGTAACTTACCCGCTCTGCAACGGGGCGCGGCTCTCAACTCTCAACCACCTACTCTCAACTTCTCCTATGGCTAACTACGGCATCAACGGCTTCGGCCGAATCGGACGCAACGTCCTGCGCGCGATGGACCAAAGCGACGTCAAACGGATCGTCGCCATCAACGATCTCACCGACACGCTCACCCTGGCTCACCTCCTGAAATGGGACTCCGTCCACGGCAAATTCGATGGCGAGATTGGACACGACGCGCAAAACATCATCGTCCGCGGCCACAAGATTAAGGTCCTGAAGGAACGCGACCCGGGCAATCTGCCCTGGAAAGATCTCGGCGCGGACGTCGTCCTTGAATCGACCGGTTTCTTCACCAGCCGCGACAAAGCCGAGCTGCACCTGACCAAAGGCGGCGCGAAACGAGTTCTCATCAGCGCCCCGGCCAAGAACCCGGATCTGACCCTTTGCCTCGGCATCAACGACGAGCTCTACGACGCGGAAAAGCATTTCATCATCTCGAATGCGAGCTGCACCACGAACTGCCTCGCCTCGATGGCGAAGGTGCTCCACGACAATTTCGGGGTCGTGAATGGCTTTATGAGCACGATCCACAGCTACACCAACGACCAGCGCATCCTCGATCTGCCACATGAAGATTTGCGCCGCGCGCGGGCGGGCGCGGTCAGCGTCATCCCCTCGAGCACCGGCGCGGCGAAGGCGATCGGCGATGTGATTCCGGCCTTGAAGGGCAAGTTGACTGGCGGCTCATTTCGCGTCCCCACGCCCGACGGTTCCGTGACCGATTTCACCGCCATCCTGGAGAAGGACGCGACGGTCGATTCCATCAACACGGCCTTCAAAGAGGCGGCCGCGAGCAAGCGTTACAAAGGCATTCTGGAGTACACCGAAGAGCCATTGGTCTCGATCGACATCGTCGGCAACCCGCATTCCTGCATCTTCGACAGCCAACTGACGATGACCCACGGTGGCAAGTTCGTGAAAATTGTCGGCTGGTACGACAATGAATGGGGCTACAGCAACCGCTGCGTCGAATTGCTGGCGGTTCTGGCGAAGTAATTATTACTCCTGCTCTTGATCCCTTCGTTCTCGTGCTCCTGCTCGTGCTCGTGCTCGTGATCGATCCCCCTAAGATATGAAAATCTATTTCGACCACGAAAAACTGGATGTTTACCGCGAGGCCATCGCTTTCTGCGCATGGGCCGGCGAACTCCTAAGCGAGATCGCCGCCAAGGCAGCGGCAAAGGACCAGCTCGATCGCGCTTCGACGAGTATTCCGCTCAACATCGCGGAGGGGAATGGGAAGTTTTCGGGGAAAGATCGGGCGCGGTTCTTGGAGATCGCGCGCGGATCAGCCCTGGAGTGCGCGGCGTGTTTGGATGTTTTGGTGGCGAGGAAGCTGGCCACGCTGGAACAAATCGAGACCGCGAAGGAAAACCTCGCGCGGATTGTGCAGATGCTAATGGGAATGTTGCGGAGATTTTCGGAACGGAGTGAGTTTTTGAGGGAAGGTGAGGGCGAATACGGGATCGAGCACGAGCATGAGCACGAGCACGAGAACGAAAAGAGGAACGAGAACGAAACAGGATGAGTAAGATTACGCTGCGTGATCTCAAGGTGAAGGGACAGCGAGTGCTAGTCCGGGTCGATTTCAATGTCCCGACGGAGGAGCGAGACGGGCAGATCGCGATCACCGATGACACCCGGATCCGCGAGAGCCTTCCCACGATCAATTATCTCCGCGAACAGGGCGCGAAGGTGATCCTGATGGCCCACTTCGGCCGGCCGAAAGGGAAGCCGGTCGAGAAATATTCGCTGCGGCCAGTCGCGGATTATTTGCATACCCTGATCGATCACCCGGTCGCTTTCAGTACCGACACCGTCGGGAAAATCCCGGAGGAAATCATCAGTCACATGAACGAGGGCGACGTGACGCTCCTCGAGAACGTCCGGTTCCACCCGGGCGAAGAGGCGAACGATCCCGCGTTTTCCGAGGCCCTGGCGAAACTCGGCGATCTCTACGTGAACGATGCCTTCGGCGCAGCCCATCGCGCGCACGCCAGCACCGCCGGCATCACGAAGTTCGTCCAGCAATCGGCCATGGGTTTCCTGATGGAGAAAGAAATCAAATATCTTTCCGGCGAGCTGGCGAAACCTGACAAGCCGTTCGTAGTCATTCTCGGCGGCTCGAAAGTCTCGGATAAGATCGGGGTGATCAAAGCGTTGATGGAAAAGGCCGACGCCATTCTCATCGGCGGCGCGATGGCGAACACGTTTTGGAAAGCGCAGGGCGTTCCGATCGGGGCCAGCCGGGTCGAAGCCGACAAGCTCGACCTGGCGCGTGAGATCGTGGAGCTGGCCAAGGAAAAAGGAGTCCGGTTCCTGTTACCCGTGGACGCCGTCGAAGCGGACAAAATCGAAGCCGGGGCGACGGCTCGCAACACAAGCCGGGTTACGGAAACCCATGGAATCAGGGAAGGCTGGCAGGCCGTCGATATCGGCCACGCGACCGTCAGTCTTTACCAGGACGAAATTGCGGGCGCGAAAACGATTCTCTGGAACGGCCCGGTCGGGATCTTCGAGATTCCGGCTTTTGCCGAAGGCACAATCGCGATAGCGGAAGCGCTCGCGCGATCCGACGCGACGACCATTATCGGCGGCGGCGATTCGGTGACCGCGGTGAAGCAGGCGGTCCTCGCCGATAAGATGACCTTTATCTCCACCGGCGGGGGCGCGTCCCTTGAACTCATCGAGGGGAAAGAACTTCCCGGGATCGCGGCGCTGAGCGATCGCTAATTACGAATCGTTCTCGCGCTCGTGCTCGTGATCGTGCTCGAATGCGGCGCTGGAAGATCGAGGACGAGAACGAGAACGAGGACGAGGACGAGCCGGCGTGAACAAACCACTCTTGTATAGATTCGTCTGCGTTGCTCTCGGCCTCGGCGCCCTTCTGGCCGCGAGCGCGGTTTATCATGCCCTGCTGCCCCCGGCCATTCCCGAAGGAGTGGTGGAAAAGCTGCGGGTTTTCTCCGAGCACAAGGACAAATTCGACACGCTTTTTCTCGGCTCGAGCCGCTTCTACTACGCCGTTTCGCCGGAAATTTTCGATCGGACCACCAGCGAAAATGGTGTCCCGACCCGGACCTTTAATTTCGGCGTCGACGGAATGAATCCGCCGGAAAATTTCTATGTGCTCGAGCAAATCCTCAAGACCGAACCGCGAAAGCTCAAGTGGGTTTTCCTGGAAGTCAGCGACATCGACACAAAATCGCAGGCCCACATCCTCGGCACACAACGTCTTCTCTACTGGCATGATTGGCCGCGCACCGCGCTGACTCTGAGGAAGACGCTCGATCCGCACGGCACGGCCAAATGGTACAAGAAACTCATCCGGCTTTGGAGCGCGCGGCGCAGCTTTATCCTGCACCTGTCGCTTTTCGAAAAACAGTTCACCAATGTCGGGCGCGCGGCGGATTTCCTTCCTCCTCCGGCAAATGAACCCGCTCCCAAATCGAGCTTCCTGCTGGGGCCGAAGGGCGACGGCCATCGGCACGCGGGCGCGCCGATGTCCCCGGACCGCGCCAAGGATTTTCAGCGCCGGTTGGAACAGGAGATCGCCGCGGCGCGACCTGAATTCATCGACCCGTACGCGGAAAAAGCCTACCGCGACTGCGCCGCCAGAATTCGCGATCTCGGCGCCACTCCCATTTTCGTGATCCCGCCGGGCTTCTATCAGGCGCCCACGCGTTTCCGGGAATCGCCGCCCGGCCCGCTCCTCTCGTTCAACGACTCAAGAACTTACCCGCAGTTATACGACACCAAAGTCCGGGTGGATGACCAGCATCTGTCGGACGAGGGATCGGCGGAGTTTACGCGCCTGCTTGCGCTCAACCTGGTCGATTACACCCGCCGACCCTGACCGCGCATGCTTTTCGTCGAGTTCCGTTTTTTTTGGTTCTTTCTGCTGGTCTTCAGCGTCTACTGGTCGCTGCGCGAAAACCGGTCGCGCAAAATCTGGCTGCTCGTTTGCAGCTACTTCTTTTACGCCGCCTGGAACTGGAAATTCCTCTTCCTCCTCGCCGGGTCGAGCCTGCTTGACTATGTCGTCGGCTACATGCTGGCGCGGACGGAGGATCCGCGCGCGCGTCGCGGATGGCTGATGCTGAGCCTGAGCGCAAATCTCGGCACGCTCGCGTTTTTCAAATACTTCAACTTCTTCATCG
>QHMY01000059.1 GCA_003218305.1 Verrucomicrobiota bacterium
TTTTTTCGCGCCAAACAGAACGAGAATGATCAGGAGGATGACGATGAGGTCCGGTCCCCCCAAATTCATGATGCTGGCCAAGAGGCTCATAGGTGAGACAAAGCATCTGCTCATCAGACCAAGTTGCAAGGTATTTCATGGGTGACGCGGTCGCGCCCCCTGTGTCAGAGTGCGCAGCCAGCGGCTGCTGGCCGCCCTTTCATGAAACGTTCCACCGAGGCTCGCACCGACTCCAAAGGCGCCTTCGCGGCTCGGCTGGGCCAACAGATTCGCTCGCTGGTCGACAAGCAATACCGCCGCGCCTATCGGAACCTTCGGCATTTGCCGCGACGGGAATATCGTACCGTCATCGATGGCGGCGCGAACCGTGGCTCGTTTACGGACGCCTTTCTCCAGCTGCACCGGCCCGAGCGGCTGATCCTGGTCGAGGCTATCCCGGAACTGGCGCAGGCTTTGCGCTCCCGTTATGCGGCAAAGCCGGGTATTTCGATTGTGGGCGCGGCTCTTTCGGATCGGAACGGCACGGCGCCTTTTGAGATCAACCGGTCCGACGCCTCGAGTTCACTGCTGCCGATCGACCCACGGAACAGCCAATGGTTCAGCCGCGACTTGCGGGTCGAACGAACGGTGGACGTGCCCACGATGACGTTGCCGGCGTTGATGGACGAGCAGGGGTTGCAAACGGTCGATTTGCTGAAGCTCGATCTCCAGGGTGCGGAAAAGCTGGTTCTGACGGGTGGCGAAGCCGTATTGGATCGCGTCCGGGTCATTTATACCGAAATCTTTTTCGAGCAGCTGTACGCGGGTGCGTGGCTTTTTGGGGAAATGAACCAGTTTCTCGCAGCCCATCGCTTCAAACTCTGCGGGCTGTCGAACATCGTCCACGCAGCGGACGGAGATCTCGTCCAGGCCAATGCGACGTTTAGAAAATTATGACGGGATCGGCAGAAACAAGGCGCGGCGATTTGTAATCGCCGCTCCTTGTTTAGAGCATCGGAGAATCATGCGCCTTCTGCTTATCGGATTGCTCTGGCTTTCTGTTGTGACGGGTCACTGCGCTTCGCTGGCGGGCCAGCAAGTGCAGGGCGGCAGCACCGCAGAGATTCGGTTTCCTGTTGCCAAGTACTTTCAGGACATTGCGGCCCAGGGCGGGAATCCTCGGGCGGAAACAGGACGTGCCGTTCTGGCGTTTCCGCTGGGCTTCGATCCGGCACGGACCTGGCCCATCCTCGTGGTTACCTCAACCAGCGATTTCAATCGGACGAGCGCGATGGACGTCGAATGGTATAGGAAGCCCGCGACCGCCGAAGGCTGGATCGTTCTGGGGCCCGATGCGACGACCACACCGCGCATCGATTCCACGCAATGGCGACTCGGAATGCTCGCCGCGGCCTTGGAAGCCATGCGGAAGGATTGGCCGCAATCGGCCAAATGGCCGATCGCGTTCGGGGGCTTTTCCGGAGGATCCAAACGCAGCGGAGCCTTGGGCACCATGCTGGCCAAGACCGGTTCTGTCCGGATTTGCGGATTTTTTCTCAGCGGCATTAATGAGGACCGCTTGAGCGAGAGCTACCGGACCTATCAGCCCGGCCGGGGATTTCTCGAAGTGCCAGTTTGGCTAAGCAGCGGGGACCGCGACATGGTGGCGACACCACAAAGCCACGCTCTGGTCAAAGCTTCGCTGGAGCGAACGGGATTTCGAAATGTCCGCCTGGAACAATTCTCCGGCTCGCATCAATTGAAAATGTCCGAGGTTCGGCGGGCGCTGCAATGGTTCCGGCAGCTCGGAAAGTTCTAAGATTGCCGCGCGGATCAGGCTTTTCTCTTTTGTTTTGCCAGCTTGGCGCATTCCTCGGCGCATTTGCGGCAGGCGTCGGCGCAACGCGCGAATGCTTCCACCTTCGGGTGCTTGGCGCACGCTTTCGCCAGTTCTTCGCAGGCGCGCGCGCAAACATCGCAAATCGGGTAGGCGTATTTCGAGCCGCGCTCAAGGAGCTGAGTGGTCAGTGTCGCGATTCGGGCGACATCGCGCGCGACCACAATCACCTGCGTGACCTTGTTGACATCAGGTTGGGCCAGACCGGCCGTGACCGCGCGTTCGCAGCGCCGGCGCGCGACATTACAGGCTTCGATACAATCGCTAAATTTCGGAGGCCACATACGATTATCCTCGGTTGATTTTGCTCGTCTCCCCTCGATTGCCCTCAACGCATTAGAGAAAAATTCGCTCTCGAAAGCAAGATCATTGTGGCGCGCCCATAACGGAAATCGTCCTGTCGCATCGAGGCCTGATGGTCTCGCCTTTTTCGGCGCGCAATCAGTGACTGAAAAACCAGAGCTTTTGTTTTTCAGAACGAGCGAGATCACGATCGAGCACCTGGGCTTCGAGCGTAAGATACGCCGGGGTGCAGAACGGATCGTCCAGGTGCAGAGGAGTTCGCGCCAGATTATCAGGAAGACCTCCGACGGGCGAATTCAGCGTGCCGCTCGGATCGGACGGAAGGTATTTCCACAACGGCTGCTGCCAAAGAGGTTCGAGCGGCGATTTGGCGGCATCGGCAGCCTGTTTCTCGTCGAACTGCTGCTGGAGGGATCGCAGCGTCAGCTCGAGTGGTGTTAGTCCCGGTGACGCTTCGAAGTGACCCGTGATGGTGATTGCAGACGGGTCGAGCAACACGCTCTCCGGCTCCTCTTTTTCAGCGGGAGCGGTTGTCTGCGCGTTCGAGAGAAAGGGGGCAAAGGCGAGGGCGGCTAGCAGATTTCGCAACGGCCTTACTACGCGCACAACTTTCAGACACCACGAGCGAACAATATGTTCAAGCTCTCAAGGCGGCGGCCTCTTCAGAAAATCGGATCGTTTCGCCCAAACTTAAAATCCGTCGGGAACAGTCGCGGATACATCTTGCGCATCTCTTCCACGTTTTCCTTCCGCTTCTCCTTGGGCATCCGGAGCAGCGGGTAATAGAGGAAATCTCTCACCCGTTGTTGAACGTCGTCGGACTGCCGGTCGAGGACTTTGAGGTAGGGTTCGACCCCGTAGGCCTCACCGAACTTGAGCCAGCAGGTATACATGATTTGGCCATACGTTCGCGCTTTCCGGTCGAATTTTTTGAACTTGAGCGACAAGGCAAAGAGCCGCCCGAGCGCGTCCTCGTCTTTCTTGTAAATGCGCTGCATCTCGGGCTCCAGATCGAAGCCTCGCGCTTTGCCGAACTTCATCAGCTGGTCCACGTCCACCTCGCTGGTCGGACCGAAGGGCGCCGGATTGCTCGAACTCTGCGCCTGCACCGTTCCCGCCAGGACCAGAATGCCTATCGCAAAGGTAACCAATGGAAGCTGGAAACCAGGAAACCAGGAGCGAATCAGGAAAGCAGGCAGGCAGGAGGGGGGGGGGCGGTCCTGCCTCATTTCCTGTTTTGTAGATTCATTCTTCTCCATCGAAGTAATCCAGATTCTCCGAGCGGATAATCGCACGCTCTGGCGAACGCACGATCCATTTCTTGCTGCCGGGATAATAAGAGGACTCGCCGATGGGATTATCCGCCACGACATAGAGCACGAAATCCTCCGAACCGTCGTTGGTGACTTGGTGAGGCTCACCCGGCTTAAAAATGAAAGCGTCGCCCGCCTCAATCGGCGTCGTCCCATCCTTGTGCCGGACGCTGCCCCTGCCGGAGATTACATGGTAGAATTCCCATTGCGCGCTGTGGGAATGATAGACGTAGGGAGCTTTCCCAGGCGGGACGCGCAAGATCTCGATGTCAAAAGGATGCCGCTCCATGAGGTCCGTCGAGGTTGGTTTTCTCCCCAACGCCTCGGAGACCTGTTTACCCGCTCCAACGAACTTTCCCTTGGGGGACGACCAGGAGAGCTCAGTCATCTCCTTCGTGTTTACTTTGTTCATATGAATTTCCTATCGCTGGGTGTCTCGGTCAATGTCAGTCGCCATAGAGGCGTATATAGGTATGGACTCGGCCGGATGCTCTATGCACGAGGCGGATAAGCGAAACGAGATGTTGCTTAACAGCGGGATCGAACTGGCGTGTGTCGAGTAAACGAAGTTCGTCAATGAGTTGCGGGAGTTGGAGCTGATTGAAGACGGTATCGCTGTACAAATCGACGGAGCGCAAGCAGGGGAAATCAACATCGGCACCTGTGGGCAGCAATTGAGCAACGAAGTTGTTGCCGTCCTCAAGTGTCTCGAGCGCGGTTCCCTGCTCGTCCTCCCAGCGTGCATCAACTCCCATACGCGCCCCGATTAACAGAGTTAGGCTGTATAGGGTCGTCTAATTTGACTTGGAGCAACCGCATCGAGATGCCGCTCCGGTCTACACGTCGTAATACATCGCGAACTCGTACGGATGGGGGCGGAGACGGAGGGCGTCGTATTCCTTTTGTTTCATCTCGAGCCAGTTCGCGACGAAGTCGGCGTTGAAGACGTCGCCTTTGAGGAGGAAGGAATGGTCGGCTTCGAGCGCTTTGATGGCGCCGCTGAGGGAATCGGGCACGCTGGGGACGTTGGCGAGTTCTTCTGGCGGCAGCTCGTATAGGTTTTTATCGAGCGGATCACCGGGATCGATGCGGCTTTGGATTCCATCGAGTCCGGCCAGCAGGAGCGCGGAGAAAGCGATGTACGGGTTTGCGGCCGCGTCCGGCGTGCGGAACTCGATCCGTTTCGACTTTGGGTTGGCCGAGTAGGTCGGAATGCGGATCGCAGCGGAGCGGTTGCGGGCGGAGTAGGCGAGATTAACCGGCGCTTCGAAGCCGGGCACGAGGCGTTTATAGCTGTTGGTCGTCGGGTTGGTGATGCAGGTGAGGGCGGGGGCGTGCCGCAGGATTCCGCCGATGAAGAAGAGCGCCATTTCGCTTAGCCCGGCGTAGCCGTTCCCGGAGAAGAGCGGTTTGCCATCTTTCCAGAGCGACATGTGGGTGTGCATGCCGGAGCCGTTGTCGCCGTAAAGGGGTTTCGGCATGAACGTGACGCTCTTGTTGTGTTTCTTGGCCACGTTCCGGATGATGTATTTGTAGTACTGCATCCAGTCGCTCATCTGCTTCATCGGCGCGAAGCGGATGTCGATCTCCGCCTGGCCGGCGGTCGCGACTTCGTGGTGCTGGCGTTCGATCGGAATGCCGGCTTTCTCCAGTTCCAGGCACATTTCGTTGCGGATATCCTGCAGACTGTCGGCGGGAGCGACCGGGAAATAGCCTTCTTTTGCGCGAATCTTGTAACCGAGGTTCGGGAATTCTTCGCGGCCAGTGTTCCAATGGCCTTCCGCGCTATCGACCAGATGGAATGATGAATTGCCGGTGTAGCTGTAGCGGACTTCGTCGAAAATGAAGAACTCGGCTTCCGGCCCGAAAAAGGCGGTATCCGCTATGCCGGTGCTTTGGAGATACGCTTCGGCTTTTTCGGCAACGCCGCGCGGGTCGCGATCGTACGGCTCGCGCGTGATCGGATCGACGATGGTGCAAATCAGGCTGAGGGTCGGCTCGGCGTTGAAGACATCAATCCAAGCCGTGCTCGGATCGGGGATGACCAGCATGTCGCTGGCGTTGATCGCGCGCCAGCCGCGGATGCTCGAACCATCGAAACCGAGGCCCTCGGTGAAAATCTCTTCATTGTACTCGGTGAGGGTGGTGGTGAAGTGCTGCCAGGAGCCGGGCAGGTCGGTGAACTTGAAGTCGATCAGTTTGACCTCGTGGTCCTTGATCATTTTGCTGACGTCGGAAGCGGTTTTGTCTTTTTCTTTGGCCATGGTTAAGGGTTCAGGGTTCGGGTTTCAGGGTTAGATTGGGGTGGATTGGAGTCTTTCGGGCAAAAGGAAGTCGTTCGCCAGATATTCTACGGCAGGATTTGCCGTTGAGGCAGCGGTGGTGTGGGAAGTGGAGCGAAAAATGGGGCGTGAATTCCTCACACCGCTTTTTCGCCGATTTCTTCCGTGCGAATGCGCACGGCGTGCTCAACGGGGAGCACGAAAACCTTGCCGTCCCCGATCTTGCCGGTCTTGGCCGCGGCTACGACGACCGTAACGGCTTTGTCCACCATGTCATCGGCCAGCACGACCTCGACTTTTACTTTCGGGAGAAAATCGACGGTATATTCGCTGCCGCGATAGATTTCGGTGTGGCCCTTCTGGCGTCCGAATCCCTTCACTTCCGTCACGGTCATGCCCTCGATGCCGAGTTCGGCCAGGGCTTCCTTTACTTCCTCGAGTTTGAACGGCTTGATGATCGCTTCGAGTTTTTTCATGGGAAGTTGGATGGCGGCGTGTGGGTGTTTTTCAATCGTAAAAAGCGTTAGTGCGCGGAATTTCCGAACGATTGCGCCCGCTGAAATTCATCTCGGAGAATCGCCGCACTTGCTGTCTTAACAACGTCCATGAAAACGTGCAACATCGAAATTTTATTCTGTCATCCCGAGCCGCGCAGACGGTGAGGGATCTCCCAGTTGTAATGGGGAGGAGCTTGCGCCCTACAGCGCTACAGGCGTCCACGGCGTAGCTTTGGCGCGAGCTAATCGATATGCAATTGTGAGGTCCCTCGCCGTCTACGCGGCTCGGGATGACAACAGCGTCGTCGCGTAAGCACCCATTTTCCCTCGCAAATTTGCTGCATCGGACGCGCCGTTTATAATGCGGTCGGATGCCTTCCGACTCTTTCGTTCACCTCCATCTCCACACGGAATATTCCTTCCTCGATGGAGCGGTGCGAATGAAGGAGCTGATGAAAAAGGCGGCGGAATTCGAGATGCCCGCCGTCGCCATCACGGACCACGGGAACCTGCACGGGGCGATCGAATTTTACCAGGAAGCGACCAAATCGGGTCTCAAGCCGATCATCGGTTGCGAGGCCTACATGGCGCCGGGAGCGATCAAGGACCGGCCAAATAACCAGCGCGACGCGGCTTATCATTTCACCCTGCTGGCGAAGGATGACACCGGGTATCGCAATCTCGTTAAGCTCATTTCCACCGCCCACCTCGACGGCTTCCATTATAAGCCGCGGATCGACAAGGAACTGCTTGCGGCCCACTCGGGCGGTTTGATCGGATTGAGCGGTTGCCTCAAGGGCGAAATCAACATGGCGATCCAGTCGGACAACCTGGCCAAGGCGCGGCAGAGCATGGCGGAATTTCGCGACATTCTGGGCGCGGAGAATTTCTTTGTGGAGATGCACAACCATGGCCTTGAGGCGCAGGAAAAGTGCAACCAGATGCTGCCGCGCCTGGCCCAGGAGTTTGGGCTCGGTTTGGTCGCGGCCAACGACGTGCATTTCCTGGAGCGAAGCCACCACGAAACCCACGACGTCATGGTCTGCATCGGCACCGGCAAGATGGTGGCCGACGAACGGCGGATGCGTTACACGCCGGAACTTTATTTCAAGTCCGCGGACGAAATGCGCGCTCTTTTCCCGGACCATCCGGAGGCCATCTCGAATTCGCTCGAGATCGCCGACCGGATCAATCTGAAACTGGAGTTCGGTGTTTCTAAATATCCGGAATACCCGGCACCGGAAGGCAAGACGCGCGAGGCGTACCTGCGCGAGCTTTGTTTCGAAGGCCTGCGCGACCGCTTCGGCGAGCGCGTGGAAACCGATGCCGACTTGGTTAAGCGGCTCGACTACGAATTGGGTGTACTCGAGAAGGCAGGGTTCACCAGTTACCTCCTGATTGTCTGGGACTTCATTCACTTCGCGAAACAACGCGGAATTCCGGTGGGCCCCGGGCGCGGTTCGGCTGCCGGCTCCCTGGCCGCTTACGTTCTCGGAATTACCGATATCGATCCGTTGAAATACGGACTGATCTTCGAGCGCTTTTTGAATCCAGAAC
>QHMY01000060.1 GCA_003218305.1 Verrucomicrobiota bacterium
GGGAGGCGGATCGGCTCGCTCGCATGATTCCTACCGGACCGGGGGCGCTCAACATCTCTCTGACGGACTCGGCGGCTGCGAATCCCGAGTTACGGCGCGCCATCGATACAGAACCCGCGACGCGGCAATTGTGGGACCATGCGCTCTTGCTGGAAGGGCGTTCGCGTAATTTCGGCGTCCACGCGGCGGGCATTGTCATCGGCGATCGAGACCTTTCGGAATACGTCCCGCTCCGCCGCGATCCGAAGGAAAAGGAAGTGATTACCCAATATCCCATGGGTCCGCTGAACGATCTCGGCCTTCTTAAGATGGATTTTCTTGGGTTGCGGACGCTGACGGTTCTTCACGATGCGGTCGAACTCATTCGGGGGTGGGTTC
>QHMY01000061.1 GCA_003218305.1 Verrucomicrobiota bacterium
GCGAGGTCAAGATCGCGGACTCGTTCGGATTCTGGGGCGCCAGACCATTGACGGTCAGATGCGCAGCGGAAACGGGATCGTCCATCCAGTTATCGTTCGAGATGAGAAGGGAGCCGTTGCCGTCATGCAACTCGGTGGTGGGATCGGCCAGAACGTTGCTCAGTCCCGCCTGACTCAGGGAAGGGCCGAGACCGCGGATGACGACGTTCGTATTGCCGGAAGCCGAGCCGAGGATGAAGCCGCCGATCATGACGTTCTCGCCCGTCCCGACAAATCCGCGGGTGCTGATATTAGCCAGGGAGGAGTCGGAGACCTGAGCGTCATCGTCGTAAAGTTCTACCAAGGCCAGGCCAGTCGTTTGGTTCTGGCCGGAAAGAATGGCGGTGTAAGCCGCGGGTGGAAGCGTAGCCACGATGACCGATTCGCGGTCGTCACCGGGCTGAAAAGGAGTGCCTTCAATTTGACTGCGCTGACCGTCCTTCCAATTGTCGTTTGAGGCAACCGAGCCACCAGGGCCGAGTAACTGAAGAACTGGATCAGCCAGAAGATCGCTTAGACCGAAGGCGCCGAGCGATGGTCCCATTCCACGTATGACCACCTTCTTAGGAGATGCACCGGTAATGATGAATCCACCGATCATCACATTGTCTCCCGTTTCGACTCGTAGCCGCGTGGAAATATTGAGGGCACGGCCTGGCTGAATGGTTGGAGTTGGCGTAGCGCTTGGCGTAACCACCGGTGTCGGGCTCGGAGTGGCGGCCGGTGGAGTTGTCGCGGTCGCGGTTGCCGAGGCGGTCGCAGCCGGTGTGGCCGTAGCGATTGGGGTTGCCGTGGCAACAGGTGTCGTTGTTGCGATCGGAGTCGCGATAGGGGTCGCGGTTCCAGTAGCCGTGCTTGTCGCAGTCGCAGTCGGTGTCGATGAAGCGATTGGAGTGGCCGCGGCTGTCGCTGTAGGGGTCGCGGCAGGCGTTGTTGTTGGGCTTGGCGTCGCCGCTGGCGTTGACGTCGCGGTTGGCGTTGGCGTGGGGGTCGGGAAGACGAATCCGGGCACCTTTTGCCAGTTTGGAATCACATCGTCAGAAGAATTGTTGGTCAGGTTGACTGGGTTGGAACCATCCGGGCCCATGGAGTAAATCTCCGCATCGCCGGTGTAGCTGGTGCGAAATGCGATTCTGGAACCATCGGGTGACCAAGATGGGAAGAGGGAATCAACTGAAGAATTCGTCAGCCGCGTCGCGTTGGAGCCATCGGCATTGATTACGTAGATTTCATAGTGAGCATCCCAGCGCAAGGTCGAAAAGGCGATCTTGGAGCCATCGGGCGACCACGTTGGATCGGCGTTATACGTCTGGGTAGTCAGTTGAACCTGATTGGAACCATCCGCGTTCATCACGTAGACTTGGGCGTGGTACAGCAGCTCCCGATCGCTGTCGAAGGCGATCTTGCTACCGTCGGGAGACCAAGCTGGGCGGCGATCACTTCCCCGACTGTTGGTTAGATTGACGGGGTCGGTCCCGTCCGCGTTCATCACGTAGATTTCTCCATTGCCATCCCGATCGCTGGAAAACGCGATTTTCGTCCCATCGGGAGACCAGTCAGGCTGGCTATCATCCCCACAACTGTTTGTCAGTCGGACTTCATTGGAACCGTCAGAATCCATGACGTAGATGTCATAGCCAAAGCTACCCGATTCCTGTGGGTATTTCATAAAGACGATCCGGGTGCCGTCCGGTGACAAGGCAGGGCCGGAAAGAAAGGTATGGGGCGGACTATGTGTTATACGCGTTGGATTGGACCCGTCCGAATTCATCAGGTAGATCTCCGTGGCGACCTCGCTGGTACTATCGCGCGTGCTGAGAAAGGCGATCTTACCGTTTCCAACGGGAGTGGGAATTGGAGTGACACTGGGCATCGCAGTAGGCGCGACGCTCGGGGTCGCTGCGGCTGTCGCAGTCGGCGTAGCGCTGGCTATCGGTGTTGAGCTGGCGTTCGGCGTCGCGGTTGGCGGTGGTGTCGGAGAAGACGAAGCTGGCGATCGCTGCCAGTGGGGATCGGCATCACTAAATGACGGATTGTTCGTCAGGTTGATCTGGTTAGAGCCGTTTGTGTCCATCACGAAGATGGCCGGGTTGCCCGTTCGATTGCTTGTGAAGGCGATCCTGGCTCCGTCGGGCGACCATTCCGGCGAGGAATCACCCGACGGATGGTTGCTCAGAAGGATCTCATTAGAGCCGTCTCTATTCATCACGTGGATCTCCCAAACGCCATTGTGCATGCTGTCGAACGCGATCTTCGCGCCGTCGGGAGACCAGGCAGGGTGATTGTCCCCGACTAGATTATTGGTCAGGCGAACTTGATGCGAGCCATCGCTATCCATTACGAATATCTCCCCGTTGTTCGCCCGAACGCTCATAAACGCAATTTGGGAACCGTCGGGTGACCAGGCGGGGTAGAAGTCTCCCTCGAGGTTGTTTGTCAGAGGAACTTGATTCGAGCCATCTGCATTCATCACATAGATCCGGGGATAGCCGTCCCGGTCGCTGTTAAATGCGATTTTGGTCCCATCGGGCGACCAGGCGGCCCCGAATTCCCATATGGCTGGATTGTGCGTCAGATTGACCTGATTAGAGCCATCCGCGTTCATCACATAGATTTCGAAGTTACCATCCCTAAAGCTCTGAAACGCGACCTTAGTCCCGTCAGGCGCCCAGTCAGGAAAACTATCGTCCCAAGGGTTGCTGGTTATTGGTGTCTGATGGGACCCGTCTGGATCCATCACATAGATCTGATCGTGATTGTTCCGCCGGCTTGAGAACACGATCCTCTCGCTGCCAACGGGGCTGGGGGCGGGACCAGCGCTTGGCGTTGGGGTCGGTGCGGTCCCCGCCATCCCCGATCCCGTGATCGAGAAGACGACAAGACAGAGCAACTTGATAACCGTCCTGGAAATCTTGGCTTTAATGGTGAGGCGTGGAAACAGGCATCGACATGGGGCGAGCATTGCAGATTTCAAGCAGGTCACGTTCCGCCAATGCCTCGACTCCAGTCGATGCCGACGCCTCGGACACCGTGGGCGCCAAGATGTTGAGCGTTCCAGGGTCCCGCTTGCTCTCACCCACCCACGGTCAACGTCGCGCGTTTGCTCCATTGGCCGACGCGGTTGCCGCCACCTGGAGCTCGAGCTGGTCGAGGTAGGAGGCGTAGTCGCTCCAATTCGAGGCGACCCTGACGTTCATTCGCCGATGACAGCGACGATCTCGGGCGCGAGCGTGGCGGAATCGGGACCGGTCTGACCCGGGTCCTCGAGACCGAGCGCCGCGCCGATGGAGGGGTTTGTAAATCGGGCTCGCTCGGATTTGCCTAACGAACGCTCGGAAGCGGGATTCTATTCCCGGCGAGACGACCGGCGGCGCCGCGGGGAAGACAGGCGCCTGTGAGGCGCCGGCGGCGGGCACATTTCCACCGTCCCGCAGAAGCGTTTTCCAGCTGCTCCATTGCTTGTTGCTTTTGGCGCAGTTCCTGAACGGCCAGCGCGTACCTGAAATATTCAGCGTCAGCCGCCTGGCCGGCGACCTGGTCGGGACTCACCGCGAGACGGCTGGCGTAGGCGCCGATCGCGTTCTTGAAAGCTTCAATCTCCGCCGCCAACTGATTGTCGCGCTGATCAACGTTCATCGTGTTGGCTGTGACGATGCATCGCCAGGCAGGCTTAGTGCGCCGAAACGGGCTTCGGTTTCTGGGTAAAGGTCGGCAGCCTCGTGATGAGGGCGATCATTCCATCGATGTCTGATTGCCGCTTCGCTTCGAGCCAGATGTCCACCTTCCAGGCGTCGTAAAGTTTGAGCGCGGCCTCCTGGGTGATGGTCCCGTCCGGCGCAGTCTTTCTGTACCAGGTCAGGGGAAACATGCCCAGGCGACCGGCGACAGCCGTGCTTTTCGCGTCGCGTTTGAAATGCGGCCAGCCGCCAATGTAAATATTCACCGTGCCGGACAAGGGCGGCATGGCCCGGCCAATATAGGCATCGAAATCGGTCCCCATCGATTTCGTCCACGCCATTTTCTGCGGGGAGATCGGTCCCAAGAACTCCGCCAGCTCCTCGGGCGTCATAGGCTTCCCTTGCGCAGGCGCAAACGCCACGAGACCGAGAATGGAAATTATTGCCAGGGCGCGCATGAGTCTAATGAACTATCAGAATCAAACTTGTTCCCCAAGGGAATAGAAATGGAATCGGCTGGAAGCTTCGACAAGTAAAGCGACCCTGGCTTGCGCGGTTCTGCTTGGTCCAGCCCCGCCCGTAGCGCCGCCTGCCCTCCTGGCTACGCCCCTTTAAGACAGAGCAGCGCCAGAAGCGATAAATCGATCACGAGGTGGAACACGAGCGTGTAAAGGCTCCGGTGTGGAATCGAAAGTCTCTTCAGATGCCGAAGAAACAATGGACTCGAGGCCGGCGCAGCCGTTGTCGCGCAGAGCCGGACTTCATCTTCAACCGCGGCAATTCTGCGCTCGGCGAAATGAATGACAGACAGATTTACGATAAAGAACGCGGACAGGCCGACGGCCATGGAAGTTACCGCTTGAGGGGCGAGGGCGATGTTTTTGGTGATTAACCAACCAGCTGACGCAAAAATCACAATGGAATAGAAATTCCAATAGGAATTCACCCGTGTCTCCAGCTTCTCGAGGAGATCAAGAAGGTCTTTTAGAGGCATAAAATGCCGGCGTCTTGACGGAAAACGCGAACAGACCGGCAGATCCGCGCCCGCGATTTCCGGGACCTCCTCATGTCGTCGCGCGTCTTACGCGCAAGCGATGGCGTGACGGCGGCAGACGCCCGAGAGCATCTCCCAAAGCGCATCGAGAACGCGATCGACCGCGGTCGCGGTGCTCGCGGCATTCTCGTCGTTCACGTAGCCGGAAAGCATGCTGCGCTCGGCGGCTGCGTGTTCACGGTCGGCTTCAATGTGAACGGTGAAATATTGGTAATCCCGCGGCTCAGTCATCTGGTAGTTCTCCACGAGGCCTTTGATCTTCGATTCCGAGACGGCGGGAATCTGGCTTTCGTAGGCGTAAAGGGCAGCGAGACCTTCCGCGGTGGTTCCTTCGGAGCAAACGGAGCGAAAGGTGCCGATCAGGCTCGAGGTTTCATTCCACTTCTCGGATGATTGGACGTCTTCTTTCGAAACTCCGAGGCCTTCGGCGAATTGAAGCCACAATTCCGGGTGGTTCGGGGAACCGGCTTCTTCGTCGACGAGATTGTCCAGGAGCTGGCGGCGCGTCGGTTGATCGTCGCAACGCGCGTGCACGGCTGAGAGATAGGTCGGGAAGGCCGCGACGTGGTGATAATATTGGCGGGCGTAATCGGCCAGGGCGGCCACGGTCAATTCGCCGCGGGTCCAGGCCAGGTAAAAGGGATGGGTGAGAAGATGTTTCGCGGCAATTTGGCAGTCGATGGAGTCGAGGTGTGTATTCATATTTCCGTTTTGAATCTGAAGTTGCTTATAAACGCAGTTTCGGGACGCGCCAATCTTTAATCGCATATCGCCATGCTTTCGTCCCTGACGGGACTCTGGCCCCCTGACCACATCAAACCCAGCGCTGAACTTTTTCCAGATGGAATCGCTCCGGGTGAACTATCGCGCCGTACGCCCGCTCGACGGGAGCGAGGCGCTGACTGTAGAATCTAATATGCGACCTAACTTTAGAACCGCGGCGCGAGCAGTCGTTGCGCTCCTGTTTTTCCTGTCGCTGAGGGCAAACGCCGCGCCCGAGGCCGCGCCGACCGTCGCGATTCGCGACGTCACGGTGCTCGATATGCGAAGCGAGAATCCCAGGCCCGGCATGACGGTGCTCGTCCGCGGAGACCGTATCGCCGCCGTCGGCAAGGAGCTGAAGATCCCACAGGGCGCAAAGGTCGTTGATGCGAGTGGCAAGTTCCTGATCCCCGGCCTGTGGGATAACTACACCTTCACGCTCGACGCCATCGGCAGGAAGCTGCCGTATTTCGAGCTGCTGATTGCGCACGGCGTCACCGGCGTGCGCGACGCCGGAACATCGATGGATCCCGCCGAAGCCGTGCGATTGCGTGGCGAGATTAATGCCGGCCGGCTCCTCGCGCCGCGCCTCTTTCTCGCCGGCCCCGTCCTCAGAGCAATCGTTGGGGGGCCGATTCGTTGGTCGTGAAAACCGCGGACGAAGCAGCCAGGGCGGTCGAATCGCTCGCGCGCGCCGGCGTTGACCACATCAAGACGGAAAAGCGCCTCGCGCCCGAGTTGTTGAATGTGATCATCAAAGCGGCGCACAAACACGGGCTCCCGGTCGCCGCCGTGCCGCCGGCTTTCCTCGATGACGCGTCGAATGCTGGCCTCGATTGCATCGAGCATTTTGCCGAGCTGCACCGCGCCACCTCGAACAAGCGCGAAGAGTACTACGCGCTTTATCGCGACAAGACGATCGACACCATGACCGTCGATGAGAACTACGCGTTCTTCGAGACGATGGAAATCGATCAGCCCTACTACAAGGAGACCCTCCGGATCATGGCGCGCAACAAGACATTCGTCTGCACGAACGCGGCGATGTTCGCGACCTTCAGTCCTGACTTCGAGCTCGCTGATACGTCGCGCCGCCGCTTCAACACCAAAGCGGAGCTCGCCGAGGTACAGAAAGCCATCGCCGAGCACGAACGGCAGAAGCAAAACGCCGACTATCGCGGCTTCGCCAAGTCACGGGAGAAGACCTACCGCAATATTTCCGACCTGCAGAAAGCTGGCGTCCCACTGCTCACCGGCACGCAGTTAAATCCGCGGTCTGTGGGCACCCCGGGAGCGGTGTTGCACGACGAACTGCAAATCTTTGTCCAAGCCGGCCTGTCTCCCTTCCAGGCGCTGCAAGCTGCGACCGTCAATCCGGCAAAATTCATGAAGCGAGAGAAAGACCTCGGGACAATCGAAGAAGGCAAACTAGCTGACCTAGTTCTCCTCGACTCCAATCCGCTCGACGACATCGCGAACATTCGGCGCATCAACGCCGTCGTGGCGAATGGCCGTCTCCTCACGCGCGACGATCTCGACGGGCTGCTGAACAAGATCGCCGAGCGAGCGAAGGAATAGCGTCTCATGCCAGGGCTTGTGAGCGAGCTCGTGCCCCCTGGCGCCTGCGGCTCGGGGACGCTAGCGCATCATGCCGCTTCACGCTGCATGATCTCCTCGGCGGGGTCAACGGCCCCAGCCTGCAGGGATCACATCGCCAAAATATGTTTGATGCCGCGAATCGGGATCACGACCCAGGTGGGCCGGTTGTTCAATTCGTAACCGATTTCGTAGACGGCTTTGTCGAGCAGATATGCTTCGAGGAGGACCTGCAAATCGGTTTCGCGCTGCGGAACGAAGGAAGCCCCGCGAGTCGTCCTGAGATAGCTCTGCAAAAAGACACTGCTCATTTGCCGGTACCAGAGATCGGCCCAGCGCTCGAGGAACGGAATGTCTCCCGGGCGCATGGCCGGCTGCCAGAGTACGCTGTAGGCCGCGTATTGAAACGAGCGCATCATGCCCGCGACATCGCGCAAGGCGGACCGCTTCAGCTTGCGCTCGCTCAGCGGACGCGCCGGCTCGCCTTCGAAATCGAGGATGACAAAATCTTTTCCGGTATAAAGAGCCTGCCCCAGATGGTAATCCCCGTGGATACGAATCTTGGTCGCGGCTGAGCTGTGATCGAGAATACGCTGTTCCTGCGCGAGAATCTTCTGTTCCGCCGCCAGAATTTCCTCCGCTTCCGCCCGGAAAGCATCGGAAAGACCGGGCAATTTCTTTTGGAGCAGAGAAAAGGCCCGCCGCAACGACGCGCGCATGTTTTGATAAACGGAGCGCTGCGAGAGCGGGTTGAACGCCTCCGGCGCAAAGGCCCGATCGTCCGGATCGGAAGCGAGCGCGAGATGCAACTCGCCGGTGCGGATCCCGAGCAGCTTCGCTTTTTGCGGATAGATGCCGCCGATCAATTCCTCGAGCAAAGGCCCCGCCGGCGCGCGCTCGACCTGCAGATCCGCCTTGCGCTCCAGGACGCGCTCGTAATAGCGACCGACCGCATCGAGCGTCAGCGCCCAGGCGTCGCCTTCATTCGGCACCGCTGCCTGCAGCAAGCAAACTACCGTCGGGTCGAATTTCCCCCGGCGATACTCGATGGCGCCGGCAAAAGCCGGGACATGCGCAAAGCCACGCCGTTCGGTCAGGAACCGCGTGATTTCAACGTCGGGATTCACTCCGTCCTCGAGTTTGCGGTAGAGCTTCAGGAAATATTTGTTCTCGAACAGCATCGACGAATTGCTCTGCTCCGCCGCGACGACGTGAGAGGGCGGAACCTTGTCGTCGATCGCAAGCGAACTGCTGGGCGCCCCAAGAAGGTCACCCGATTTTCCGTTCAGACTCTCGCGTTGCCTAATCATGCGGAAGAGCTCCTCCCGGAAAGCGACGTCCCAGATCGCATCGTGCAGAATCGCTTCGTCTCCTCCAGCGAATCGTGCGATGACTGACTGCGGCGCAGCCTGAGCGATGGCGCGGGCGGCTTCCCCGATCGCAACCTGGACCGGCAACGCATACGTCTCCGGCGCGCCATCAGTGTAATTCACTTCGAGGAACCAAAAATGCGCGCTCCCCTCGCCCGCGAGCGGCACCTGCTCTGCGATGCGCAGCTGACGAATCGTGCGGGCCTTCCCGCCAAACCACCGGCAATGGCGGATAAATTCAGGCAGCATTTCCCGCTCAAAACGCGAACGCTGCCCATCCTCCAGCAGCGCCGTCAAATTCGGCGCGGCGTTCACCGTGGGCACCACCCGTTCCTGCGAAGCGCGGGCCGCGGCCGGTTGGGCGCGGAGGACAAACCAGTAATGCGCGTGAGGGCCGAGTGTAATCAGATACGGCGATTCCTTAATCGCGGGGAAATAGTTTTGGCTAAAGACCTCCATCAGGCTGCAACCGGCAAAACGGGAAAGATCGATCTCCGCCGCCTGGGAAAAGCGGGAGAGATTCACCACGACGAGAATAGTCTCCTCCTCATGCCGCCGAAGAAAGGCAAGGACCTTTGGGTTTTCCGGATGCAGAAATTCGAGCGAGCCGCGCGAGAAGGCCTTGAAATTTTTCCGCATCGCGATGACGCGGCGCATCCACCAGAGCAGCGAGGATAAATTCTTCTGCTGATTTTCGACGTTGATCGCCTCGTAGTGATATTCCGGGTCGATCGTGATCGGCAAATAAAGCTGCTGCGGATTCGCCTTGGAAAAACCGGCGTTGCGGTCGGGGCTCCATTGCATCGGGGTGCGGACACCGTTGCGGTCCCCTAGATAAAAATTGTCGCCCATGCCGATTTCGTCGCCGTAATAGAGGACCGGAGTCCCGGGCATGGAGAAAAGCAGGATGTTGAGCAGCTCGATTTTGCGGCGGCTGTTCGCGAGCAACGGTGCTAGGCGGCGCCGAATGCCGAGATTGATGCGGGCGAGCGGATCGTTCGCGTAAACGCGATACATGTAATCGCGTTCCTCGTCCGTCACCATTTCGAGCGTAAGCTCGTCGTGATTGCGGAGGAACATGGCCCACTGGCAGTTCTCAGGAATCGCCGGCGTCTGGTCGAGAATGTCGATGATCGGAAACCGGTCCTCCATCTGGAGCGACATGAACATCCGCGGCATGAGCGGGAAGTGGAAATTCATGTGGGACGCGTCGCCCTTGCCGAAGTAGGCGACGGCATCTTCCGGCCACTGATTCGCCTCGGCCAGAAGCATGCGGCCCTGAAAATTGGCGTCGACGTGGGCCCGCAGCTTCACCAGGTATTCGTGCGTCTCACGAAGGTTTTCGCAGCTCGTTCCCTCCCGCTCGTACAAATAAGGAACAGCATCGAGCCGTAAGCCGTCGACGCCCATGTTGAGCCAGAAATCGAGCACCTTTTCCACCAGGACATGGACCTCCGGGTTGTCGAAGTTCAGGTCGGGCTGATGCGCGTAGAAGCGGTGCCAATAGTAGGCTTTGGCCACAGGATCCCACGACCAGTTCGAGGTCTCGAAGTCTTTGAAAATGATGCGCGCTTCCTTGTATTTTTCCGGCGTATCGCTCCAGACATACATGTCGCGTTCGGGCGAACCGGGCGCTGCGCGGCGCGATTTCTGAAACCACGGGTTATGATCGGAGGTGTGGTTGATCACCAGTTCCGTGATCACCTTCAAGCCGCGCTCGTGCGCCGCGGCCAGAAACGCCTGGAAATCGGCGAGCGTTCCGTAGTTCGGGTTTACGTCGTAATAGTCGGCGATGTCGTAGCCATCATCGCGCAGGGGCGAGGGATAAAAGGGCAGCAGCCAGAGAGCGGTCACGCCCAGCTCCTGGAGGTAATCGAGCTTTTCGATCAGGCCGCGAAAATCGCCGATGCCATCTCCATCGCTGTCATGGAAGGTCTTAACGTGCAGCTCGTAGATTATGGCGTCCTTGTACCAGAGCGGATCGACGACGGGATCACTCGATAGTTGGGCCATGGGGCTAATAGTTGGCGCAACTAGGCCGGGACGCAATCGCTTGATTGCTCAACAAGGAGCGGCGGTTTCCAAGCCGCCGTTGGGGGCGATTTGTAAATCGCCCTTCCTTGAGGGCGCCTCGCAGAACGAGCGCGGATCACGGCGGGGTCAGCGACCCCGCCCTACAATTAACTGCGGCGTGAAGGCAACGCTTCGCGCAGCGAAGCGGCTACAGCAGCGGACAGCTACGGCAAAGAGATGAGCGATCGATTTACTTCTTGGGAAAAGCGACAGCGGAAGCGGCGAGACTCCACTCGGTTGGTTCCTCAACAAGGAGCGGCGGTTTACAACCGCCGTTGGGGGGATTTGTAAATCGCCCTTCCTTGAGGGCGTCTCGCGCGAAGCGCGGATCGTGGCGGGGCCAACGACCCCGCCCTACAGTTAACTGTAGCGCCGCCCTGTGGGCGGCGTGAAGGCGAACGCTTCGCACAGCGAAGCGGCTACAGCAGCGGGCAGCTAAACGAGTTGAGCGATCGATTACTTCTTCGGAAGCGCGACCGCGGACGCGGCAACACACTGCCACTCGCCGTTGCGTTCCACCCAGGTGTCGGTAAAACGAAACCCCTGGGAAAAGGCCTTGCCGGAGGGTGTCTTGCCGGTTTCCCGCACAATCCCCGTTACGACCGCCACGTTCGGACCAAACATATGGACCATCATGTCCGAGGAAGCCGCGGAGGCGTAGACGTTCTTATCTTTCCTCGCCTGCTCAATCATCGTCATCTTGGTCCCGACTTTGCCGCTGGACGAAGTGCCCACGAAGTCCTCCGCCACCAATTGCTCGAGGACTGAGATGTCGTGCGCCATGAAGGATCCCTCCCAGCGCTGCTCCAGGGCTTTCAACTTCGTCGAGAGATCCGTCTGATCGGCCGTCGCCGGCTCAATCGAAACCGTGGGACTTGCCACGGGCATTGGCGTCGGACTTGGGATTGGCTTTGGCGTAGGAGAGGGTCTCGGAGGCGTCGGGGTCGGGGAAGGCTTCGGCTTTGGCGTCGGAGTAGGCGAAGGCTGGGGCTTTGGCGTCGGACTCGCTATCGGTCGCGGGGTTGGAGAAGCGAGAGGCGGCCTCGGCGTTGGCACCGCAATGGTCGCGGTCGGTCTCGGTGGTGGAGATGGAATCGGTTCGAGAGTCGGGGTCGGGATGGGCTCAAGATCCAGGGTTGGCGATGCCATTGGCTGCAGAGTGAAGCTCTCGGTCGACTCCGGAGTGGGAACTGGCCTCGCTTTGGGCGTTGGCATTGGCAATTCAGCGGAGGGCGATGGAATCCGGCGGCGGAAGGGAGTCGAGGCCGCGTCTTGCGCGCGGACGAACACCAAAGAGGCGAAGAACAGGGTCGCGATGGCCAGGAAGCGCATGATGTTTTTCAGATTATCTCCTCCGAAGAATCAGTCAGGCCCGGAAGCTAGCCCGCCGGCGTTCCAACGGTCAAGCCGAATAGATTTCTTCGTAACCAGCACTCATCGAAACATGACAATCCGGGTCGCCAATTTGGCGATCAGCCGGGTCAAATCGGTGGACGAGACAGGCCACCACCGCTAAATCCCCCTACCCCATGCGTCACCTGCCCCTCCTCGCCTGCGCTCTCCTCTTCAGCTCAACCCTGCACGCCGCCCCCGCTGACGATTTCGCCGCGGGCGGGAACGCACTCCTCACTAATAAAGAGAAATTGAGTGACACCGATCGGCTGCATCGGCTGTTCGACCTTTCGTGGGAATACAGCATGAAGGAATCGCCCGAGTTCGCCACCGGCGTTGGTTATCCGGGGCAGAACGACCGCTGGAGCGATCTTTCCCTGGAAGCGATCGCGCGGCGAAGGGAGACCAACAAACTCGATCTCGCGCTCATCAAGTCGATCGATCGAACGAAACTTAATCCCGCCGATACGATCAGTTACGACCTCTACCGGCGTAACGCAGAATTCTCGGTCGAAGGAGATCAGTTTCCATTCGAGTTGCTTCAGATCAATCAGATGAGCGGCGTGCAACAGAACGTCGCGCAGGTGATTTCCTCCACCACGTTCAAGACGACAAAAGACTACGAAGATTTGATCGCGCGGTTGAACGGCGTGCCGGCGTTGATCGACCAAACCATCGCCCTGTTACAAAAGGGCCTCGATCAAAAATTCACGCCGCCGCAGGTGACCATGCGCGATGTGCCGCAACAGGTCTTGAACCTGATCGTCAAGGACCCGGCGGAAAGCTCGATGCTCGCGCCTTTCAAGGAAATGCCGTCGCTCATTCCCGCCGTGGACCAGACGCGTCTGCGTGAGGCCGCCACCGACGCCTTCACGAAGAAAGTCGAACCAGCCTTTCAGAAGTTGCACGACTTCCTGGCCACGAAATATCTCCCGGGCTGCCGCACGTCGATCGGCGCGGACAAGCTTCCCAACGGGGACAAAATTTACGCCTTCACGACCCGCCAGGAAACGACCACCGAACTGAAGCCCTCGCAGATTCACCAGATCGGCCTCGACGAGGTGAAGCGCATTCGCGGCGAAATGGACAAGGTGATCACGAGCACCGGCTTCGAGGGCGACTTTCATGCCTTTACCAAATATCTGCTGACTGACCCGAAGTTTTACTACACCGATGCGGCGAGTTTACTGGCGGGATATCGCGATATCGCCAAGCAGATCGACCCGAAGCTGGTGGAATTTTTTGGCATCCTTCCGCGCCTACCCTACGGAGTCAAAGCGGTCCCGGCTTACGCGGAAAAGTCGCAATCCGGAGCCTATTATGAGCCCGGCTCGCTCAAGGCGGGACGCCCCGGTTATTTCTTTGCCAATACCTACGACCTGCCGGGAAGGCCCAAGTGGGGGATGGAAACCCTCACCCTCCACGAAGCGGTGCCGGGACATCATTTTCAAATCGCGATCGCCCAGGAGATGGAAAATCTCCCGGAGTTTCGGAAACATGGGGGATACAACGCGTTTAGCGAAGGTTGGGCTCTCTACGCGGAGAGCCTCGGGTACGAGATGGGGTTCTTTAAGGATCCCTACCAAAACTTCGGACATCTCGGGGACGAAATGCTGCGCGCGGTCCGCCTGGTCGTGGACACGGGTTTGCACTCGATGAACTGGACCCGCGAACAAGCGATCAAGTATTTTGAGGAAAACACCGGCAACCCGCCGCACGACATTGAAGTCGAAGTGGATCGCTACATCGTCTGGCCTTCCCAGGCGCTCGGCTACAAGATCGGGCAAATGAAAATCCGGGAGCTGCGCACCGAGGCGGAAAAAGAACTCGGACAAAAGTTCGACTTGCGCGCCTTTCACGACGAGGTCTTAAAAAACGGCGGCTTGCCGATGAGCATTTTAGAAACGCACTTGAAAGAATGGGTCGCCAAAGCGAAGAACGGGTAGCCGCCATGACCATGGACCTTGCCTCAACCAACGCACTACCCGACGATCCGACCGAAGCACCGGCCCCGAAACTGCCCGCGGCCGCCCCGGAACTGGAACCAGGGGCGCCGACCGATCTCGAACTGATGCACGCGATCCAGAAGGAGGATCCGGAGGCCCTTTCCGTTTTGTATGACCGATATAACGGCATCCTGAAGGCGCTCATTCTGCGGGTGATTCATAACGAAGCCGAGGCGGACGATCTCCTTCAGGAGATTTTCATGGAGATCTGGAACCAGGCTAAAAACTTCTCCGCTCAAAAAGGCAAACCGTTGGGCTGGATGGTCACGCTGGCCCGCCGCCGCGCCATTGACGGTCTGCGAAAAAAACAGGCTTACGCCCGGGCGGGGGAGCGGCTCCAAACCGAAACCGAGCAGCAGCCGGACGCCTGGGTGCATAACGCGACCGAGGAAGAAATCACCTTCAGCGACACGCGCGTCCTGGTCCGGAAGGTCATCAACACCCTTCCGCCGGCCCAGCAGGAAGCCATCAATCTCGCATTTTTTAAGGGAATGAGTCAGCGCGAAATCGCTGCAAACACGAATACACCATTAGGCACGGTCAAAACCCGGCTCGAATTAGGGCTGAAAAAGATCTACGATGGTCTCAAGGAGCTACGAGATGAGCTTTGAAGAATTCCAGAATCAGGCGCGTTTGTACGTGATCGGCGCGTTGGAACCAGAAGAGACCGAAGCCTTCGAGCTAGCCCGGAACCAGCTCGGGAAGCCGGCCGAGGATTTTATTTCGGAGTGCTACAGCATGCACGAGGCATTTGCCCTGAGCTTGCGTCCAGCCAAGTCGTCCGATGCTTTGAAGGACCGGCTTATGTCCATGGTGCGCGAGCGGCGCAAGAGTTAGGTCGCCTTGGACTCGGAAAATGCGGTGTAGAGGCGCTTGTGCCAAGCGCCTGACCAATCGATTCGGCGTTTGACACAAACGCCGCTACAACAGCCGGACCAAACGCCGGCTACATCTTCAGCTCGTGCAGGATGAATTCCTGGAGAAATCCGTAGAAATTCACCTGAAACAGTCCCAGGTCGCGGCGTGAACCGATGGGCGAACGGTAGTGGTCACACAGCTCGGACTCGTCAAAATTGTATTTCGCCGCGATGACCAGACGGGCCTGGTTGAGCGCGTTCAACCACGCGTCAGCGTTCCCGGCCGGAATGCGCAGGGTGCAATTGGCGAATGGTTTTGAGCTTCCGTTAAGCTGCTGGAGATCGGACGCGACCGTTTGGGTCGCGGTTTGAAAGAGGCGCCTCAACTCGGGTTCGACATAAACCTTCCATTCCGCGCAGATTTCCTGCTCCGACGCAGCCGCCGGCGAACTGAACAAGCGTTGTTGCGCGGCTTCCACGCCGCAGGAATCCGTGCTCTCGGGAACTTGCCGCAGGAGTTCAGCCAGGAAGGGGTCGAGTTCGGAGATCTCGATGCAATCTCCCTGACGGCGAATCTCCATATCAGTTGGTTCGTTCGAGCGTAGCGAGCAGGAGGTATCCGTGGAGTTGCTGAACGTAAAGCTCCGCGCGTTCCCGCATCCCGCTCCAGAGGATCGACCGGCCTTGCTGATGAACCTCGAGCATGTGCTGTTCCGCTTGCTCTCGCGAGAGTCCAAAAACTTTCTGGAAGACCATCGTGACGTAACTCATCAGGTTGACCGGGTCATTGTGCACGACGACCTGCCAGGGAAGATCGAGTTGCTCGGCTGTGCGAGTCTCTTGCTCGATCGCCGGATTTTCCACTGATGACTGGAAGGGACTATACATCGGAGCGAACCGGAGCGGCCTCAGTCAATTACCTGGCGCCACTCCCACCATCCCTTCGTGGCTGCCGACTCATGGCCGGAACGTTACCATAGGCTGTGCGTGGTTCAACTGATCCTCAGTCGCTCTCGCCCCTGCGACGGCCGTCATCGACTGCCGCTACAAAAATGCCGCCACAAGCTTTTCTTGAGCGCGTGCCATCCGGGCTGCGCCGGCTGAATCTTTGTCATCAAATCCATGAAGATGAAGAAAGCCGTGCGCGATATACAAACACAACTCGCGCTGGAGAGAATTGCCAAATCGCCGCGCGTTTCGTCGCGCTGTCTCCGCGCTGATGAAAATCTCTCCGTGCTGAAAAGTAATCACATCGGTCGGGCCCGGAAGCTGGAGAAACCGCCGGTGCAGTTCCGCCATCCGCCGGTCCGAGACCAGGACCACGCTCAGTTCGGCCAGACCCGCGAGACCGCTCGTCTGCTTCGACGGAATCCCAAGACAGGCCCGTAGCGCAGGTCGCGCGAATTCCTCCAGAACCTTCAACGGGACGCGGACTGCTTTTTGCCGATTGAGCACCGTGACCGTCGGCGCAACGTCTGCCCTTAGACCTGGCTTTTTGGTTTTCACAGGGGTGCGCGCTCCACCGCCCTTTCCGCAGTCCGTTTAGAATCGAGCGCCTTGAGCTTTTCATACAGCTCTCGCAGACGCGGTGTCGAGGCCCCCGCCGCGGCGGCGCGGCGCAATGGTTCGCCCCAGATGGCCTCAATCTCGAGAGGCCGGCGCGCCTGGAAATCGATCAGGGTCGAGGGCCTATAGGCGCCCATCGCTTCCGTGCGTTTGATCTGCACCGGCGCCTCCGCCGCGGGCAGCGGGAGGCCGCATTGGTTCGCCGCCAGGATGACTTCGTCCATCAAGGCAAGACACTCCTCCCGAAGATGATCGTCTGAAAGAATCGCTTCGGTATCAATTCCTCCGGCGACCACCGAAAGGCCGTTGAAAGGAATATTCCAAACCAGTTTCCGCCAGCGCTCGAGCGCGAGGTTTTCCACGACGCCACAGACAATGCCGCTCTGTTGGAATTCGCCCGCTACAGCATGGGTGCGCGATTGAGGAGGACGGCCACATTCACCCAGCGCGACCCGGCCCGGATCATAAAGCTCAATGACGCCGGACGAAACTCTATTCAGGCAAACAAAGCAGAGCCCGCCAAGGACGCGCTCCCCGCCAAAATTTTCCGCCAGGAATTCTTCGTTGCCGAA
>QHMY01000051.1:0-17953 GCA_003218305.1 Verrucomicrobiota bacterium
TTCCGTCGCTCACGCGAGCAGCTCGATCTCTTCCGTTAGCGACGAATTGAGTTCGCCTTCAAGGAGCGGCGGTTTACAAACCGCCGTCTTTCGCATCGGACTCTTCTAACTGAGTGTCGGCGGACTGGAGACCGCCGCTCCTTCGGGCTTACGAATGGCTCGGTCCGTGCGGGAGGCCTCGCCTACCTGGATGGTGTGATCTTTTCCCAGATCGCCAGCACACGCTACAAACAAAACGTTGCCAACTCGCCTAGCAGCGGCGAGGAGCTGTCCAGCAAAACCGGCGTTAGATACTCGATATAAGCCACTTGCGCCTGGCTGCGGTTCTCCGCTGGTTCCAGCGGGCGGCTTTTGCGGAATAAGGAGTCTCCGCACTGGCACAACGCCTGCTTCGGGGTTTACGGTAATTATGGTTGCTTCAGTTTCCTACCAGCCGAGCCGCTCAATTAAGCGCCGTGGGCTCGCCGCTTTCAGCATCCTCGAAGTGATGATTGCGTCAGGCGTCCTCGTGGTCGCGCTCGGGTCTGTCTTCGCGCTCAACTCTCTAGTCATGAACTATCTGCGGCGAGGAGCGACCGCTTCCTTTGCTTCGCAGCTCATCCAGGAACGGATGGAGCAGTTTCGCCGGGCTTCCTGGACCGAGCTGACTTCCAATTACCCTCCCAATCCTGACGATCCGAACGATGTCGGCTACGACGCTGATGACGATGGCACTTACGTAGATGACGTTTATCCGACCGAGTTTCCCTACGACATAGCTGATTTGGATTCCCTGACGCCCGGCCTGAAGGATGTCATGGCCGTCGCCATGGGCTCCGCTGCGCAACTTCCAAACCTGACCGAACGAGTCACAGTCGAGTGCTACAACGCGTCAAACAACCCGATCACCATCTTTGACGCTGACGGTACTCAAATCACGATCGACCCGTTCGAGGTCGGCGGCACTCCGATTGTCGTCGAACGCTCAAATGGAGTCGTAACCACGGTTTCCAACAACGGAATGATGGTCTTCAACTCGACCGTGCGACTGAACATTGCGGTTTCGTGGAAGGGAACAGATAACGTCACCCGGAAGAAAGAGACGGTAACGCTCTTTACCGTAGAAGGAGACAAATGAGTTTGCGACTGAACTACCGCTGGTTAGGCCGGCGCGCCTTTTCATTGGCCGAGATGATGATCGCGGTCAGCATCCTGGGCCTCGTCTTTGCCGCCGTTTATACAAGCAGCGGCACCCTGATCGGTTCGATGACGGCCTCGGAGTACTATTCGGTGGGGCAATTGCAGGCGATGGACTATTTGTCGCTCGACCTTCGCCGGGCAACCGACTTCTCCCGGAACGCGGGCCCAACCGGAACCACGTTGCCGCCGGCGTTGCCGCTAACTCTGTCGCTTCCGCAGTACTATGCCGCCGACGGCAAGACGCCCAACGTGCCTCAGCGGACGTTGGTGACGACCTCCAACAAGCATGACAAGAAAAAGCACAAGGTATTTAGTGCCCGGTATTATTATAGTTACGGAACCCTCGGCGAGGCGGTTTCCGTGCAGTATTACCTGCAGAACGGCTCCCTCTACCGCAAGGAAGGCACGCTGCCCGCCCGCGAGGTCGGCACCGGGATTGCCAGCGTGACGTTCGGGCCAACTGAGGCCGAGATCCTGGCTGATCCGGTGGTGACGGCCACCATAACTTTCTCGAAGACGCGCCGGGCCAAGCAAGCGCCGCCGCCGCTTTCGAGCACGACTTTCATGCGCCAGTACTATTACTCCGATTTTAACTAAAATGACGACCCGAACTCAGTTATCTTTCCGCCGAACCGGCCGCACCGCGGCGGCGCTCAAAGGAAGCGCGCTAATTGTCACGGTCATGGCGGTTGTTGTTCTTTGTCTTATCGCCGGGACACTGCTTTCCCTGTCGAGCAGCAAACAGGCAGGCCCATTCCAAGCCGCCAGCTGGCATGAAGCCGGCTCGGCCGCCGAGGGCGGTGCCGAAATCGCGCTAAACGCGCTGCGTCGGACGATCACTGAAGGCACTACGGCCGCCTGGTCGGGCTGGACGACAGCGAATGGCACGACCAAAAAATACATTACTGAAAGCGACCTCCTTAGCCACGGGGGCGAGGGTAATACCGCCGTTCGCGCGATCGTCGAGATCAGCTGTCCGACGGGCGCCGGCACGATCAATCCGACGAGCGTTCCCGCCGAACGTTATTCCTACCTCATTCGCTCGACCGGACTGGCTAACGTCCCCGGCCCGTCACGTCTTGCGATGAAAAAGAGCGATCTGAACCTGCGCAAGATCAATGTTTTTACCGACATGCGCACAAACGCTACTCTTACCACGCCGCAGATCAGCCGCGTCATAGAGGCGATTGCCTCTCCCGTCACCCCCTTCCCGGCCGCGATCCTGTCCAGAGACACGATTGAGATCAAAGGGGGGAGCAACATGATCGTCGACAGCTACGACCCATCGGTGACGCCGTTTAAGTATGACGGCTCCAAAACTCCCGGCACCATCGCTTCGCGGATGACCAATGGCAACATCTGCACCAACGCAAAGAAAAAGGACAACACGGATGTCATCCGCCTGGAGAATGTAAAGGTCTGGGGGATCGCGGCGAAAGGCGCCGGCGTGGTCAATATTAAGGTGTCTAATGCCGCTGTCTCCGGCGAGATTATCGACGGTTTCTATCGTGAGCTAAAACCGGTGCAGAGTCCGCGCAATAATCCTGCGTTCATTCCCGAAGCCAGCTTGCCTCTCGACGCTTTGGACCGGCCGGGTCATGTCACGAACATATCGGCCGGAGGCTCTCCTGGCGCGATAAGATATTACAAGGTGAAGAAAATCCATCTCCACAGGGACGACAAGGTGGTCATCAAGAAGAACGGGACCGGGGGTGGCACGGCCGCGATATGGTGTACCGGCGACGTCATCGTGCATAACGAGGGACAGATCCAGGTCGAGGACGGGGCCAACGTGATCATTTACGTGGAGAAAAACGTCACGCTGCAGGAAAAAGATGCCAGCCATCCTGCGGTGGACAATGATGCGGTTTATGCCACCGGCGGATTCACCAATCCCTCAGCGTTTCAAGTTTACGGGGTAGTCCCGGACAGGCACAAGAAACACTTTAAGATCAAAACAAACATGTCCGGCATCGTCTACGCCCCGGATCATGAATTCGAGGAAATAAAGCTGAAAACCGGCCGCCATATCTATGGGGCTCTGACCGGCCGCAAGTTCAAGATCGGAGGCAACACTCAGGTCCATCACGACGAAACGCTGTCCGATATCGGCAAGCCGTTCGATTACACCCTCGAAAGCTGGCAGGAAGACTGGTTCGATCCGAAAGTCCGGCAGGCTTCCACGCCTTAAGCCGTGGCGCATCGTTGCGCCGCCAGAGACTCCTCCGAAAGTCGAAACTTAGACAAGTTCGTAGCCCCCTACCCGCTCGGCGCCCCAACACAGCGGGGGCTACAGAGTCTGGTTACCAACCGTCGGCTTCCATAGCCGACGTCTCTGAGAAACGGTCTCTACCTGGGATGATTGGGTGAACGTAATCTTTCCCAGGATCGACACCGTAAGCAGGCCGGCGACGATTCCGAAGGGCGCCATAAAGTAAAAGTAGCTGCCCCGTCGAACTCACAGTTGCGATTTTCGCGGCGATCTCGCAGGGTGTCCCGACGAGCATGAACATTGAGACTCTTCATATTGGAATGAAAGTGCGCCATCCTCAGTATGGCGTTGGGACCATCAGGTCGTTGACGGAGCACACCGCGGAGATCGCCTTCGACGATGCGCCCCGGATGGTAGCCCCGGCCTCGAGCGGTCTGGAGCCCGCGGAGGCGACCGCCACCCTAAGCGAGTTGCAAGTTCCGCTGACGAATCTGATTCGCGATACCGCCCAGGCCGTCGTGGAAGCTCTCGGCCTTGAACAGAAAGACGTCGTCGTGGAAGGCCTGGCCAACCGCTGGCATCGCGGAACCCTTGTGCTGCAATCCGCCGACACGTCGCTTCAACCGAAGGAAGTGCCGCTCGAAACGTTCTTTCACAAGATCGTGATGATCCGGAACAATCTGCGCGTCCTCGAGCAAAAGGTGAATGCTAACGACAAGTTGAGCGACGGCGACAAGTTCGAGCTTCATCAATATATAACACGGTGCTACGGCTCGCTCACCACGTTCAACATCCTGTTCAAGGACAAAGCGGACCAGTTCAGGACGAGCTAGAGGAAGACCCAAGGAGCAGCGGTCTACAGTCCGCCGTCTTTTCTGGCGATGCCTCGGGAAAGGCGTCTGTACCCCGGGGGACGGCGGTTTGGAAAGCGCCGCTCCTTGACGCCCGACTTGCAAATCGCCCTTTCTTAAAGCTTCACAGCCAAAGCTTCATCTGCTCCGACGTGAGGTTTCCGCCGCAAAGAATGACCGCCACGCTCTGCTCCCGGAACCGAGCCCGATTCTCCAGGACCGCCGCGAGGCCGGCCGCTCCCGAAGGCTCGAGCACAATCCCGAGATGCTGGTGAGCCAGCTGCATCGCTTCAATCAAGCTTTCGTCCTTAACCAGAATTCCATCGTCAACGATTCCCTCCATATCTTGCACACATTCCGGAATCGGGATCCGGACGCCGATTCCATCGGCGATGGTCGAGATCGAATCGAAGCGGACCGCTTTTTTTTGCCGCCACGACTCCAGCATCGCCGGCGCGCCTTCTGATTGGATCGCGACGATCCGAATATCCGGACGCACTTCCTTGAGATAGCGCCCGACGCCGCAAGTCAGAGCGCCGTTCCCAAGGGGGAGAAGCAGCGCATCGACTTTCTCGCCCGCCAACTCCAGCCCGATGGTGCCCGCTCCCTCGCCGGTTTCGGGATCGAAACCGTCTTCCACCAAGCGGACGCCGGTCGCGCAGGCCACGCGCTTCGCTTCGATCTTCGCCGCATCGAAATCCTCGCCATGAAGCACAACCGTCGCGCCCAGCATTCGCATGCGTTCCAGCTTGAACGGGTTCGCGTTGACGCTGGCATATACGGTAAGCGGAAGACCACGCCGGCCACACGCGTAAGCCATCGCCTGGCCGAAGTTGCCCGCGCTGGCCGTCAGCAACGCCATGCCCTTCGGAATCTTTGAGGCGAAATATTCCGCACCGCGGCCCTTGAACGATCGAATGGGATTGGCCGTCTCAACCTTCACCACGATTCTTGTTCCCAGCAATCGCGAGAGCGACTCCGCCTGATACTGCGGCGTGTTGAGAAACACCGGATCGATCAACCGCGCGGCCTCCCGAATGTTTTCGATCTTCAGCCGATGATCGTTGAGCGTGTGCTCTTTCATCCCGTCGTCCCGACAATGATCACGACCGCAGCCAGGGCGCAGGCGATCCCGGCGGTCTGCATGAAACTGAGACGCTCCCCCAGAACCAGGCGGGCCAGGATTACGGTGCCCGCCGGGTAAAGTGAGGCCAGGGTGATGACAATGCTCAGTGGCCCCACCCGGGCGGCGATCATGTAGAGAGCGTTGGCCACCATATCCAGCGTTCCACTGGCAGTTGCAGTCGCCGTAGCGGACGCATTCATTCGAACCGAACGGCCTGTCGCCAGAGCGATCGCCCCAAATAGCGTGACGGATGTAATCCGCGCCGCGAGGAGCGGCCACATTCCCGCCGCGGTTTTCGTACGGGCGAGCGCAAGAAAAAAGAGCCCGATGATGACGCCGGCAAGCAACGCCAGCGAGACGCCAGGGGGAAAACCTCGTTTTCCGGAACTCCGGGTCGCAGCACCCGGCTCCCGCGTTCCCGGTTGACTGACTAGGACAATCGCAACAAAGGCGAGCGCGACACCGACGATCGTCAACGGGCGCAAACGCTCACCGAAGGCGAACGCGAAGAGCACGGGAATCATCGCGGCGCACACCGCCGTAATTGGGGCGACCACCGCCATCGTCCCGACCGCGAGCGCGCGGTAGAGCAAGGCCACGCCGATTCCGCCACTCAGACCGGCGACGATTCCCCAGACCCAATCGCCCTGAGAAATCGTGGCCGCCGGGAGGAACGGCAACGCTACCAGGAGCAGCACGAGTCCCACGAATTGAGACACGAGCACCGTCGCCACCGTGCTCACCCGGCGCGCGGTCAATCCACCGAAGAAATCCGCGGAGCCGTAAAACAACGCGGAGCTGAGAGCCAACAATTCAATCATCGAGTTGTTTTAATGTGGGAGGGACCTTGGCGTTCCGGCGATGGTCGCCGCACAAAGGCGCCTCCCACATTCCCGCCGCTACAGATTCCACTTCTTCGGCATCTTTTGCTTAAGCGTCTGGACCGGCTCGAACAAATCCCCTGATTTCTCGACCCGCTGCAGCACGCGATCCGACGTGAACACCAGAAGCTTCGCGCTTTTCTTTTTCAGAGTCGCCGCGACCTCCTCCCAGGTCACCGGCGTGGAAACCGTAGGCTGCTCCTTCGCCCGCAACGAGTAAACGTTGATGGTCGTCTTGTGCTCGTCGTTCTGGCTCCAATCCACGAACACTTTCCCCGTCCGCAATGCCTTCGCCATTTTCGAGACGACCAGCTTCGGATGTTCCCGCTCCAGATGTTCCCCGAGAGCGCGCGACAACGCCTTCGTCTGATCGAACGTCACGGCGGTGTTGAGCGGCACATAAACCTGCAAGCCCTTCGAACCCGACGTCTTCGTCCAGCTCTTGAGTTTCATCCCCGCCAGTAACTCGCGCAGCCAGAGCCCCACCTGGCAGCATTGAACGATGTCTGCCGGCGGACCGGGATCGAGGTCGAACACCATCATGGTCGGCCGGGCCACGTCCTTCTTGCGCGCGAGCGACGTGTGCAATTCGATATCCGCGAGATTGGCGGCCCAGACCAGCGTCGGCAAATCCTGCGCCAGACAATAATGCATGTCCCGCTGGTTCCCTTCGCTCCAGACCTTCGCCGTCTTTACCCAGGACGGCCGATGCGATGGACAATTCTTTTCGTAAAAAAAAGGCTGATCCACACCGTTAGGATAACGCTTCATTGTCAGTGGCCGGTCTTTCAGGTGCGAGAGCAGAACCGGCGCGATGCGGATGTAATAATCGATGATTTGACCCTTGGTGAACCCTGCCTTGGGATAGAGCACCTTGTCCAGGTTCGACACCCCCAGTTTCTTTCCCTCGACGATCAACTCCGCTTTGTTGCTCATTAGTTCTCATTCTATCGTCCCGTCGCGATCGAGCGAGTGTGCTTTTTCTCGGGGCTCGACCGCACTTGAGACATCAAGGAGCGGCGGTCTCCAGTCCGCCGTTTTTTGGGGGCGGTTTGGAAAGCGCCTCTACATCATCCGATAATCCGGGTAATCCGCGGTCAGACAATCCCTTCTCAGGCAAAAAACCGCGCGGGTGACAGCATGGGTTGCGGCTTACAGATGCGCGCGACGCAGTGCTCCCAGCTTTCGTGCCCGCTCAGGATTTCGATTTCGACCCGAAGGAAGCAGATAGGAACGTCCACCTTACCCAACGGCGGAAAACGGACGGCGTCCTTTTCCGTGGTGACGATCATCTCGAGATCGCGTCGGACGCAGCGGTTGATGAAGCTCTGCAGCTCGGCCTCGGTGTAGCGGTGATGGTCGGTGTAACGCTTCGTCAGCTCGAGGCGCGCCCCAAGCTTGCTCAATCCCTCTTCGAAACTCTCCGGCGCAGCGATCCCGCAAAGCGACCCAATGTAGGTGTCGCGCAAACGCTCGAGTGGAATCTGCTCGCCGGTCTGCACGTTTTCCAAATGCAGAGGCTGATGCGCGCACTCGATGATTTCCGCCGTGCGGTTGTAGCGGCGAATTCGTTTAATAAGGGCGTCATTTGGCTCGCCCGTGCTTTTCGTGATGAAGATATAACTCGCGCGCCTCAGGTTCCGCGGCGGCTCGCGCAATGTCCCGCGCGGCAGCAAATGCTCGTTCCCAAAAGGCGCCTGGCGATCGATCAGGACAATGTCGAGGCGGTGCTTCAGATGGAGATATTGCAGTCCGTCATCGAGGAGGAGCGTGTCGGCCTTCAGTTTGTTAATGGCGAACAGGCCGCTCTTGACCCGGTCTTTATCGACCAGCACGATCACGTCCTTCAAGTTGTTCGCCAGCATGTAGGGCTCGTCGCCCGCGGTCAGCGAATCAAGCAGCAAAGTCTTGCCGTCGGAGACCACGCGGGGCGGCGCTGGATCTTTTCGTCGGAAACGTTGCCACCATTTGCGGCGAACGGGCCGCGGCACGCTTTTGTAGCCCCGGCTCAGAATGGCGACACGGCGGCCCCCGGCTCGCAGCGCCCGGGCGAACTTTTCGACAATCGGCGTTTTTCCGGTTCCGCCGACCGTGAGATTCCCAATGCTGATGACGAGACAGCCGAGCGTGCGCTCGCGCAGAATCCGATGGCGATAAAGAAAAAGCCGAAGCTGGACCAGACCCTGGTACACGAAGGAGAGCGCGTAAAGCAGCGCCCGAAGCAACGAAGCCCGCACGCCATGACGTCGCTCCAGGATGACGTCGATGGCGAACTGCTCGAGATTTTCAGTGCGATGACCCATGGGAAGAATGCCGAATGCCGATTGCCGAATGCCGAATGTGGAGAACCCGGGCCCCCCGGTTGTCCGCGGTGGTGAGGATGCTGCGGGCGCCTTCGGAATCGGCCGCGGCGAGCATGGCGCGGGAGACCTTTTCTGGCGAACGGAGCGTGACGGCACAAATGGTGGAACCAGAGCCGCTGAGGAAGGCTCCGAGCGCACCCGCGGACTCGGCGGCGCTAATTACATCGTCGAGGAAGGGGATGAGTTTCTTGCGAAAGGGCTGGTGCAAACGATCGGCAAAGGCACCCCGTAGTTTTTCGTAATCGCGAGAGGCGAAGGCAGCGGTGATGGCGCAGGCATTCCGGCAGGTTTCTACGGCGTCCAGGCGATCGACCCGGGAGGGCAGAACGCTTCGGGCGTGTTCCGTGGCGATCTCGAAATCCGGGACCAGAAGCACAAAGTGCAATTGGGCCGAGACCGTGAATGTTTGCCGCTGCTGGTCGCGAACGACATTGAACCCGCCATAGGCAGCGGGCGCGGCATTATCGGGATGGCCTTCCAAGGCAGTGCAGATTTCGAAAATCTCCCGCCGCTGTAGAGGATGGCCAGCGAGCTCATTCAACCCGGCAATCACCCCCAGGCGCACACTGGCGCTGCTGCCGAGGCCTCGGCCCGCCGGGATATCCCCGGCGATGGTCCAGGAAAAAGGGAACGCCTTGTGCCGGGCACGTTTGAAGAAGGCAGCGGCGGCGATTCGAACCATGGCGCTGGAGGACTCCCCCGCCCCGCGAGCAATCGTCACGTTATTATAAAGCCGAAGGGCGACCCCGAGACAGTCGAAGCCCGGTCCGAGATTGGACGTGCTCGCCGGGACTCGGACGGTGACCTTTTGCATTTGGTGACGGCAATTACGCGGGCTGAGCGCGACGCCATTGTAACCTGACGGCCCTGACGGGCAAGGGACGGGACGGACGCAGAACCAGCACGACAACCGAATAACTTATGAGAGGATTGGATTCTCTCGTGGCGCCCGTGAAATTATCCGAGTGGATCGACCCGGTCCTACATCAGAATCTAATTGCGGAACAGACGGATGCGATCCGTCTCTGCACCTGTCCGGACGGATGGGCCGAACGGTTCGGGGTCGATATCCTGATCTCGTACAAGAACGACGCGGCGTTGAACCGATTGCAGACGGAACTCTGCCTCTGGGCCCTCAACGTTGATTTTCATTTCCGGCGCGTCTTCGCACGCTTCCTCCCGAAACGGAATGCCGAGCGCGAAGCGCCCCGCCTCGTCCTGGGCGACCCCGGGACGAACCTGCAAAGCACGGCCATGGAGCGAACGCTGCGCTACGGGATCGATTTCGGAGCTGGATATTCCGCGGGCCTTTTTATCGATCAACGCGAAAACCGGCATTTCGTCCGGGAGCTGGCGCCGCGAAGTCTGCTCAATTGTTTCGCCTACACCTGCTCTTTTTCAGTGGCCGCGGCAACGGTCGGAGCGGCGACCGTAAGCATCGATCTTTCCAAGAAATCGCTGGCCCGGGGACGCGAGAACTTCGGCTTGAACTCGCTGCCCACTGAAGGGCATCGCTTCATCGCGGATGATGTTCTGGACGTTTTGCCCCGCCTGGCGCGGAAGGAGGAGCGATTCGATGTCATTATCCTCGATCCCCCGACTTTTTCCCGGTCGCACCGGGGGAAAGCATTCCAGATTGAACAACACTTCGAGAAATTGCTCATGGCCGCGCTGGAGGTGGCGGCGCGGGACGGAAAGATCCTCCTGTCGACCAACTGCTCGAAGCTGGGGGAACGCGCGCTGGAAGTCATGGCGCGCTATTGCCTTAAGGCCACGCGGCGCGCCGGAACCTTTCACCGGGCGGCGCCCCTGCCCGATTTTCCCTCAGGTGTTGCGGCCTCGACAGTTTGGCTTACGCTGCGCTGACAAATTTCAAACACGCAAACAATCATCACGGTTCGAAGTCTAAGTAACATGGATCAACAATCTTCAGGGATGACAGAGGACGTGGCGGAGCGGAGCCTTCGCTACACCAGGGATCAATTCGAGCAGGTCCTCGAACAAACCGAAGAGTACGTGCGCGAAAATCCCGTCCGCTCGATCGGCTACGCGGTTCTCGCCGGCTTCGTTCTCAATCGGCTCCCGGTCTGCCGAATTTTGGGCGGATTCGTCCGGTTGCTCATGATCGCGTTCAAACCGGCGATCCTGGCCTACGGCGCGACCAAGCTCTACCAAGCCGTCCAGAACGGCGAAGAATAGGCTGCGGAGCCCGCCGCGCTGCTCCGCAGCGTCAAGGAGCGGCGGTTTGCAACCGCCGTTGGGGGCGATTTCAAATCGCCCCTCCTTGGGGCGCTTCGCGCAGCGAAGCGGCCACAGGGCAAGACAAACGGCTATTGATCGAGCGTAAACCCGACTTTCACCGTCACCTGCCAGTGATTAATCTTGCCATCCTCGATATGGCCGCGGGTCTCGACGACTTCGAACCAGCGCATGTTTCGGATGGTCTTCTGGGCACGGGCCAAAGCATTTCCCACCGCGTCCTCTATGCTGTTCGGTGAAGATCCGACCAGCTCGATCTTCTTATAAACGTGATCGCTCATGCCGTCATTGTTCGGCGATAGACCCTCTAAGACAAATCAATAATGCCGAAGCCCAATGAGTCGGAGGAGGGGCGAAACGCATTCACCCGGCTCTCAACTCTCAACTCCCAACCCTCAACTTCCCGCCGGCTTTTCCCCCCACACCGCGACAAACAAACCGTCGAGAGCCGTCTCGATCTGGCCAAAACCGGCGCGCTTCAGGTATTCCTGCAACTCCTGGGGCGTCGAGCATTCCGTCATGTGCGCCGGGCGATCGTGCGGCGGGTAATGCTGGTGGTGCTCGAAAACGCTCCAGCCTTCGTCAGAGCAAAGATTGGCATTATCGATGTAAACCCGGCCGCCAGGCCGCAGAATACGGAAGGCTTCCTTCACCAGACTGAACCGGTCCCACATATCGAGGTGCATGAAAACCACCGTGCAATAGGCGAGATCGACCGAGAGATCGGGAATTGCCTGCAAATCATGCCCGGACGTCTCAAACAGCTCAACGTTGGAGAACTCCTGCAACCGTTCGCGAGCCAGCCTCAACATATTGGGCGAGACGTCGCATCCAATCCATTTGCGACAGCGCGGCGCCAGTTGTTTCCCCACTCGGCCAATTCCACATCCGATCTCCAAAATCGTGTCCTCGGGACGGAGACCCACGCGTTTTGAAAGAAAATCCGCCGTGGCCTTTCCGCTGCCGGTCAGGGCATCTTCATCCTCCGTGCCGATGACATGCATCTTGGCGCGGGACAGCGTGTCGGAAAGATCGCTCCAGACCGCCTTGTAATCGGAACGCTGCCGCCGTGGGGCGACCGGCTTGCTCTCGTCGCTCATTTCGCTTTACGCATCGTGGTTCGGTTAAAGGTAGTGGGCCTGGCTGGGCTCGAACCAGCGACCCTGCGCTTATCAAGCGCATGCTCTAACCAACTGAGCTACAGGCCCGGGACGGCGCACGGCGCCGAGGAAGGGAATAGTGATTGGTGATCGATGATTGGTCAAGGGGTCGGAAGTGCAGACCGTCGTTTCGGTGTGGCGCGCGTTCTCCCGAGCGACCGGTAGATTACAACCCCGATCAGCGCGCCGCCGCAATCGATCGCCACATCCACAGCCGTGCCAGTGCGAGAGGCGACGAACGATTGATGGAATTCATCGAGCACCGCGGAGGCGGCGGCGACGAAAAAAGCCAGGAAAGCAGCGTGCCAAGGGCGGCCGATGCTTTGGCGAAAGGCGCGGCAAAGAAGGGCGGCGAGGACCGCATATTCGGAGAGGTGCGCGCATTTCCGGACAAAAAGTTGGACTGAGGCGATGGTTGCGTCGGCGATGTCGGGCAAGAACCAGCGCAGAAACGGGCCGATGAATCGCGAGGTGTGTTCCGCGGACATCAAATCGGTCGAGCCGACAAAAATAACGGCCAGCCAAATTAAGACCGGCAGCCAATATCTCAGAAAGAATCGCATGGAGGCGCCGGTGTCTTTTGCATTGACCAATCTCCAACCTACAATCTGCAATCAGTAATTGGAAAGCATGACCAAACCCACTCTCACCCAGCCACTGGTCTTCCAACCGATCTTCATGGAACGGGTCTGGGGCGGGCGCCGTCTCGAGTCGCTTTATGGGAAGCGGCTGCCACCTGCCGTGCGAATCGGCGAGTCCTGGGAAATGGTGGATCGGCCTGAAGCGCAGAGCGTAGTAAACGATGGCCCTTTCCGTGGCCAGACTTTGCACATGCTTTGGGAGAAGCATCGCAAGGAGATTTTCGGTGATGCGCCGGACGGTCCGAGCCGGACTGGCGTTTCGCGCTTCCCGATCCTGGCCAAGTTGCTTGACGCCCAGGAAACTCTCTCGCTCCAGGTGCATCCTCCGGCCGAAAAGGCGCAGGAGCTTGGAGGGGAACCGAAATCGGAGTTTTGGTACATTGCCGACACCGCACCCAAAGCCCGCATCTTTGCCGGCCTGAACAAGGATTCGACCCGCGTCGAATTCGTCAAAGCCGTCAAGCTGGGGCGGCCGGACCGGCACGCTTACAAAATCCCGGTCGCGCCAGGTGATGCCATCTTTCTCCCGAGCGGCCGGCTCCATGCCCTCGGCGCCGGGAATCTGATCGTCGAGATCCAGCAGAACAGCGACACGACCTATCGCGTTTTCGATTGGGATCGGGGCAAGAAAGGCGGCTCCTCGAGAAAAATGCATATCGCGGAAGCGTTGCAGTGCATCGATTTCACCGATCGCGCGCCATCGCTTTTGAAGCAGGAGGGGGAATCGCTCGTGAGCAATTCCCTGTTCTCAATCGAAAAATGGCTTCTCCGCACCGACCGCGAGATCGCCCCAAGCGGGCGCTTCGCCATCGTGGTGTGCCTGACGGGCGAACTGGAGTGCGCCGGTTTACGATTCAAGCCCGGGGATTTCTTTCTGGTCCCGGCTCAGTTGGAAGACCGCGTGTTGCGACCGCAAGGCGAGGACGTTTCGCTTCTGCGCGTGACCCTGCCTGAGTAGCGGCGGTTCTTCCTTCCTACTCGTCCTCGTCCTTCGTTCTCGTCCCTCGTCCTCGGTTTCGTTCCCTTCATCCTTTCTCGTCCTCGAATCTGCTTCCGGAAAGAGACAGACGAGGACGAGCACGAGGACGAGCACGAGGACGAGGAGGATTACGAAGAAGGGGCCGCCAGCCGCCGAAGGTATTGGAACGAGTACAGACCGGTGCTGTGACCATCGGCCCAGCGTGGCTGCAACGCATACCCCCCGATCAATTGCCAGCCGGTGAGGTCGAAGCTGGCATCGGTATAGGCAACGTCCGGACGCGAAATGTTTCCCAGAACATCCGGCTCGCCGCCGCAGGAAGCGCAAGGGCACGCCCGGCGGAGACGCTCGAGCGGGAAATACGATTCCTCTCCGTCACTCCATTGCACGGCGAGCTCCCGGCCGATGAGCTGAATATTCCTGAGTTCAAGTCGCATGGCTCGCCTTTCAGATTTCACCGGTGTTTTCGGCCCGAAGTTTGGCGGGCGTCCGTCGGCCAAATATTGCCGTGCCCACGCGCACCAGCGTGGCCCCTTCCTCGATCGCGATGCCGAAATCGCCGCTCATTCCCATCGAAAGCCGCGGAAGTTGCACGCTAAACTCATTTTCGAACTGGTCCCGCAACGCACGCAAAGCGACAAAGAATTTCCTCGAGTCCCCCGCTTCGGGCGCCAAAGGGGGAATTGTCATCAACCCTTCGATGGTGAGGCGCGGCAATCCGAGGAGCGCTTCCATTTCCGCGCGGAGAGAATCGGGTGCGAACCCGATCTTGCTCCCCTCGCCCGCAACGTTGACTTCAAGCAGGACGCGCGGATGCAGCCCTTCTTCGTCCGCGATTCGGTTCATATCGCGGGCGAGGCCGATTGAATCGATGCTGTGGAAAAGCTCAAAAAGTGGCAGCGCGTGGCGAATCTTGTTCTTCTGCAGCCGTCCGACGAAATGCCAGCGCGCAGTGGAAGGCAGGAGCGGAATCTTGGCGCGCGCTTCCTGGACCCGGCTCTCGCCGAACGTTTGTTGTCCCACCTCGAGCGCGGCCCGAACCTTTTCCGCTTCGTGAGTCTTCGAAATCGCAATCAGCTCTATGTCGTCCAGAGAACGGCCGCTTTTCTTCGCGGCCTCCGCGATCTGCAAGCGAACACTCTCGAGATTCTCGGCAATTGATGTCACGATCTGACTGTAGTTGAAAGCGCTCGCCGCGGCGAGCGCCTAGCAAAATGAACAAGCGCTTGGCATAAGCGCCTCTACCACAAGAGCGTAGGCCATCGCCGGGCTGGAATTATTTCGCTGGCCAAGTCCAGCGTTCTTCGGCAGAAGAGACCATTATGAAACGCTTACTACTCGTTGTTCTGCTGACCCTTTCCTTCGTTTGCACCCAATTATTCGCTCAAGGCAAAATCGATTTACAAGACAGCGATACGGTGATGAGCATTCTCCAGAAAAACACCGGGCAAATGGTCGAACTTCGGATGAAATCCGGCGAGAAATTGGGAGGGAAGGTTGAGAAAGTCGGTATCAAGCTGGTCCACCTTTCCCAACTGACCGGAGCGGAATTTTTCGACGCCGCGGTCAATGCAGACGACATCGCCGCTGTCGTTGTCCGGACCAAAAAGTAAAGAGGCGGAAACGCTCACGCCACCCGGTAGGGATGCCGCGCTGCGGCGTCCTACCAGGAGACATTGACGCGCACTTCTTCCTTCCTAATTGAGTCGCATGAGCAACACTGAACCACCCTCGCCGGTCTTGTTTTTCGATACGCTGACGGCGTATCAAAATACCGCTGCGCTCCAGGCCGCGCTGGAATTGAAACTCTTTAGCGCCATCGGCCCGGCAGGAGCGAGCGCCGCGGAATTGGCGGCGGCATGCAGTGCAGTCGAGCGAGGGATCCGTATCCTGGCTGATTATCTGACGATTCTCGGTTTCCTGGAAAAAAACGGCGATCGTTATTCGCTCACTCGCGATTCCGCCGCTTTCCTCGATCAGCAATCCCCCGCCTACGCGGGAGGCGCAGCCGCGTTCCTTCTGTCATCCACGATTCGAGGCGCGTTCGACGGATTGGCCTCGGCCGTGCGGAAGGGTGGAACGGCTCTGCCTGCTGAAGGGACGATGAAGCCGGACCATCCGGTCTGGGTGGACTTCGCGCGAGGGATGGCGCCGATGATGATCCCACCGGCGAAAGCCCTGGCCGACCTTCTTGGACGCGAAGCGGCAGAGCCTGCTCGTATCCTCGATATTGCGGCCGGTCATGGGATCTACGGAATCGAGGTCGCGAAAAGAAATTCCGGCACACATCTGGTCGCGCTCGATTGGGAGCCGGTGCTGAAAGTGGCGCAGGAAAACGCCAAAGCGGCCGGCCTCGCCGATCGCTTCCGTACCATCACTGGCAACGCCTTCGACGTCGATCTCGGGGAAGGTTACGACGCCGTGCTGGTCCCCAATTTCCTTCATCATTTCGACCTGCCGACCTGCGTTGCCTTTCTGAAAAAGGTTAGGCGAGCCCTCCGCACGGGCGGAACCGTCGCCATTGTCGAGTTTGTCCCGAACGCTAATCGCATCACGCCCCCGGATGCAGCCGGCTTCAGCCTGGTCATGCTGGCTACGACCGCTGCCGGCGACGCGTATACGTTCGCCGAATTCGAAAAAATGCTGATCGAAGCCGGCTTCCACGGGGTAAGTCAGCACCCGCTCCCACCCTCCCCCGCCGTTGCCGTGATTGCGACCGTTTAGCCCCCTCTGCGTTTTGGAATTGCGATTTCGCGGTCGGCTCGTTAGACGGTCGAGTGCATGAAGCGCACGTTCGTTTTTTTCGCGGGCCTTTGCCTCCTTCTATTCCAGGCGTGCGCCACCCACCGGTCTGTCTCAGAATCAAAGTCGGAGAAACGAGACCGGGAAAAGGAGACGCGAGCCGTGGCCATGCACTGGCTTGAACTGGTGGACGCTGGCAAATACGCGGAAGCGTATCAGGAGGAGCCCGAGCGGCTTCGGGCTGCGACCACCGAGGCGCAATTTCGGCGTTCCATGGAAGGCCGACGCGCTCCTTTCGGCCGCGTCCTGTCGCGAAAGTTTATTGGCGCGGCCTTCACCCGCAAGCTGACCGGTTCGCCGGATGGCCATTACGAAAGCATTCTTTTTCGAACATCATTCGAGCACAAAGCGGTGGCAGCCGAGCGCGTGATCCTGGCCCACGAATCGGGTCAATGGCGCGTGGTGGATTACCGGGTGTACTGATCCGGGGCAAACCAGTTTTTTCGGCACTCAAATTCCTTTGCCATCACCTTGGCGGCGGCTAGATTCGGCGGCGTACAACAACAACAAACTCAACCAACAATCACATCATGAAACTGCAAAACCGTCTCACAAAAGCCGCTCTTCTGGCTGGTGCGTTCGTCGTCACCGCCCTGTTTTCATCCGTCGCCCTGGCCGACGATTATTCCTTCAAGGTCCACAACAACACCAAGGATGTTATTACCAAACTGCTCGTCTCGGAAGATGGCGAGAAGTACGGCTATTTCGACATCGGCGATGGCATCAAGCCGGGCGAGACCGAAACGCTGGTCTGGGACAAGGCGACCAACAGCCAATCCTGTCACCAGTGGTTCAAGGCGGTCTGGGCCAACGGCGAGGAAGGCAAGCCCGTCCAATTCAATTTCTGCGAAAAGGACCTGACCCTGGAATTTTAAGGGAACGGATATTTCAAAAATGCGGCAAAGGGGTTCCCTTTGCCGCATTTTTTTTTGCTGTAGCCCTTCGTTGCGCGAAGGGCCGGGAACGTCGCATTATCTCGCGCCGCCACAGGGCGGCGGCTACAGAAGAGGTTTTCGCCCGGTTAACATTTGCAAAGTCGCAGTGAGCACCGAAACCGTCTGAGTGCATGCGCCGATTACCTCTCTGCTCCGCGGTGTGTTTTTGCCGGTTTTCGTTTCCGCCCTAGCCGGGGCTTTCGCACGCGCGACGGAGCCGGAGCCGGCGGACCTGCGGTTCTTTCGCGAATTGGTCGAGACGCGCAATTACTCTCTGGGTCAGCCGGTTAATCCCAAGTTTACCCCAGACGGCAAAGCCGTGATCTTTCTGCGCGGCGGCCCGCGCGACCCAGTCTTGCGACTGTATGAATTCACCATCGCCGAGGGAAAGCTGCGGGAAATTCTCACGCCGGAAAAACTCCTCCAAGGCGCAGAGGAGAAGCTGACCGCGGAAGAGCGGAGCCGGCGGGAGCGTGAGCGCCAGAGTCTGCGCGGCTTCACCAACTTTGAGCTGTCGAAAGACGGCAGCAAAATACTCGTGGCGCTCTCGGGCAAGTTATACGTA
>QHMY01000051.1:17964-56862 GCA_003218305.1 Verrucomicrobiota bacterium
GACGGGCGGACGCGGAGGTGACGGAGCTTCCCGGTCGCAATTGGATCGATCCACATTTTTCGCCGGATGGCCATGGGGTCGCCGCTGTTGGTGGAGGTGAACTTCATGTTATCGATCTGGAGACGAAATTGGATGTCTTCCTGACCTCCGGCGCGTCGGAGACGATCCAGCATGGGGTGGCAGAATTTGTCGCGCAGGAGGAAATGGACCGGCACGAAGGCTTCTGGTGGTCTCCGGATTCGCAATCGATCGTGTATCAGGAAACGGACAACAGCGGAGTCGAAAGCCGTTTTATTGCTAATCCACTCCATCCGGAAACGCCGCCCGCAAAAAATTTCTACCCACGCGCCGGCACCGACAACGCCAAGGTCCGCCTCGGGATTATCAACCGCTCCGACCAGGACAAGGTAACTCGCTGGTTGGAATGGGATCGTGAGAAGTATCCGTATCTGACCCGCGTCATCTGGAAGGAAGCGGACGCGCCGCTCTGCCTGCTTGTACAAGATCGCGCGCAGCAGGAAGAAATCTTGCTCGCGGCCGGCCCGGCATCCGGCGCGACGCGAGAGCTACTCCGAGAAAAGGATTCCGCCTGGCTGAATCTTGGTTCGGCCCCTATGCCGGTGTGGTTGAAAGGCGGTCAGGAATTTTTGTGGACCACGGAGCGAAATGGCGCCTGGCAGGTCGAACTCCGCTCGGCAGATGGCGCACTCGTGCGCGCGATTACGCCCGCCGATTTCAACCTGGAACAATTCATCGATCTCAACGAAGGCGATCGATCGATCGTCGTCGCCGGAGGGCCGGATCCGCGCGAACGCCACCTCTTTCGTTTTTCCATCGACGCCCAAGGTGAGCCGCAACGACTGACTCAGGAACGCGGGCGACACGACGCCATCTTTGGCGAGGGAAAGGAGCAGTTCCTGCATCGCTTCAACCTCATGGATGGGCGTGCTGGGTGGGAAGTGTTGCGCGCTTCCGATGGTGGCAGCCTCGGCCCCCTCCCGACGGTGGCAGAGCGTCCGTCGTCGCTACCGAAGGTCGAGTTGACGCGCACGGATGGCCCACGCCCCATGGATGCGGCGATTGTCTGGCCTCGCAATTTCACGAAGGGTAAACATTACGCAGTAATCCTCGACGTTTACGCCGGTCCGCATTCCAAACAGGTCATCGCACAGCCCGATCGCTACATGATTGACCAATGGATGGCGGACCGCGGTTACATCGTCGTCCTGATTGATGGGCGCGGGACTCCGGGTCATGGGCGCGCATGGGAGCGCGCGATTCGCGGCAATTTAATCGACGTCGCTCTCGAGGACCAGGTCGCAGGTTTGCAAGCGCTCGCCAAAAAGGAGCCCGCGATGGATCTCAAGCGGGTCGGCCCGGTCGGTTGGTCATTCGGCGGATATTTCTCAGCCATGGCGGTAATGCGGAAGCCCGACATTTTCCAATGCGCCGTAGCGGGCGCGCCGGTCGTGACCTGGGAAAATTACGACACGTATTACACAGAGCGTTATATGGGATTGCCATCGGAGAATGCCGAAGGATACCGGGCCAGCAGCGTGCTGACGTACGCCGCCGATTTACGCCAACCGCTTTTGCTCATTCACGGCCTGACCGACGACAACGTTTATGTTCAACACTCGATGCAACTCGCGGATGCACTCTTCAATGCCGGCAAAACGTTCAGCTTTATTCCGCTTCTCGGTACCCACATGGTGAGCGATCCCGTGCTCCGGCTACGGCGCCAGACGCGGATCGTGGAGTTTTTCGACGCGAACTTGAAGGAGCGTTCGATCGATCCTAAGTCGCCGTCGCGGTGAAAGCTTCAAGGAGCGGCGGTTTACAAACCGCCGTAAGAAGGTGGGCGGTTTGGAAAGCGCCCCTCCTTGAGGCGCATCTTGATTCCCTCTTTAACCCGGGCGCGAAGCGGCACGCTGGCAGTAGCCTCGTTTCGCCACCACTGTGAGAGCATCAAGGATCGGCGGTTTGAAATCCGCCGTAAGAAGGCGGGCGGTTTGGAAAGCGCCCCTCCTTGGGGCGCACCTTGATCGCCAATCTAATCCACGCGCGGAGCGACAAGTTTGGGTAGGCCCGCTTCGATTTCCCCGCGGTTCGGTTCCAACCAGGGCGGAAGCACGAGCGACTCGCCCAGACGCGCGCGATCTTCATCAACCGCGAAGCCTGGACCTTCGGTAGCAAGCTCGAAAAGGACGCCGCCCGGTTCCTTGAAATAGACGGACTTGAACCAGAATCGATCGATTACCGGGGTCGCATGTGCGCCTTCTTGCGCGACACTCTCGCGCACTTCGAGCTGATGCGCGTCATCGTCCACGCGCCAGGCGATGTGATGAACGCTGCCGGTGCCCCAGGCGCCGCGGATGGCTGTTGGTTCCTCTCGAAGATCAACGTAAGCCCCGGATTTCCCGTCGCCGACGCCATAGCGATGCCAGCCGCTCTCCGTTCCGAGATGCCGAAAGCCCATCGCTTTCGAGAGAAAGGACGTCGTGACAACAAGATCACGCTCGACCATGCGCGCGCTTTCCAATCCACGAATCTGATGTTCGACCGGGATCGGGCTTCCGTCCCAAGGCGAGAAGACCCGGCCGAGCGATTCCTGGCTTTCGACCAACGCCAGAGGCAGGCCATGGGGATCGATCGCCGGCAGGACATTCTGACCGAACCTTACTTCCGCTCGGCCCATCCGAATGCTGTATCGCTCGAGCCGTCCCTGCCAGAAGCTGAGACTGCCGGGCGGCACCGCGAGTGAAACCTCGTTACTGAGCCCGTAACCGTCCCGACTGGGCGCCATTTGAGCCCAGGGAAAAAACGTCAGATCGGTGCCAGGGTTACCTTCAGCATCAGCGTAGAAAAGATGGTAAGTGCCCGGATCGTCCTGATTTACACTTCTCTTAACCAGCCGCATCCCCAGAACGCCCGCGTAGAAATCGAGGTTCTCCTGAGCCGGCCCGGCGATCGCCGTGATATGATGGATACCTTTGATGTCTTTCATGAATTCCGGCATTGCTTCAAAGCCAACGTCGCCTCTTGAAATAGACAAGCTGCAATACGGCCAGCGCCAGCATCAATAGCATCACGGTAACGTAACCCCACGGCTGATAAAGTTCCGGCATGTTCCACGGCAGCTTCTTGCCGTCCACTTCGCGGGCGAAATTCATTCCGTAAACGCCCACGATGAACGTGAGCGGGATAAAAATGGAGGAGATCACGGTAAGGACCTTCATGATTTCGTTGGTGCGGATCCCGACGCTGGAGAGATACAATTCCATCAGCCCGGAGAGGACATCACGGTAAGTCTCGACCAGATCCATCAGCTGCACGGTGTGATCGTAGCAATCGCGCAGGTAGACCTTCGTCCCTTTGGTTACGAGGCCCGTCTCCTCGTGCAACATCGCGTTGATCAAATCGCGCACTGGCCAGATGAAGCGCCGGATTTGCGTCAGCGTCTTCTTGTAGCGATGGAGATCGCCCACGGGACTCGCTTTGGGCGCGTCGACCAACTCGTCTTCGATCTGGTCGATCGAGACACCGATGCTTTCGAGCACCGGGTAATAATGATCGACGATGGAATCGAGCAAAGCGTAAGCGAGATAATCCGCCCCCTGTTTGCGAATGGCGCCGTTGGCCGCGCGAATGCGCGCGCGCACCGGCTCGAAAACGTCGAAGTCACCCTCCTCCTGAAGCGTGATGAGGAAATTCTTCCCGAGGAACATGCTGACTTGTTCGCCGCACATTTGCTTTTGCTCGTTCAGGTAGAGCATTTGCGCGATGATGAAGAGATAGCCGTCGTACTGCTCCAGCTTGGGCCGCTGACCGGTCGCCAGCACGTCTTCGAGCGCAAGAGGATGGAGATTGAACTGCGAACCGAGCGTCTTGAGAACGTCAATATCCCCCAGCCCGTCAATGTTGATCCAGGTGATGCGGGGATTATCGAGACAAGATACCAGTTCGTCCCTGTTCGTGATGGTGTGTTCTTCGAGGTGCGCGCGATCGTACTCAATCAGAGTGATGACGGGCGCATGCTCGGCCGCATCGGGGCGCGGTTTGAGCACTCCGGGCGGTTCGCCGGGAATCGGGTAACGGGTCTTGAACATGCCCTATTCTGCGGCAGAGGAGCGCGGGCGGCGAGTTGAAAGCAAAATGCGTTGGGGCGAATGAAGGAGCGGCGGTTTGGAACCGCCGAGTTTGTGATTCCGACCCGCCTACGGCGGGATCCTTCGGCTCTGCTGCGCTTCGCCCAAGATGGCATTCATTTCGCGCCGCATCATCGCGCGTAAGGCGTCAGTCGACTGCGAACAACCTGCCGCCGAGAATCGATTCGGCGGTTTCAAACCGCCGCTCCTTGGCTATGGGATCACGTCCACTGCTGCGCCCGAATTTTTCCGGCGGCGCAGTTCCATCGCCCAAAGACCCAGGACAGTGAGGACGTCGCTCACCAAATGAGTCCGCTGGACCGCGTTTTCCAAGGCGGGAGTAAGCGTAGGCTCAAGAAGATCGCGGAGCGGCTTGATCTCCGCAGCAGCCGACGAATCAACCTGCTTGATCGCAGCCAGGGTGGCGTGCCGCTGCCTCGTCGCCGTCATGATTGCATCCATGTTCTCGTAGGCGAAGAGACCGAAAAGGAGGGTTACGATCAATGTGGTCACGGCAGCGGGCAATTTCCGCAGCGAGGAAAAGGCGAGCAGACCGCCCACGATAACTACGTAGAGCGTCCAATAGGCCTGAAGCGCATTGGAGCGTTCGAAGTAGAGCTGTATCAATTCGTTATATTTCATAAGCCGCGCCGATTATGGAGGGGCAATTCACCGAGGCGAGCAGAAAAGACAGGAGCTGCCATTGCCTCCGCGAACTCGGACAGCGCGGAAAGCACTTCGCGTCGCACGACCATGGAAGGTCGAACCTGGCGCAACATTTCGACGGCTTGGTCGACGCCCGCGGCCTTGCCGCTCTGAATCAAATAAGCTGCTGCCGCTGCCGCCGTTCGGGAATAGCCGATCTTGCAATGGATGTAGACGATCCCCTTCCCCAACTCCTCGTCGATGAATGTCGCCATCTCTCGCAACTGTTCGATCGAAGGCGCCGTGAGATCGAGGATGGGAATGTTGTGATAGACGAGGGCGCGGAACGGCTTCGCCTCGGAAAATTCCGCAGTGAGATCGAGCACCGCCGTCACGCCAAGCTGAATTGCTTCTTCCGCTTCATTGGCATCGAGAACACGGCCAATCCAGACTTCCGGCGTGAGCTTGTCCCACGACCGGCATTGACGCTGATAAAAAAGCAACGAGAGCTGCTGCCCTAACAAGCAGGGAGCGAGAACCAGCCGGGCGCTCCAATGCAATTGTCCATCGGCTTTGCGAAAGATGATCGGGCCCAATCCGAAATAGGCGCTGGCGACGATTCCCAGCGACATCGCCGGCCAAAGCAGCAGCGCGCCCCAAGGCCAAAGCCAGGTGACGATACCGACGACGATCAACGTGCCGAAGGCGTAGTGAGAACCGACGCGTCGATTCGCGATAACTGGAAGGTGCGGCTCCGGTTCGCGAATGAAATAGATGCAGGAAACGCCGAGAGCGAAGCCGGCTACGACGTCCATCAGGTGATGTTGATAAGTAAGGAGCGTCGAAAGACCGACGAGGACGAACCAGAAATTCGAGGCCGCGCGCAGAATTCCGCGAGTATGCCGGTGATAGAGTTGAGCCAGAATCGTTCGAAAAGCGATGTGGAGCGATGGAAGGAGGTTGTAGGGCAGGTCCATTCCGCGGAACCAATCGAAAGCGATTCCAAACCACCCACTGGCATGCGGGCGCTCAAAGGCGAAACGCAGAGGAAAAAGAAGGAAACAGATTCCGGCCACACCGATGGAGACGACGATGCGTTTGGACAATGTGGACAGTTCCCGCGCGTCGCGGCAAAGGAACGGCGCCCCGACAAAGAAGAGGTCGATCGACATGTAGGGCACGATCATGAGTGGCACGAACGGGATAAGCCGTTCCCATTCGAAGAAAAGGGTGCCGACATCGTGGCGTTGCGCGGTAATCCAGTTGCACCAGCCGTAGACCAGGAGGAAGAGAGCCGAAAGCCCGACGGACGCGGCAAGAGCTTTGAGGCGCAACGAGCTGTTCAACATGCCTGGCTTCTCCAAGATAGAAGCGCTCTCGCCCCTCGCGGCTCCGCAGAGCGTCGCCCTACCAATGCGCGCTCGTCGTCCGTTGGTAGGGCGAGACTCTGTCGAGCCGCGCCGCTGCTACAGTGAATCATTATGCTCAGCAACGCCGGGCAACCGAGACCGTGAAGATGCCCCATTCATCTACTTCCATCGTGACCTTCTCGAATCCTGCCACGCGAACCAGTTCATCCATCTCCGCCGTTGTCCTCCGCCGCATAATCCAGGGCTCGCCTTCTCGATTTCGCAGGACGCGCGCGATGAATTCAACCTGCGGATGCCAGGGCTGGTTGGTGTAAATGAGGTGTCCGCCCGGCTCGATCGCGTCAGCCAGTCCCCGGAGCGACGTCAGCACCGCATCGTTCGACGGAAATAACTCAAATAACCCTGAGACGATGCCGATCGTCGGACGCGGCTCGACCGCAGCCAGCGACGCCCGGTCGAAAGCATCGCCGAAAACGGCTGTCACGTTCGTCAAACCCAAGTCCGTGGCCAGCCGGGTGGCAGCGTCGACATTCTCTTGCTTGTAGTCACGCAGGAGCGCCGTCATCGGAATTTTCGACAATGCCTCCAACGTCTCGAGTAGGTATCGTCCTCCACCCGCCGCGATATCGACGATCCGCACCGGCCGGCCGGCTGCATGCGTTTCCTCGATCACTTTCCGCAGCAATTTCTCCAGGTTCTTTTTGCGCTGCCGGATACCGCGCCAGCCAATGCTGTTCAAATAGCCCTGATCAATGAAGCGGCCCAGCCGGGTCGCTCCCTGAGCTTTGTTCTCGTAGACGTAATCGAGGGAGAGCCCGGAATCGAAACCGCTCCGCCAGCCGAGATCGATGCCTTTGCTCAAGCGTCCGCCTGTTTTCATCCCGACACGGACCACGGCAAACTGCGGACCCCCGCGCAGCTTCAATCGCTCGTATTCTTCCCAGGTGTAGCCGAATTTATCCGCTTGGAGCAGCGAAGGTGCGGCCCGCTTTTCGACGAAACGTTCCTCAATAAACTCGCGCGTCCGCTCGACGACCTGCGCCCGCTCTTTCTCGTGAAAAATGGCGTGAAACGCCGCAGGAAAAACGTGCATCCGTTTCACGGATGACGAGAGGCCGTTAAAGAATTCTCGCTGCGCATCCAGACTGACGACCCAGTCCCGCCCAGCGCTTAGCATGAGGGTCGGCAGATTGATCGCCCCGGCATCCGCCAGCAGACGCGTGCCGGCGTCGTGCAGATCGATGAGCACGTTGACCGCGATTTGGCGGAAGATCAGCGGGTCTGCGTTGTAAAGCGCCGCCTGGACCGGGTCGTGCGTGAGCATTTTCGCTTTCACGTAACTTTTCACAAAGCCGGGCCCGACGAACTTTTGCTTGAGCCGCAGCGACGGGATGGCGAGCGGGACGTAAAGCCGGACCCGGAACGCGGGCGTGGCCAGAATCATCGCGCGAATCGGCGGCGCGTAGTCATGCACCCACGCCGCGACCGAAACCGCGCCGACGCTGTGAGCCAGGACGATGATGTTCTCCAACTCGAAGCCGTGATGCTCGGCTATATGGCGCACGAATGCGTCCACATCCTTTACCATCGCTCCAAAGTTTTCTGCGGACCCTCGTTCGCCCGGCGAACGGCCATGCCCCCGCGCATCCCACGCGAAGACCGCCACGTCGGGCAGGCCCAGCATTTCCACCACCTCCGACCAGCGGCCGGAATGCTCATGCCCCCGATGAAAGAGCAGCAACGCTTTTTCCTTCGCGGTCGGCGGAACCCACGCGCGATAAAAAAGCTGGGCGCCGTCCCAGCTCGCAAACGTATGTTCGGCCGCGTTCATTTTCGCAATTGTAGGGCAGGCGCGCCGCCTGCCAATCAAAACGGCAACCGGAGCGGGTGCCCTACTGTTTCTTTAACCGCATGCGTGCTGTCGCGCCAATTGCTCCACGGCGTCGCGTAGTTCAGCAGCGATCAAAGCGCTTGCGCTCTTTTCGGGCGGCACGGCGCCGTAATTGCGCGGGGCGCCAATAATCAGCCGCACTTTCCGGGGCCGTGGCCAGCGGCTGCCCTTCGGCCAAGCCCGAAAGGCGCCATCCAAATAACAGGGCAACACCGAAACGTCCCGGCCGGCGACGAGGGCGCCGACGCCCCCCTTGAATTCCTGAAGTTCACCGGTAGTCGAGCGCGTGCCCTCCGGAAAAATGATCAGGACGTTGCCGGCATTCGCCAGCAATTCGCCACAGATCGCGAGACTTTGCCGGACATGGGTTTGACGCGCGAACGGCAGCGCATTCACTACCACCGTCGCGATCCAGGTGCGCGGCACGCTCTTGAAAAAATAATCCGCCGCCGCCGCGGGAAAAGCTCGATGCAACCGGCGCAGCGGCAAACCGGCGAGCAGGCACACCGTGTCGAGGTGACTGGAGTGATTGGCGACGAGGACAAAGGAACGATTGCTCCGCAAATGCTCTTCCCCGATGATTTCGAAACGGCAGTACGTCTTCAGCAAACCTCGAATGATCAGAGCGACGAGGGAGCGCAAGCCATAGACGAGCATGTCCGGTTCTCGAGGAAAATTCCGGAGCCGCTCGACCAGCGTCTGGTCGAGATCGGCCGCCGGGGCGTATTGCCATTTTTTCATCGCAACTGGTGATAATAACCCGCCATGTGAAGGAAGAGCGGCGCGACATAAATAAGGCTGTCGATCCGATCAAGAATGCCGCCGTGCCCCGGGATTAAAGCTCCCATATCCTTCGTCCCGATGTCACGCTTGATCACGCTGATGGAAAGATCGCCCAGTTGTCCGCCTATGCCCACGATCAATCCACTCAGGATCAATTGCCACGGACCAAATTCAGGAAACGAAAACCGCAGCAGCCAGGGCAGAATCATCGAAACCGCGAACGCACCAAGCGCGCCTTCCCAGGTTTTGTTCGGGCTGATTTCACTGCGCAGCCGGTGACGGCCGAAAAGCCGGCCGAAAGTAAACGCCGCCACGTCGCTCAACTCCGTGGCGAAGATTACGTAAAGGAGATAGCCGTAGGCGTTGACGGCATTCGCGAGAAATCCGAGGTGCCCGAACATCCAGCCGATGTAAACAAAGCCGACGATGGCCAACGACATACGCTGCAATTCACCGCGCGCGCGGTTGCGCAGAATCGGAACGATCAGAATGAGGGCGATGGCAAAGACCGGCACGGCGACAAAGAATCCGTACCAACCGGAACCCGGTTCCTCGGCCCGCGGGTGAGGCATCAGCGAAGCCGAGCCGACCGTGATGATCCCGGCGTAAACGGCACCCGTCATCCACCAGTCGCGATACAACCCGGAAGCGCGCGCGAATTCCTTGAATCCGAAAATTGCGAGAAGCGTAACGCCAATAATGGTGGGAATGCGGCCGGCCAGGATCACCGCCATTCCTATGGGTGCCAGGATGAGCCAGGAGCGATAGGTGCTCCAGATCGAGCCGAGTTGCTTCTTCAAGCCCCAATGCAGGAGGACGAGAACAAGCCCGCCCGCCGCCAGCGAGCCAAAGATGATGCGCAGGTACGCGAGAAAAACCGGGTCGTGGAGCGCGTGGTGTGGCGACATCAATGAGCGGCGGATTTCGACCGGAGCGCCGCCATTATTCGTTTCAATCGGATCGTCATCGTCTGGACACAGCCGGCGACGACAATAAGGCAGACCCAATCCAGCACGGTCAAGCGCCCGAATCGAATCGCACTTTCATTCCACCAGAGGCAGGCCAGCGTGAGCCAGGCCCCGGCATGCAGGATGACCATGCGCCAGGGCTTCGACATGATCCCGCTAAATTCTCGCTGAACGCCGACGGCTTGCCCAAACATTCCCACGTACGCCGTCAGGAGCGCAAAAATTGCCGCCCAGTAGGCGATGATCGGATTCATCCATCCGCTGTGCGCAACACCGGCAAAAATCAGGACATCCGAAATGCGATCCGGCAGGTCGTTGAGAATCTCGCCGCGCCAGCTCGCTTTGCCCGACGCAAGCGCGACCATGCCATCGAGCATGTTGCACCACAGCCGGAGGTAGCAAAACCCTGGGGCAAACAAGAGCAAAATCGGGTGGGCACCCGACTTCCAAAAGCAAACGCCCGCGAGCGCAGCCGCGAAGAGGGAAAGGTAGGAAATCGCGTCTGGATGAACACCGAGCCGTAGACACAAGCGGGTCGCACCCTGGGCTGTCCGGCGGAAAACCTCTGCGATCGGACGCCGCGAGGTAGGTTCATAGTCGGCCATTGTGGTCAAACGCAGATGGAGTACCGCTCGTCGCCCCTTACGGATTTCCCAGCGGGCGGATTTCTCCGGTTACCTCGGAAACGACGGGATAACCCTCAAGCGTCCTGGGTATCACACGTTCGGTTTCCGCCGTCTTGCGCGCGAGCATGACTTTCAAACAAGGCGTCTTTCCATCGTCGAGCAGAGCGACATAAACTCCGACGACACCAGGGATAGCGAGAAGTTCTTTATCGTGATCGCGCAAGACGGCGTTGATGTCGCGCTTCGGCAAAGGCGAATTATTCTGCGGCATATGTTCCCCGCAACCAGTCGCCAAGGCCACACCCCCCAGGCAACTGAGATGTATCGCCCAATGCAATCGGTCTGGGTGCATCAGATAATTTCATGGCAATCCGTCAAAACGAAAGCACCCGTTCGCACGGAGCGAACGGGTGCTTCGAAACTTCACCAAGGACAGGTTACGGAGTGCCGACCATGGTTGCGCCGAGAAAGCTCAAGACCTGGCCGATCGGATTTGCGATCGCGGTGCTGCTGCTACCCGCGAAGAGCAAGCCCACCGCGCGAGGATTGGTTGCAACATCCTGAACCATCAGTGAACCGGAGTCGCCGCTATCAAGGAATCGGCTCCCGTTATTCTTGATTACGATCTGGCCGGTAAATGTCTTCGTAAAAGCGGTGCCGCCGGCGCATTCATTCTCATAGGTGATGCTGACCGTTGCGTTCAAGCCTGAGACTGTGCTGTTGGTCAACCCCGTGGTGCGGCCACTTTTTTTCACGGCCTGGTTCAACGAGGCGGCAATAGTTTGCGACGAGATTGTTCCTATCTCGAGGATGGCTCCGCTGGAGTTTACCATTCCAGGAACAACTTGGGCCACGGCGCAATCGACATTGCTGCCAGGGAGAGAGTTTTTTTTGACCAGGGTGGCCACGTTTTGCGCTGTCGCGGCATTGCAGTTGACGTCGATCAGGCCTGGCTGAGCCACTGGATCGCCCGTTTGGGCGACGCGGCTATTGCCACCGGAGACGATATCAGCCTCGAACACGTGGTAATTGCTGAGGATGTGTTGGACGCCGCCAATCGAGACCAGAGATCCGAGGGTGCCGCCGCAGCAATAGCCATTGGCGAGATCGTAGCTCCAGCCACCCGAGGTCCCGAGCTGAATGGGCGGTGTCTGTTTCGCTGTATGACTAACGCCCCCGCCCCCGCCTCCGCCGGGCCGCGCCATGGCGCGGAATTTCTCTGTGAGCTGCACCTGCACTCCAATGCCACGAATGTTGCGCGGAAGATTACGCACCGCTTCATCAGCTTTACTGGATTCCTGGTCGACGTAGACCAGCAACGTGGTGTTGCCAGAATCATCGATTCCAACTGCGGTGCCCAGGATTTCCGGCTGCCGCATCCAATCCGCGGTGACGTCCTGCTGCACGGCCATAACCGCTCGGACGTTTGCGTGGGTGTCATCAAGTACGCCGGCGGGCGGAGCCGCCAACGCAGTAAGGGAAACAAATCCGGAGAGGATTCCGGCCGACAGCGCTGCTAGAGCACGGAGGAACTGACGAGGGTTTAACATGCCCGCGATCCTATGACCGGGAGCAATCAAGACAAGCTAAAAACGCTCGATGCGAAACAATAACACGGACAAAAATCGAAATGTTCGGGGAAATTTGCTGAACTTTCACAGGCCAGCCGACTGGTATCAGTTCGTCTGTTAAAAAACAAAGGCTGCATCTCGCAATGCAGCCCGACAAAAAAAGAAGCGCAGGATATGGAAATCCTGCGCTTCCTGTGAGCCGAAAAGGCTTACATGTAATTCAACGCGCCGCAGCGCCAGCACGTAAACCACGTCCAGCTTGCCTCGACGTAGTTGCCAGCGCCGTCCGCGAAGCATGTGTAAAGTAGCTTCCGTCCGCGACCACCGGCTTCACTGGTGTCCGCATTTTCCCCGCCGGATCCACCCTCTTTATCTGGCTTTTTGCCTGCTTTTTCGTCGGCCATAACTTACTGTCCTTTCGTGTTGTTCTTGGTTTATTTCACCGCCACATCACTCGATCTGGCGACAAATCTTTACTGATTTCCTCCGGCGTGACAAGCCCTTGCCTGTCCACCGTTGTTGGTTGTTAGACTGATAAAGTTTGCGGTTTTGCGAGTAATCTTCACGGCTGGCAACGGAAAATCAGGCCGAGACGGCGGCCGGCGCTTGTTCCGAGACGGGCGCGCCGTCGGCGTGGTAGAGATCGTAGAATAAGCCGCGCCGGGCCAAGAGTTCGTCGCTCGTCCCGCGCTCGGCGATTTTGCCGTCGTTTAGAACAAGGAAATAGTCGCAGAAGGGCAGCAACCACCGCAGATCGTGATCCACCACCATGACGGTGTGGTTCTTGGCCGCCTGCCGGATCATCGGCAGAATCCCGAACTTTTCCTGATTATCCATTCCAACCGTCGGCTCATCGAGGAAGAGAACCGCGGGATTGCGCAAGAGGCAGCGGGTCAGAGCCAGGAGCTTTCGCTGGCCGCCCGAGAGACGCCGGCCGGCCGCAAACTCCGCATCCAACGGATTGCCCGGCAAGCTGGCCTCCAGGACTTTCCATACGCCCGTTTCCTCGCAAATGGCGCGGATTTCCGCGTCAGTCGCATTCGGTTTGGCCATCTGCATGTTGGCCCGAAGCGTGTCGTGAAAGAACGCGGGAAACTGCGACATCATCGCGATGTGATCGTACAAATTGTCCGCCGCGTAATCCCCTACCGGGCGTCCGCCGAGGACCACCTGGCCCTGCTGCGGGTCGTAAAAACGGAGCGCGAGTTTGAAAAACGTTGTCTTCCCCTGCCCCATCTTGGCCACGAAGCCGGTGATTTTTCCCGGCGGCAGTTCGAAGGAAACGCCGTCGAAAATGCGCCGCGAATCGGGTTTGTAGGAGAAAGTAATATTTTCCGCAACGAGGGTAGGCGGCACCGATTCCACCCGCACCGTGCCGGAACTCTCCTCCCGACCCGCTTTCGACTCGAGCATCTTGTTCACCGTTTCGATCCGCGGCCACGCGCTGCCCGCCATGACGATGTAGGCCGAGAGCGAGGCGATCGGCGACATCAGGGCCGGTGTGAGAAGGAAAATGGCGACGACATTTCCTGCGCTCTCAGGATTGCCGGAGCGGATGGCAATGAAAACGCCGAACGCGAGCATGACGACCTGGATGAACCAGCTGGGCAAGCCGTTGACGAGATTGACCGCCTCGATCGTGATCGTGGATTTCAAGCGTGATTTGAGCAGCGCCTGAAGTTGCCCATCATGCTTTTCCGAAAAAATCGGCTCCGCCTCCATGGTCTGGATTTCCTCTGGAGATTGCATCGCGCCGGTAACGAGGCTGTTGAGCGCCAGCATTTTTTCCTGCATATCGCTCGAGACATTGCGCACGCGATTGGCCAGTTTCCCGGTGAGGTAAGGCGAGATGAAGGCGAACACCACGATGCCGAGAGGAATAAGCGACGGCGGAATCGTGAGACCGAGGATCTCGGGAGCCGGTCCCTTCATTTGGAAATTGTAGATCAGCAGCGCAACCGTGCCGCCCAGGATGGAAACCTGCAGGAGCATATCCAGCGCGATCTGCCGCAGGGTCATGGAGGCCTCGATCGTAAACTGGTTCGCGACGGCATTGAGTTCTCCGGGATCATGGATGTGGTAGAACTCAGGCCCCTGCCGCAACAGCCGCTCGAAAAGCCGGCTCCGAAGCCGATTCGAAAGAGTGAGATCGAGCTTGGTCGCGATCGCTCGAAACGGAATGCCCAGACCGAGGACACCCAGGGCGCAGATAGCCCAGAGAATGCAGATCCCAATCAAACGACTATTGTCTTTCGCCGCTGGTGCTGCCGCCGCCGTCACGCTCACGGCAGGGTTAGCAGCCGCAGTGGTCGGCACATCCGCGGGCACAACCATTTCCGCCGGGCGGGTCAACTCCTGGGTGATCTTGCCCAGGAGCTGCGACATCCCGAGATTCATCCCGTTTTGGAGGAGGGTCATCAGGCAGTAGATGAGCGCGAGATGTTTGCAGTAGGCCAACATCTTCCAGCCCATCTTGAAGATCACCCCCCAGCGCACGTCGCTCAGTTTGACCTCTTCTTCCTCCTGCATCCCTGGGGGCCCGCCTTGGATTCCGCGCCCACTCGGTGGCTTGCCTGAGCCGGACGGCTGAGGGCCTTGTGAAGACTGGGGTCCCTGGCCTGCCCGGCCCGCCGTTTGTCCTGGTGGTGGTTTTCCCGTCATAAACTGTCCAATCGTCAAGAAATCCGCGGTCCCGTTGCTAACACAAACAACGGCGTCCCGCGGTTCGAATGGAGCTTTGCCAGATTTAAGGGCACGACTGCAAGAAGAAACGGTGCGCAGTGGGTGACTGGGGCCCTCCCGAGAAATTAACGCGGCGGGCCAGGCACGCGACTTGCACAAGATGTTGGGCCGGTTGACACAACGCGCCTTGCGTTGTTAAGATCGCCCTACCATGCGTGCAATTTGGAAAGGTAGCATCAGCTTCGGTCTGGTTTACATTCCCATCGCCGTCTACCCGGCCACCAAGGAGGAGAAGCTCAGTTTCCGGCAGCTTCGGAAGACCGATCTGAGCCCGATCAAGTATAAGAAAGTCGCGGAAGCAGACTCGAAAGAAGTCTCCGCCGACCAGATCGTGAAGGGCTTCGAATACGAGAAGGGTCAATATGTCGTCTTAAAGGAAGAGGACTTCGCGAAGGTAAAGATTGAATCGACCCACTCGATCGACATCACCGACTTCGTCGAACTGGGCCAGGTCGATCCGAAATTTTTCTACAAGCCGTATTTCCTCGAGCCGCAAAAAGGCGGCGAGAAAGCGTATGCCCTCCTCCATCGGGCTTTGGCCGGCACGGGCCGGATCGGGATCGCCAAGGTGGTAATCAGCAATCGTGAGCACCTCGCCTCCGTCAAACCGGACGGTCTCTTTCTGATTCTCGAACTGATGCACTTCGCTTCCGAGATTCTCAGCCCGGAAGAGCTGAAGAGCGGGCCGACCAGCGCCATCACCGACAAAGAGTTGAAGATGGCGCAGTCGCTCATCGAAAGCATGTCGGTGCCTTGGGAGCCGGATAAATACCGCGACGAATACCGGACCGCCGTCATGGAAATGATCGAGCAAAAAGCGCAGCACAAGGAAGTCGCGGGCAAGCCGGCGCCGGCCGTGCGCGCCACTAATGTGGTCGATCTCGTGAAAGTGCTTCAGGAAAGCCTGAATCGAAATCAATCCCTCAAGCCGAAGCGAAATGGCACGCGCGCAGCCAGTCGGTCGACATCGACCCTGGTGAAGCAGAAGCGTCGCGTCGCGGCCTAGTCCAAGAACCATCTCATCGATAGCCGGGCGCGTGGAGGGGAGCCCTCACCTGGCGCTGCGCGTCCTCCTCTCCCTTGGGGAGAGGATTGAGGTGAGGGACTCTCGCAGTTCTATTTGCCTGTTGATGACTTGAGATGGCTTCTAAGAAACAGTCTCGCCGAGAATCTCGCGAAGCCGCGTGGCCAGTTTGGGACCGATCCCGGCTTCCTCGTGCTTGAAGTAAACGAAGGCGTCCGACCAGACCTCTGTTTGGGCACGAATCGTCTCCGCCCAGCGGGTAACGTCTAAGGCCTGATAGTCCTCCCGTCGCAAACGCAGGTAACCGTAGTCAGCCGTGGCAACGATCGGCGCGGCGATGTTTTCGCTCTCTGCGATACAAAGCGCGATGTTTTTGCTTTTGAGCAGCTCGAAGATTTCGTCGTCGAACCAGGAGGCGTGACGAAATTCGAAAGCCGCGCGCATTCCCGGCGGAAAGTCCTCGAGAAACGCCGCCAGCAGTGGTCCGTCTTTCGTAAAGGCGGGCGGCAACTGAAACAGGACGACTCCCAATTTCGCCTCCAAATCCGAGATGATTTGATAGAAATAGCGCAAGGTGTCGCCGCAGTTCTGCAGCTTCGCGAAGTGTGTCACCTTCTGCGGCGCTTTCAGGCTGAACTTAAAACGCTCCGGCGTAGCGGCCCACCAGCCCTGGATCGTCTTCGCGCTTGGGATTCTACGAAACGTGTAGTTGATCTCAGTCGTCGACAGCCGCTCGGCGTAATACGGCAACATCTTCGCCGTGGACAAATCCTCCGGGTAAAATGTCCCCTTCCACTCGGAATATTGGAAGCCTGACGTGCCAATCCACATGTTCATACGTGATTAATTTCCTTTGGCCGTGACATTGAACTGTATCCGTTCAGGATCGCTTGATGATCACAAAAAACATCGGGATGCTCCTGTTAGCGATTTATCTCATCCTCGTAGGTATCATTTCGCTTATGCCCCTGGGAATCCCCGTTATTATCCCCGGCATCCTGGCCCTTGTCGCTGGCATCATGATTCTTATGGGGAAGTAGCCGGGGTCCAGGAGCGCGGGTGCCGCCAGACAACAATCGCGGCAATTGTGACCGTAATGACGAGTCCGATCCCGAATTCGTCGATAATGTACTTGGTCGGACCGGTCTGGCGCGTAAGTGGCGTGAAGATCGATTGAATGAAAAGGTTGTGACTGCCGTGAAAGATGGCTGCCGGCCAGAGGCTGCCCGATCGCAGCGTCAGCCAGGCCAGGATGAAACTGTCGGCGACCACCATGATTGTGAAGCAGGACAACCCATACCATGGAGGGGTGCCGGCGTTGTAATCCGCAAAGAGCAGAACCGGGTAATGGTAAACTGCCCACATCAGACCGCTGATGATTCCGATCGCTGGAAAGCTGACCACTTTGGCCAGCTCCGGCACCAGAAAGCCGCGCCAGCCGATCTCTTCGCCCAGAGCGCGCGACGTCTTGCCCACGAGTCCCAAAGTAGCGGTTAGCAAAATGAACAGAGTGAGCGTCAAAGCCGGCGGGAAATTCGACCAGCCGAATTGTGCCGCCGTCTGTTTTATGAACTCCGCATCGGCAAACCCGCCAAGCCCGCCGACCCAGACTACCAGATACACCGGCAGGGCGTAGGCGATCGGAATGAGGTAACCGAGCCAGGGATACCGGATCGGTCCCCACTTCCAGGGCAGATCACGAATGCGTTCACCAAAGATCCTTTTTGTCGCAAACGCCGCGAGCGCTGGGCTCCACATGGATCCGGTGACGTAAAGCAGATTGCCCGCGTCCATTTTTCCCGCATGCAGGACGAACCCATCGAAAATGCCGCTGAAAAGCATGGTCAGCCCATAAAAAAGGCCGATTTTTTTCCACGCTCGAGCCTTGCCGTTCTCCATCGGACCGGAAGGCTATCGGAAGCTGGGCTTAGCGCCAACAGCGCAGACGAGCCGACGAATTTCGTTACTGGAGATAGTAGGCTTCGATCAACGCCGTGCCCGTTCCGCCATTCACGCCGCTGACTACGGCCGTATAGCTTCCGGGGGCAAGATCGGAGAGAATGGCCGACTCGGCGTCATCTTCCGGAGCTGCGCCCGTGTCCTGGATGAGTGTTTGCTGCGAATCTCGCCAGTTGTTGTTCGTGCCGATTCGCGTTCCCTGGCCATCGAACAAATCCAGTTGCGGATCGGCCAGGGCCGACTGAATCCCTCCTCCGGCCAAAGACGGCCCGATGGCGCGAAAGAGAATTTTCGCGGGATCGGGCCCAAGGAGAATCAGGCCGCCGATCATCACGTTCTGGCCGTTCCCAACGGATCCCCGAGTGCTGATGTTCGCCAGTTTCGAGGTGGGCCCGTGTTGCAGATCGTAAACTTCGACCAAGCCAATGCCGGTGGTGTTATTCTTGCCACTCATGACAGCGGTATATGCACCTGGCGGCAGGGATGTGACAATGGCTGACTCCAAATCGTTGGACGGGGCGAGCATGGTATCCCGAATGGCCTGTTCCTGCGTGTCTTTCCAGTTGTCGTTCGTTAGCAGCACATTTCCGCTCGAATCGCGCAGTTCCAAGGTCGGATCAGCCAGCGCACCCTGAAGGCCCAGGCTGGCGAGTGAAGGGCCGATCGCCCGGACGATCACATTTTTCGGGACGTTTCCCGCAATGATGAATCCTCCGATCGAAACGTTCTGTCCGGTTCGCACATCCATGCGGGTGGAGATGTTCCCCATACTGGCGCGGCCGGTGACGTGCACGACCAGCGCATCGTAGGCAACCGTGTGCACGCTGTCGTTCGCGCTCAGCATCAGCGTGTAGGTGCCGGGCTGATTGAAACTCGCGGTCGTGATGGCGTGGCTCGAATCCGCAAACGTTACCCCAGCTGGTCCCGAGTAGAGCTGCCATTGGATCGCCGCATTTCCCAGCGGCGCGTTCACGATTCCATTCAGCATCGCATTCGCGGGAAACTCAATGAACTGGTCAGGCCCAGCCTCGACCGTGGGGGCGCCGGGAGATCGCGGACCCTCTTCCGGGCCGGTGGTCGAGATCACCTCGAAGTTATCAATGGTGATGGTCGAAAGATGATCGAAGGCATTGTTGGCAAAGCGGTCATCGGGACAAACCGAGATGGAAAAGAAGTTGCCGTTGTCGGCCACGATCGCGCCATATTTCTTGAACGCCCGCAGCACCGCCTTTTCCTCGATCGTCCAGTTTTCGGGAATGACAAAGCCGGCTTTGAGCCGCACCCGCTGGCCCATCGCCGGATAATTCACCGAGGTGGCGGGGATCGATGAGGCAAAATGCCGCGCCGGATAAATGTATTCACGCCGGGATTTCGCGACGACCAGTCGCATGGCGTGTTCGACCATTCCGCGCCGGCATTCGTCGTAGCGAACGAGCGCTGGAAACATCGGCAGACCGGCGGCATCGCCCGATGTCCAACCGGCGGGACGTAATGCATTCGAATTGAGATCGAACTTCGCGCCATTCGACGCTTCCCAGCCGTTCGGTGTGAGCCTGGTCAGCCAGGTCTCCCAAATCGCGCCGGCGCCGGGTGCGACGATGATCGCATGCCGATCGCCTCCGGTGTTGTTCACGTCCTGCTGCCATTGCTGCAGGGTGAGATTGCCGGTGCCCTTCGGCCAGGTTTCGATCGGGAGGTTCGGCGGAATCGGATAACTGCCGTTGGGAAACGTGCCGCCGTCGAGATCGGATTCATCCGGGTAATTGAAGAACGGGATCGTGAGCCGAGGCTGATTGTCCGGAACGAGGGCGTAATTCATTTCATAAAACGGCCGCAACGTTCTCCGGTTGACCGCGAGGTCGCTGACGACCTGCGCGATGATGGCGCTCGAATTCGGAAGCAGAGGCCGCTGAGAAATGTCTTCATTCCAAGCGCTATCCCGCGGCATGATTTGCATCGCGGAAACGATCGCGTCTCCCGCCGACGTGTTAAACAGAATCGGCGTGGTCGCCACCGGCGGCGGTCCGAGAATTCGTCCCTCCTGGTTGATCCGTTCCGCGCGGGTGGTGAAAGAAAGTATCGTGACGAGCAAGACCACGAGAACGATGCGCCCCGCGCTGATGCCTGATGATTTGGTTTTCTGCGCCATGTCGTTGTCGCGGAGAAAGCTCGGAGAAGCTGGCGGCTTCCCTTGGAGCAGTACTTGCGCCGACACTCCGCGCGTTTGCTGCACTAATACGACCGATCAGCTGCGCAACGCCTGCCCGAACCGAACCAGCTCGTCGGCCAGTTCTTCGATCCGTTTCCCGACCTTCTTGTCTTTCAAGTCATCGCCTTCAAACGCATCGCCTGTCGCATAGACGAAGCGCGGAATGATCACGCAACGAAAATCGAGCATCAGACTGTTCGCGAAGGCCATGACCGACATGTAGCTGCTCATGCCGCCTGCGGCGCAAAGGAAGCCGACGATCTTGTTCTCCCAGGCGCTGCCTGTCAGCTCGACCATGTTCTTGGCTGCCGCGCTCACGTCGTAATTGTAAACCGGCGTCGCCACCAAAATCGCGTCCGCAGCTTTAATCACACCGCTCAGTTTTTGGGCCGCGGGCTGAGTGTAGCACGCATCCGCATCGCACAACGGCAGGCCCAGCTCACTGATATCGAGCCATTCGCAATCGACCTTTGCCTTTTGCAGATGGCGAAAGGCTACCCGGCCCATTCTCCGGCTGTTGCTGTCGGGATTACCGCTGGTGCTGACGACGAGATATTTCGGCATGGGCTAATCTACTCTCGCAATCTCGCCAAACCTCAACCAATTACGATGAGACCTTTGCCGGAGTGCGGTCGATCTCATAACGGTATTCGTGGAATGAAATTATCTCACCATGGCACCTGCTAGCTCTTCTTCCTCTCCCGGACCGCACCAGCGCCGGCCGCGTTATCGCGGCAAGCATCCGCGCCGCTTTGAAGAGAAGTACAAGGAGCACGACCCGCAGCGTTATGGGGAGACTGTCGCCAAAGTCCTGGCTTCCGGGAAGACACCCGCTGGCACCCACCGTCCTATTATGGTCGCGGAGATTCTGGAGATCCTTTCGCCAAGGCCCGGCGATATCGCCGTCGATTGCACCCTGGGTTACGGCGGGCACACTCAGGAAATTCTTACCCGCATTCAGCCGGGAGGAAAATTGATCGGACTGGATGCGGATCCCATCGAACTGCCCAAAACGGAAGCCCGCCTTCGCGCGCTCGGATTTGGTCCTGACACTTTCACCGCGCACCGATCAAACTTCGCCGGATTGCCCAAAGTCCTAGCTTCTGTCGCAGCGAACGGCGCGGATATCATCCTGGCGGACCTCGGTGTCTCGTCCATGCAGATCGACGACCCGGCGCGTGGCTTCTCCATCAAGCTTGAAGGGCCGCTGGACATGCGGATGAATCCTGAACGCGGCCAGCCGGCTTCCGTCTTCCTGCAAAAAACCAGCGTGGACGCCCTCGCTTTCCTGCTTCTCGAAAATGCCGATGAACCACACGCGGACGCGATCGCAACTGCTCTGGACGGAAAAGCCTTCGCGACCACGATGTCGCTGGCCGCAGCCATTCGAGCCGCCTTACCGCGCTCGAAGAGCGATGATGTCGATCTGTCAGTTCGTCGCGTTTTTCAGGCGTTGCGAATCGCGGTTAACGACGAGTTCTCCGCCTTGGACACTTTTCTGCGCAACCTGCCTGCCTGCCTTAATCCCGGTGGGCGCGTGGCGATCCTGACCTTCCATTCCGGAGAAGACCGCCGCGTGAAGAAATCCTTTGAGGCAGGATTGCGTGATGGATTCTATTCCGAAATCGCCCCGGAAGTCATTCGTCCCACCGCCGCAGAACGCGCCTCTAATCCACGTTCGACCTCTGCCAAACTTCGTTGGGCGCGAAGGTGAAACCGCTGTAGCCGCCCCGCTCAGTCGGGGCGCCTCAGGGGCTACGGCGACAGAGCTCCGTGGCTCCAGCGAAAAACCTTAACGCGAACGCGATCTTCCCCAGGAGCGGCGCGGCGCAGCACCCGGGCCGCGACCGTGACCGTTACGTCGCGCATCGCCACTCCCGCGCGGCGAATTGCCCGGCAGCCTGGGCTCCACCTTCGGTTGGGAGACACGACGCTCGCCTCGGCGCCGCTCCTCGCGCGGCGGCGCAGCTGCGTTGTAATCGAATCCCTCCGCCCGCTTCCGGACGATCCCGCGTCCGATGAAACGCTCGAGCGAACGCAACGGTCCGTGGTCTTCCGACGTAATGAAACTGATCGCGTCCCCAATCGCAAGCGCCCGACCGGTCCGCCCAATGCGATGAACGTAATCCTCGGGATGCATCGGAAAATCGTAGTTCACCACGTGCGAAATTCCGTCCACGTCGATTCCCCGCGCCGCGATATCCGTCGCCACCAGCACGCGGACCGCGCCTGACTTGAAATCCTTCAGCGCCCGGAGCCGCTGATTCTGCGAGCGGTTCGAATGAATCGTTCCGGTCTTAATTCCGCTGCTCTCGAGCCGGCGCGCAATTCGGTCAGCGCCGTGCTTCGTGCGGGTAAAGACAAGAACGGTGTCGAATTGCGGATCGGCCAGCAGATGGAGCAGCAGTGCGGGCTTCAGGTGCGATGGCACTTCGTAGGCGAGCTGAGTCACTGTGTCCGCCGGGTTGGCTCGCCGACCGATCTCAACAATCTTCGGCGACTGCTGGAACTCGTGGGTCAACTTTTCGATCTCCCGGGAAAGCGAAGCCGAGAACATCAGCGTTTGGCGCTTCCGCGGCAGCGCTCTCACGATCTGCCGGATGGGCGGAAGGAAACCCATGTCCAGCATCCGGTCCGCTTCGTCGAGCACGAGAAATTCGAGGCCGGAGAAATTGGCCGCACGTTGCCCCATCAAATCGATCAGGCGGCCAGGAGTCGCCACAACCAACTCGACGCCGGAACGAAGCGCCTCGAGCTGGGGTCGTTCACTGACGCCGCCGAAGACCGTCGCCATGCGTAAAGGCAAGTGTTTCGCGTAGGCGCGCACGTTCTCCTCGATCTGCACCACCAGCTCGCGGGTCGGCGCGACTACCAGAGCGCGCGTGCCGCGCCTTGGCCCATCGCCCATGGAAGCCGCCAGCTTCGTCAGGATAGGTAGAACGAACGCAGCTGTCTTGCCCGTGCCGGTCTGCGCAATCCCGATGAGATCGTGGCCCGCGAGAATCGGTGGGATCGCCGCCACTTGAATGGGAGTCGGCTCAGTGTAACCGGCTTCATTCACGGCTTGGAGAATTTGGGGAGAAAGATTTAGGGCACGAAATGGCATAAGCTGGGAACTATCGTCCCGATAGGGGGCTCTCGCACCCCTTATCTCGTTATGGAGGTGCTTGTGCCAGACACCTGTTGTTTAGATTGGCTCGCCGCGGCAAGCGCCTCTACAACCGCCCGCATTGCCCAACAGACGTCGTCCGGCTTATCCTCGTAATCGTGCTCGTGCTCCTGCTCGCGATCGATCCCATCACTAAATGAAAAAAAACCTCTTCTGCTTGTCGGCGCTACTCCTCTTCTTCATCTTCCCCTCACCCATGCGCGCCGAACCAACACCTGCGGAACGCGTCGCGGCCATCCAGGCCGCATTGCGCGCCGCCAGGCTCGATGGCTGGCTCTTCTATGATTTCCGCGGAAGCGACCCGCTTGCCGCGCGCATCCTTCGGCTCGGCGACCACGCCTCCGGTTCGCGCCGCTGGTTTTATTACATTCCCGCTTCCGGCGAACCGACGAAGATTGTCCATTCGATCGAGCGTTACAAGCTCGATGCCCTGCCGGGAAAACGCCTCGTTTACCGGGGGTGGCAGGAACAGCACGCCCATCTCCGCGAAACTCTCGCTCCGACAGCGGGAAGTACGTCCAGCCCTCCAGTCTCGAAGTCAAAGGCTGCGCCGCGGGTGGCCATGCAGTATTCGCCCATGAACGACATCCCGTACATGTCGCGAGTTGACGCCGGCACGATTGAGCTCGTCCGATCTTTTGGAACCGAACCGGTCACCAGCGCCGAGCTGGTCCAGCAGTTCGAAGCCGTCTGGACTCCGGCGCAAAAGCAATCGCACATCGAAGCCTCCGACAAAACGCACCTCATCATTATGGAAGCGTTCGCGGAAATCGCCCGCCGCATCCGCGCCGACGAACCGACGACCGAATACGACATCCAGCAATTCATCGTCCACCGCTGGGAACAGGAAGGTTTAATCCCCGAACCGGGCATTGTCGCGGTCAACGCCAACAGCGCGAACCCGCATTACGCTCCGACCCGCGAAGTAACCCTCCCGATCAAGAAAGGCGATTTCGTCCTGATCGATATCGCCTCCAAGCTGAAGAAAGAAGGCGCCGTCTTCACCGATCAGACCTGGACCGGCTACGTGGGCGAAACCGTGCCAGAAGAGTTCACTCGCATCTTCAACATCGTGCGCGAAGCCCGCGATTCCGCCGTCGAGTTCGTCCGCAAGAATGTGCGCGCGGGCAAGTTCGTTCGCGGAGCAGAGATTGACGATGTTTCCCGCGGCGTCATTGAGAAGGCTGGCTACGGCGAGCAGTTCACTCACCGGACCGGGCACTCGATCGGCGAGGAAGGGCACGGCAACGGCGTTAACATCGACAACTTCGAGACCCGAGATTCGCGCCGCCTCATTCCGGGGATCGCCTTTTCCATCGAACCCGGCATTTATCTCGAAGGCAAATTCGGGGTCCGATCCGAGATCGATGTCTACGTCGCGGAAAAGGATATCGAAGTGACCGGTCAGCCGATCCAGACCGAAATTGTGCCAATCCTGAAAGCGCCGTAACTCGGCAAGAAAATCGCAAAACCCTCCGGACCCGTCCTCGTAATCGTCCTCCGGCTCGTGATCGATCTGACCGATTAGATTCGAGCTCGGTTACGACCGAGCACCTGCTTGTCATCCCGAGTCGCGCAGACGACGAGGGACCTCCCTCCAGGTATTCGATCACGCTGCCAACCAAGACCCTGACCTGCAGTTGCGGGGTACCTCGCTGTCTACGCAGCTCGGGATCACACCCGTTCCTCTACCGCTTCCCCAACTCCCGAATCTTCGGCACATCCAGAATCCGCACCCCGTCCGCCGGATTCTCCACCGCCCACACCATCGCATCCAGCATCTGCGCGATGGTAACCAACCCCAGCCGTCGCGCAGACTCCCTTGTTGGGGGCAACCGTTCGCAAACCCAATAGAACGGCAGAAGCGCATACGCCCAACGATGGCCAGGCCCCAGCACGTACCACGGCCTAACGAATGTTGCCGCCATCCCGCATTCGCGAATCATCCTTTCGCCTTCGCTTCGCACCGCGATGAAGGCCTGCATCAAACTGGCCGGCTGCGCCACACTCAGATAGATGAAGTGCCCGATCCCCGCCTCGCGCGCCGCCTTCACCGCCACTTGCGCCGAGACCAGGTCAATCTCCCGAAATTGCCGCGCCTTAGCCGGACTCGGATGCGGCACGCCGATCAAATGAACGAACGTATCCGCACCGCTGACCTGCGCTGTGTAGGAATCCATCCGAAGCGGGTCAGCGACGATCGGCGTGGTTCCCGCCGGCAATCGCGCCTCCGATCCCAGGCGGACCAGGGCCTTAATCTCATGACCACGTTGCCCCAGCAGCGGAATCAGTCTGCTGCCGATGTAGCCAGTTCCACCGGTGAGAAAAACTCTCATAGCCTGCGGAAAATAGCATAACAAACACTCGTCCCCCTCATCCCGCATTGACAGGCCGCCGACGTTGAACCTATCCCTCGCGTATGCAGACGACCATTCGACGGTTCCTGATGGCAGCCGCTTGCTGCTGCTCCCTCCTCGCGATCAACGCGTCGGCCCAGCAAACCCTTCGTGTTGTGACCAAACCGGTCGAGCCGTTCTCCTCCACCGAAAATGGCAAGCTGGTTGGATTCAGTATCGACCTCTGGGAGGCCGTGGCGCAGGAGGCAGGATTTCGATTTGAGCTCCGCAGCGTGGAAACCGTGTCCCAGATCCTCGAGAGCTTGAAAAAGCGCGAGACGGATGTCGCCATCGCCGCCATCAGCGTTACGTCGGAACGTTACGCTTTCATGGATTTTTCCCAGCCCTACTACGACTCCGGCCTGCAGATTCTTGTCGCAACCAATGCCGAACGCGGTGGAAATTTCGCCACCAACCTTTCCAGCCAATTCTTTAACTGGAACACCTTTAAGGTCATCGGGCTGGTGCTCCTGGTCATGTTGCTAATATCTCACATCGTCTGGTGGTTCGAGCGCCGGCATAACGCCGAGATGTACCCGGAGTCGTACGCGCCGGGCGTCTGGGAATCATTCTGGTGGACCATCAGCATGCTTTGCACCGGTGGTTGCGAAGCGAAAGGTCCTTCGGGTGTTCCGGCACGATTCGTCGCCATTCTGTGGATGCTCGCCAGCATCGTCTTGATTGCTTACTTTACCGCGGCGGTCACGACCGAGATGACGGTCAAGAGTCTGACTGGAGATATCAGCGGACCCGCCGACCTGCCCGGCCTCAAGGTCGGCACGATCGCCGACAGCACGGCGGAGACCTGGCTGAAACGCAACAAAGCCAGGGTTACGACTTACCCGGATATTTCGACGGCTGTCGCGGCGTTGAACTCAGGCGAGCTAAAAGCGGTCGTCTATGACGCGCCCGTGCTTCGCTACTACTTGTCGAAACAAAAGGGAACGCGGCTCCGCCTGGTCGGTCAAACCTTCGAGAAACAATTCTACGGCATCGGCCTTCAACAGGAAAGCCCCCTGCGACTCCCGATCAATCGTGCGCTGCTCGCCCTGAACGAACGGGGCTTCATCGACACCCTGCAAAAGAAGTGGTTCGGTTCGGTGCCGGAATAGTTCCTTCGTTAGTTTCCGTCGGGCCCTGGTTGTAGAGGCGCTTGTGTCAAGCGCCTGGCTATCAAGAAAGGCGCTTGGCACAAGCGCCTCTACAACAACAAGGCTGCGATTCCCGCTAAGTTTTTCGCCCGCTCGGTGTCTGACTGGTAGTTGGAACAGAAAGGATTCAGTTATGACCGCAGTTCTACTCTATCAGCCAAACCAGGAGTGGCGCATCGGAGCTGCCCTTGGCGCAGCCGCTCTGATTCATCTGGCCGCGATTGCATTCGCGACCTATCCCCGGGAGCAGATCGATGACATTTCTTCGCCGGGACCTCCCGAAATCACGGTCGAGCCTATCTCGCCTCCCAATGATTCAACGCCGCCACCAGACACCGTGGAGCCAACCCCGAGCCAGGATACCGTCGACACTTGGTTTACCGATAAAACCACTCCGCCTCCGACTCGGCGACAAGACAACAAACGCTCCACACCCATCGTGAAAGTGAGCAACACGGGCCCCGGCTCGCTAAGTTTGTCGTCGGCGAAGATCGTCGCCCTCAGCGCTCCCCGACCGGAATATCCTTACGAAGCGAGACGGCAACGAATCACTGGAAGCGGGATCGTCGCAATAACGGTCGATCCGCTCACTGGAGCAGTAACTGACGTCTCGATGTGGCAAAGCACAGGCAGTCCTTACCTCGATAATGCAGCTATGACGGGATTTCGGCGATGGCGCTTCAAGCCGGGCATGGCCTATAAGATCAAGTCGCCGATTACCTATACTTTGACCGGCGCGTCCTACTAGGATTGTTCGGCGGACGGAGCGGCCCGCAGGGCCGCTGCTACGGGAGGCGGTGATCTCGCCCGGGCCGCGGGAAAGGCGTTGACTTGCCCAGCAACAGTTTCTATCACCGTCGGACCTGACCGGCCGCTAAGGATTGCCGCGCGGCGGGTGGCGCCTGTCCAACCATGAGCTTTGAATTCGTCCCCGCCTATGATGTGCCCATGGCGGAACAGGCGGAAATCTTCACTCAAGCCTTCGCCGGCTACGTCGGAGGTTCATTCGAAATGGATGCGGGTGGTCTGGCCCGTTTCATTTTCCACCAAGGCGCGGATCTCTTTTACAGCTACTTCGTGCGAACCGCGGAGGGTCTGACTGCCTTCGCTTACCTCAACCGGATGGGAAATATATCGCGCGTCGCCGGGATGGGGGTCCTGCCTGCGGCACGCCGATCCGGCCTGGCGCGACGGCTTCTCTCTCATCTCCTCGAGGAAGCAAAGGCGCGAGGCGACCAGACCATGATGCTTGAGGTTATCGAACAGAATCCCGCAGCGCATCGGCTTTATCTCCAGCAAGGGTTCCGCGAGACCGGGCGCCTCCCAGGTTGGCGGCGCAAACCCGGGACGCCGCCTACCGAATCGACAGCGCAGCTCGAGGAGGTTTCGTTGATCGAAGCCAGCCAGTTGCCCAGCGCGCTCGAATATCCCGATATCCCCTGGCCGATCTCACGACATGCTCTGGCTAAGTCGGCCGCCCGACATGCCTTTCGCAGCGGCCCGACCCTCGTCGCCATTGGTGATCCGCAGGTCACGCCGACTCGGCTGCATGTCCTCTCCTGTTCTGAGACGATGGATTGGGCCGCATTGCGCAAGACTGCTGGCGCGCTCTTGCAACGCTATCCGGGCCACGAGTTTTTCACCCCTCCAGTGTTCCCCGAGGAATTCGGCCAGCAAATCTTTGAGCCGCTCGGCTTCGCCCGGGAACCGCTGAGCCAGTTCCTGCTGCGTCACGATATAAACGCCGCCAGCCCAAAATCTTAGCCATGCGCACGGTCTGGACTTTTTGAGAGCGTCTCAATAGCGTTAATTGATGAAGATCAAATTTCGTCGCGACCTGTGGTTCTTTCTTGTTGGCGTCTGTTCTTGCGTCGCCACATCCACGATACAGGGAGCGGAGGGATCGGGACCCGCCAGTCTGCGCGGCGTTGCCCAGGCGAATCTAAATTTCGATTCTTCCCGCCTGATCGTTCGCACGCGAACCGGAGAACTGGGCCTCTTTGACATCAAGAAGAAGACACGCATCGCCGGCGACGCGACCCTCAAGAAACCTGCTAATTCCTACATCCTGAGTCCGGACACGCGGAAATTTCTGGTCGACTTCAAGGGAGGCAAGGGGCGCGTCTTTGACACCTCTTCCGGCGCTGCTGTCTCCCCCGTCCTCGATCTTTCCCTCCGCGAAGAGGCCAAACCGAAGGCTCTGTTTTCTCCTGACGGCGCCACCATCTTATATTTTGGAGAAAAAGAGTCATCGGTACTTGATGTAAAGACCGGCAAGCGAATCGCCACCATCCCCGTTCCGTTCGAGTTGGAGGAGAACTCGGATTCAACTGCAACGGCTCTTTTTGCCAGCGGTGGCGCCAAGTGCTTCGTGATGGATCCACATGGCGTGGTCACGGCGTATGAAACCAAGAGCTGGACCCCGGTTGGCCAGCCGATGAAACATCCGACCAATGAATTCGCCTATGACTTTGGCTTCGATGCTAGCAGTGACGCAAAGTGGCTCGTGACCTTCGACGGCCCCGGCGAGAATGGGCCGAAAGGACAACTCCAGGTTTGGGACGCGTTGACCAACAAGCCGTTAGGCGCTCCCCTTTCGGCCGTGAACGGAATGTCCGGCCGGTTTCTGCCGGGTCAGGATCGCGTCCTGGTCGAATCAGGGCGCGGCGAGGCTACGGTGCGCGATCTTCCTTCCATGGCCACCGCCTATGTCATCAAGCAACATGACGATCTCGATGGCCCGAGGGTAGCCCTTTTCCCCAACGGGAAATGGCTGCTGGCCTGGGGTCCCGACCGAAATATTGATCTCATCGACACCGCTGACGGCAAGGTATTGAAATCACACCTCGCCCCTGCCGCCGTCTCCGGGATGGTGATGCCACCAGATTCGTCCGGCTGTTTCGTGGGTTACGATAACGGCGCCTTTGCCACCGAGGGTTATTACGACAGTTACCTCCAGCGCGTCGACGTGCCGGAGTTCGAATCAAAGGGCTCGATCCGGATCCTGGATTTTGTGTTGCACCAGTCTATTTCCCCGGACGGGCGCTGGATCATCATCGTCCAGGGAGCATCCGAGCAGGAAAAGGTCGCCCTGTTTGATGCCACCACGCTGAAGCCGGTCGAGTGGTCGAAGCCGTAGTTGAATTTGCAACCGGTGCGGTTGCCCTACAGCTCAAGCGCGAACTCGAAATTGCAGGGCAGGCGCCCCGCCTGCCGCATCGTTTGGCGTTGGCTACTGCCGGAATCTCTTGATCGAGAGAAAATCGATTTGCTGACGCGACCCGCCATCGAGCGCCAGGTCAGCTCCTATTTCGCCAATGACCGGAGCGAACTTAAAACCGTGGCCGGAAAAACCGCCGCACAGGATAAGGTCTGCATGTTCGGGGTGACGATCGATCACAAAATTCTCGTCCGGAGTCAACGAATACATGCAGGGCTTTGCTTCGCGAAACGACTGAGCCGCGCCCGGCATCCACTGCTCCAGCGCGTGGGCAACTGGTTCAACATCACGAGCCAGTCCTATTTCACGGTTCAGATGATTCGCGTCCGTCAGATCGCCGAAGCCATGAAACGCCGCTTTGACTCCATCACCAAAATCCGGAAAGCCATAGAGCGGCGCGGGAAGACCGGGCCGTTCAACCAGGAACGCGGGGAAACCGGGCGCATCATAGGCGCGGGTTCCGGGTGAAAACCACACCTGGACATTGCGTTGGACGCGAAGGCGAATTCCGATGGATTCGAGCGTTGCCTGAAACCAGGGTCCCAGCGCCAGAACGAGCTTCGTCGCCGAAATCCTTGCGCCATCCGAAAGCTCAAGCTCAAAGCCAAGGCCGGTCGGGTGCCAGTTTTTCATCGCCACTTCAAAGCGCATTTCCGCCCCGTTCGTCTTGGCCTTCTTCAATTGCGCGCCGACGGCACGTTCCGGGTCCACCACGCCTCCATCGACTTCGAAGAGGGCGACTTCATCTTTCCATAACTGCAGCGCCGGATAACGCGCCTTCACCTCCGCCTGGCTCAATGACTCTATCCGCAGATCGTGTTCAACCGCAGCCCGCCGCGTTCCTGTAATAATACCGCTGGTCTCGGCGCCTACCGAAAGCAACCCGATCGTGCGCAGGATCTCTTCGCCGGCGAATTGCTCCAGTTCCCGCCATAATTCGTAAGCCCGAAGGACCAGCGGCACATAAGCCGGATTTTCGAAGTAAGCCTTGCGAATCATTCGCGTTTTCCCATGGGACGCACCGCGATCATGCACAGGTCCGAATTGCTCGACGCCGACCACTGAGGCGCCACGTGCCGCGCATTCAGCCAGGATGGCGCTGCCCATCCCGCCCAGTCCGACTATGGCGACATCGTAATTCATGAAATGCTTATTCTTTCTGTAGCGGCGCTTCTGTGAAGCGCCGGGCCTTGGGCGCGAACATAGAAAGGCGCTTCACAGAAGCGCCACTACAAATCCGCAGCTAATAACATCTGCTCGCTATTCGATCTCCGCGGCCCAGACCGTGCCGGTATATTTCCCCTGGCGATACGAAACGTTAACCCGGTCACCGACCTTGATCTTGTCGTAATGCGCCTTGTCGGTTTGCACTTTGATTCGTTTGAGGTCTGCCACCATTTGGACCCGAACAATCCACTGCTCGTCGATCATGGCTCTCGGGTCCCGGCTGGTTCCTCGCGCATCCTTTTTCATGACGATGGAATCGACGTCGATCTCGTCCTCGGCCAGTTCCCGAAGCGGTATTTCTTCGTAGACAGCAGCCCCATCCACGCCGGGGGTGGGTGAAGGACTACCCGACTCCTGAGCGGCGGGGGTGGAAGTGACTTCCCTGGCGGCAATGTATTCCTTTTCGAGAACTACAGCCGACCCGCTTTTCTTATCACACCCGGCGAGGCTCACGCCCACGACCAGCACCGCAACCAAGCGAAAAATAACCTGGCAACGCATCGCTCCAGAAGAACTGGCGGAAACTTCCTCGTCAAGGTGGATCGAGCGCTGAGTTTACCGTGAGCGTGCTTCCTGTAGGATTGCCGGATGAAGAACCCGAATTCAAACCAAATGGCTGCCGCAGCGCGGTTTCGCGCGATGCATGATTCCGGGTGCTTCGTCTTGCCGAACCCCTGGGATGTGGGTACGGCGGTCTATCTTCACCATCTTGGATTCGAGGCCCTGGCCACGACTTCCGCGGGCGTGGCTTTCACACGGGGAAAGCCGGACGGTGCGGCGGGACTTCCGCTCGAGGAGACGCTTGCGCATATCCGTGAAATCGTCGAGGCCACGCCGCTGCCCGTGAATGCAGATTTTCAATCCGGATACGCGGACGAACCGGAAGGCGTGGCCGCGAACGTGACGCTTTGCCTCGAAACAGGTGTCGCCGGCCTTTCGATCGAGGACAACACTGGAAACATGGCCTCCCCGCTTTACCAGGCGGATCTTGCCGTCGCCCGCATTCGGGCGGCCCGCGAGGCGATCGACTCCTCGGGAATTCCTGTCGTACTGACCGGACGCTGCGAAGCCTGGCTCGTCGGGCAACCGGATCCTTTTCGCTTCGCGTTGGAACGGCTCGTCGCCTATGCCGAAGCCGGCGCCGATTGTCTCTACGCTCCGGGCGTTAGCGAACCGGACGAAATCGCGGCGATCGTGAAAGCCGTCGCGCCGAAGGCGGTCAATATCCTGATGCATGGGCCTAGCAAGGTACTTTCCGTCGCCCGCCTCGCCAATCTCGGTGTTCGCCGGATCTCAGTGGGTTCTGCCCTGGCGCAAGTCGCCTGGGGCGCTTTCATTCGCGCCGCCCAAAGCATTAAGGCAACAGGAACCTTCGACTCCTTCGCCGACGCGGCCTCTTTCGGCGAGATCAACGCCATCTTCTCGAAGCGAAGCTGACAAGAATTCAGGCGGCACCGGCATACCGATCCGCCAGCCAAAGCTGGCCCGCTTCCTCATCGCGAGCGGATTCGAGGAATCGCACCCACGCCTTCTTTTCGTGCCAGACCGGCGCCAGCTCCCAAACGCAGAAAGTAGGCTTGTGTGTTTTCTCGCGGGGAAACAGCGCGAAATCCGCCATGGCGTCCCCGTCCTTGTAGAAAACGGTCTCCCATATTTCGTTGGAGCCGCGCCAGGTGCAGACGATCAGGAAATAGAAATCGCTCCCGCAACGATGGAGGATGACAAAGCCAAGTCCGCTGTCATCCAGCCGAGTTTTTGTCAGGTAGGCTCGGGCCAATGCGCTGATTGCATCCGGCACAGGCTGATCCTCGCGATACACCGCATACCACTTCAGCACACTCCCCGACGTCTCCAATATTTCGCCGAATGTTACGCGCTTGGGCCCGTGCCGGTATTCAGGACTGACCCCCAGGTCGCGTTCTAAAATCCTCGAAAGATTTTCGGGGTGTTTGCTCATGTTGTCCGGCCGCGGCTACGGCACCAGGAAGACTTTCCCGGTATAGGGATCCTTCACTTCGGTGTCGCTCGGGAAACCGCGCACATCCACGTAGCCCGATTTGGGGGCGTACGGACTGGTTACAAATCCCGGCTTGTTAGGCAGGGGGATTCCGTAAGGCAAATCGCGCCGCGGCTGTTTGGTGGGCGGCACCTTGTCAGCCGTCCGCACCAGGGGGAGAACAGGCATGGCCGCCAGATGCGGCGTTGGCGTCGGGACGGGCGCGACGGAAGGCGCGGGCGGAGGCGTCTCGGCCGGCACGGTTTGCTCGTTTCCGGACTTCTTTCCCGTCGTGCGCTTCGGTGAGGACTTGCGCGGAGCGGGCGTATTGCTCGGATGCGCAATCGAATTGCCAAGCCTCTTGAAGAAGTCCCCAATCGGATTGCCCGCAACGGCGACTTCCCCGCCGGCGAGAACAGCCGCCGCCGACAAGATCAAAATATATCGCCTGCCCCAGAAATTCATTCCCTCCATTCTGCACTACGCCGCGCAGTGTTCAATATTTCCGCTTTCCTGGTAGAGGCGGCCGCGCTTTCCAAGAAGCGCGCAAGATCGTTAACTGCTTCTGCCGATCCTGTCATTCCGAGCGAAGCCGAGGAGCCCCGTGGTGAAACGTGCCGGTAATTTCAGGGGGTCCCTCGACTACGCTCGGGATGACGTGAAAATTGTTCGCGCAGGCGCCCTCCCCGAAGCGGAGCGCTTGCCCTACAAATAAATCACACCCAGTCTTTCCAGGAATCCAATTCCTCGATGGCACGAACCAAACGATCCAATCTCAAGACGCCAGACGTCTGCCCAGTCTGCGGCGAGGACGTCCCGCGTGGAGCGCTCGCCTGTCCCGAATGCGGGGCCGATCACAACTCCGGTTGGCGCCCGGACGCGGATAGCTACGACGGCGTGGATTTGCCGGACGAAGATTTCAACTACGATGAGTTCGTCCAGCGCGAGTTCGGTCCCTCGTTCAAGCCAACCGGGATGAAAACCATCTGGTGGATCACCGCGATTCTCATTCTTCTCGGAGCGGCCGCCCTTTATTTGCTGGCCATTCGCTAGCTCTTCATCACACCGGAACCAACGCGAGGACTGTCTTGCCTGTCATCGAGTTCACAACCGACATTCGCGCGCCCATCGAGCGCGCGTTCGATCTCTCGCGCAGTATCGAGGTGCACATGGCCTCCACTTCTCGGACGGGGGAACGCGCCGTCGCCGGGGTCACGACCGGTTTGCTTGGCCTCGGAGAGGAGGTGACCTGGCGAGCCCGTCACTTCGGTGTTTGGCAGCGCCTCACCAGTCGCATAACGCTGTTCGAACGACCCGTTCATTTTCGCGATTCAATGGTGCAGGGCGCCTTCCGCCGTTTCGATCACGATCATTTCTTCGCCCAGCGAGGCGAGATCACGGTGATGCGGGATGTGTTCGACTTTCAATCACCGCTCGGCATTCTTGGTCGCATTGCCGACCGGCTTTTCCTCGTTGAATACATGAGACGCTTTCTTCTGACCAGGGCTGCTGTCATCAAGACCATCGCCGAGACGGAGCAGTGGCGTCGTTACCTAAGCGCCTGAGGTAATGACTCGAGAGGAGCATCCAATCGGCGAGGATTCGCATCGCCCTCCCAGTTTCTCCGAAGCCTTTCGGTTCTGGCTCAAGCTCGGATTCATCAGCTTCGGTGGACCTGCCGGACAAATCGCCATCATGCAGTCGGAGTTGGTGGACCGAAAGAAATGGATCGACCAGGAGCGCTTTCTCCACGCGTTGAATTTTTGCATGCTGCTTCCCGGGCCGGAAGCGCAGCAGCTCGCCATCTATCTCGGCTGGCTCTTGCACAAGACTTGGGGCGGCATTGTGGCCGGCGTTCTCTTTGTCCTTCCGTCGGTCTTCATCCTCTGGGTACTCAGCTTTGTTTATGCGGCCTACGGGAACGTCCCCTGGATCGCCGCCATCTTCTATGGTTTGAAGCCCGCCGTGATGGCGATCGTCGCTGTCGCCGTCATCAAGATCGGGCGCAAAGCATTGCGGACTCCTCTCCTGTGGGGCATCGCCGTCGTTGCGTTCGCGGCCATTTTCTTTTTCAAGGTCCCCTTCCCTTTGATTATTCTCAGCGCGGCGCTGATTGGATTTCTCGGACAAAGAATCCAGCCTGCCGCGGGAAGCGACAGGCGCAGCGTTCCCGCCGCCAAGGTCGAATTGTCCGCCCACGTTCGGCCTTCCTGGTCTCGCGCGGCGCGTATCACAATCGTCTGCCTTTTTCTCTGGTGGACGCCGGTCTTCCTCGCCGGCTTATGGCAGGGCTGGGACCACACTTTGTTTAAAGAGGGGCTTTTCTTCAGCAAAGCCGCCGTCGTGACTTTCGGCGGTGCTTATGCCGTGCTGCCGTACGTCGCGCAGCAGGCGGTGGAAAAATTCGCCTGGCTTCAACCCGGCCAGATGATGGAAGGCCTCGGCCTTGCTGAAACCACACCGGGGCCGTTGATCATGGTGCTCCAGTTTGTCGGTTTTATGGGCGGCTGGGCCAAACCCGGCCTCCTTTCCCCGCTTCTGGCCGGAACCCTCGGCGCGCTTCTCACCACCTGGGTCACCTTCGTCCCCTGTTTCCTCTGGATCTTCCTCGGCGCGCCGCACCTCGAGCAGTTGCGTGGCATCCCAAAACTGACCGCCGCGCTCTCCGCCGTCACCGCCGCAGTGGTCGGCGTGATCCTGAATCTCGCGATCTGGTTTGGCCTGCACGCGCTCTTTCCCGCGGGGCGCGCGGTCGATTGGTTCGCCCTGGTTGTGAGCACGGTGGCTTTCTTCGGAATGTTGAAATGGAAGTGGGGGGTCGTCCCGGTTGTCGTCGGCAGTGGCATCGCCGGCTTGCTCTGGCAAGTGGTCGCGTGAATGGGACGCCGGAGGCGTCACGGAAATTAGCCGGTGGTGCTAACCACCGGATAACAATGGTAACTTCGTCGGGTCCTGAAGGGACGACGGAATGGCGTCGTTCGATTCTGCCGCCCCTACCGGGGCTCGTGCGCTTGTTATCCGAGATCCGGTGGTTTGCACCACCGGCTAATATCCAACGTCCCTCCGGGACAGGCGCGCAATTTCATCGCCCGGACTAACCTTTCCGTCGTTTCGATTTTGGCAACCGGTGCGGTTGCCCTGCAAACCGGCTGCCTGGTCCAAACGCCTCGACATAGCGAGGCGGCTACAGCTGTCGTAGGGCAGGCGCATCGCCTGCCCTCGTTCAGTCGCGTTGACTTGGTTCGGTTTGATTTTACGTTGCCGTGACCGGCACCGCGCCGGCTTTGAATCGTGAAAAGCGTCCTCTTCGTTTGTACGGGAAATATCTGCCGGAGCCCAATGGCGGAAGGGCTTTTCCGCCGTCTTTTGGGCAATCGGAAGGATATCGAGGTCGCCTCCGCCGGGGTCCACGCCGTGCGCGGCCAGCCTCCGAGCCTGCATGCCATCAACGTTTGCCAACAAGAGGGTGTGGATATTAGCGGACTGCGCAGCCAGCCGCTCACCGCGACGCTGGTCGATCACGCCACCCATATCTTCGCGATGACGGCCAGCCACCTCGACACGATCCACATGCTCTTCCCTCACGGCGCGGAAAAGGCGTATCTCCTCCGGGAATTTGAGGAGCCGGGCATGACGGTCTGGCGCGATGTTCCGGACCCGATCGGTTGCAGCCGCGATGTTTACAGCGTTTGCGCCGCCACCATTAAAAACGCTTTACCGACCGTGCTCGCGTTCGTAGAACAAAGCGAGTTCGCGGCGCCGGCCAAATTACGCGCCGGCGGCACTTCATCCTACATCATGGCAGACCAGCCACCCAACATCCCTGCTCCTCCACCCGTTCCAGCCCCGTCAGCCGGCGGAGGGCTGCGCAAAGTCGATCCTGAAATTTTCGAGGCAGTCCAGGCGGAAGAAAAACGCCAGCGCGAGAACATCGAGCTGATCGCATCCGAAAATTTCACCAGCCGAGCGGTGATGGAAGCGCAGGGCAGCGTCCTGACCAACAAATACGCTGAAGGTTATCCGGGGAAACGCTGGTATGGCGGTTGCGAAAATGTGGACACGGTCGAGCAACTGGCCATCGATCGCGCGAAGCAGCTTTTCAGTTGCGAACACGTGAACGTCCAGCCGCACAGCGGCGCGCAGGCGAACATGGCCGTTTACTTCTCCGTGCTAAAGCCCGGCGACAAAATTCTCGCCATGAACCTCGCTCACGGCGGCCATCTCACCCATGGCCATCCGGCGAATTTCTCCGGCAAATTCTATCAGGTCTCACAGTACGGTGTCAGCGCGGACACCGAGCAGATCGATTACGACGCTTTGCAAAAACAGGCCGAGGAAGTTCGCCCGGCCATGATTACTGCCGGCGCCTCCGCTTATCCGCGCATCATCGATTTCCCACGCCTGCGCCAGATCGCCGATTCCGTCGGCGCGCTCTTGTTTATCGACATGGCGCACATCTCCGGGCTCGTAGCCGGCGGCCAGCATCCGACGCCGATCCCGCACGCACAGTTCGTCACCACCACCACGCACAAGAGCCTTCGCGGACCACGCGGCGGCATCGTGATGTGCACCGCCGAATATGCCAAGGCGATCGATGGCACTGTGTTCCCGGGGGTTCAGGGCGGACCGCTCATGCACGTCATCGCGGCGAAGGCCGTCTGCTTTCACGAAGCGCTCCAGCCTCCATTTCGCGATTACCAGCGACAGGTCGTGGTGAACGCCAGAGCGCTCGCCGCCGGGTTGACGAAGCATGGTTACCGCATCGTCTCGGGCGGAACCGATAACCACCTCATGCTGGTCGATCTCCGGCCAAAGGACATCAACGGAAAGGTAGCGCAGGAAGTCCTGGATCGCGCCGGCATCACCGTGAACAAGAACGGCATCCCGTTCGACACCTACCCCATTTTCAAGCCCGGCGGCATCCGCATCGGGACACCCGCCGTCACTACTCGCGGGATGAAAGAAGAGGAAATGCTCGAGATCGCCGATCTCATCAACGACGCCCTCACCCACCGTGACGATGCTGCCGATCTCGAAAAGATCCGCGGTAAAGTTCGCGACCTCACGAGCCGCTTCCCACTTCCCTCATAAGAAATCTTATCGTCAAAATGAACGCGGCCAAAACTGTGGGCAAGCGTACCCGGCCAGAGACGCCAGAGGAATTTCATGCCTTGGGAGCGGTGTTGGACCGCGAGATAGAATCACTCCGCTCCTCTCCCCGGGAGCGTTTCGTCTTCAGGGCGCGCACTTGGGATGAACTGGAGCGCTTTCAAGCCCAACGTCTCCTGGCTCGTCAGCGCACAGCGCGCCCTCAATGAGCGACCAAACGCCGTTGTTGCGTGTTTGTACGCTCTTGAATCAACATAACGCCCGTTATCTAGTCGTCGGCGGCCGCGCTTGCTGGCTACACGGTTATGTTCGCGCCACAATCGATGTGGACATTCTGGTTCCGGAAGATCTGGATAATCACACGCGCATTATCGCCGCACTTTCCGAGCTGAGCGATCACGCTGCGTCTGAACTGACCCCTCAGGACTTCGTTGAGAATGTCGTCGTAAAAATCGCCGACGAGGTAGAGGTCGATGTGAGCACTCGGGCATGGAAGGTTAGTTATACGGACGCCGTTGGACCATCCCTCAAAACCACAATTCAAGGTGTGGAAATACCGTACCTGGACTTGAAAACATTGATTGCGAGCAAGCGCACGCAGCGCGGCCAGGATCAGGTTGATGTGGAACGCCTGCTATCTCTCAGTCTGTAAGGCAGAGGTAAACGCCGTCCGGCAATGCCTTTCATAGAATTG
>QHMY01000062.1 GCA_003218305.1 Verrucomicrobiota bacterium
CCTACTGCCAACGAGAACGGTGTCGATGTCTCCGTCGCCCCTTGGCAGGGGCTTGTTTCTTCGGTTGCCTTACCCGGAGTTTCGCTTCGCTGCACTCCGGGCTTTACTCCGTCGTGCCGCTGGCACTCTAAGCGTTCCTGAAAAGCCGCTTCGCCTCCTGCTCGGCGCGCGCCAGCATCTCGGGCGTGTCGACGTCCTGCCACCAGGCGTCCTCAATATCGATCGCCCGCGCTTGCCCTTCTTCCGCCATGAGTCGCACCCCCTCCGCCAGACTGCAGTCGTCGTTTTTGAGCGCCCGGCGCAAATAATCGAACACGCTCTCCGGGCAGAGAAAAATTCCCGTATCGATCGCGTTATACGATTCAAGCTTCTTGCCGATCGCGACGATCACCTTGTCCTCGGTCCGCACTTTCATCGCGTCATCCAAATCGAAGATCGACCCGATTTTTCTGTCGATCGCCAGGTTCAATCGGCTGAGATCCGCGCCAGCCACCAGCCGGCCGAGAATCGACGACTCAAAGAGGTGATCGCCCATGGCCAGGAAAAAAGGCGCCCCCACTTTCCCGGCGGCGGTGAGAAGCGAGACGCCATTTTGTTTCTGCCAATTCGGATTCGCGATCGGGTGGAATTGCATGTGCGACGGAAGGAGCGGCGCCACCGCCGCGGCCAGCTCGTCTCCGTTCGGACCGACTACGGCGTGCAGGGTCGTCACGCCAGCTTGATCGAACGAGTCGATCGCATAGGAAATGAGCGGCCGCCCGGCGATCGGGATCAACGGCTTTGCGATCGTATCCGCTGAGCCGCGGAGACGCGAACCCGTTCCCGCCATTAGGATGACCGCGTCGGTAATGCTCAAGGGCTACAACTTGTAATACTTCTTCAATCCCCAGACGCGCACACGCTGAGGCAGGAACCGGAAAATGACCGGGGCGATGGCAGCCTGAAAGAAGCCGCCCACGGTAGCCCGGCGCGGCGGATTCTCGTCGTCGATCAGTTTCGCGATGGCGCGCGCGACCAATTCCGGCCCCGGCGCGGCTTTCATGTTTTGATCGACCACCCGCCAGACCTGCTCGACAGGCGTCGTGTAACGCGGATCTCCGCCATCGGTTCGGGCGACGGCGTCATTGAACTCGGTCCGGATATCGGCGGGCTGCAAATCGATGACGCGGATATTTGATCCTTCGAGCTCGAGTTGCAGCGACATGGTGAAGGAAGCCATGGCGGCTTTGGCGGCGTTGTAGGCGCCCATGAATGGAACGGGCAGCCGCGAGGCGAGGGAAGTGACGTTGATAAGGCGTCCTCCGCCGTGCGCTCGGAGCGCAGCCAACGTGAGGCGTCCCAGCTCGATGTGCGAGAAGACCACCGTTTGAAATTGGTCTTGCACTGCCTCGGCTGAAAGAAGCTCCGCCGGGCCGAAATGGCCGCTGCCGGCATTGTTGATCACGACGTCGAAGTGGCCGGCCTCACGAAGCGCGGCGTGAAAACTCTCGCCTAACGAAGTCATGTCGCGCAGGTCGAGACGAACGGCATGGAGATGCGGCAATTGCGGGATCCGCGTAACGTCGCGCGACGTGCCCCAGACTTCATCGCCGCGGCCCGCCAGAAGCTTCGCCGTGGCGAGACCGATGCCCGCGCTTGCGCCTGTGATGAATATACGTTTCATGGCCTGAATAGTCTTGCGGGTGGGATGTGCTTGAGACTCAAGGAGGGGCGGCCTCCAGACCGCCCGCCGTTTTGTATTCTCGCGCAGGGCGGTTTGGAAAGCGCCCCTCCTTGATGCTTCAGGTAGTTCATGTCGCGGTTGTGGAACGGCGGTGATAAAGCCAGGCGGCGCCGTAAACGAGAAGAAAAACGACGGCGGCTACGACTTGACCCACCATGCCGTCGATCATTATCCGGCAAGCGAGCGCCGGCGCCGCAGCCAGCAACGCGGCGAGCAAAGGATGACCGATGTCACCCCAGGGATTGCGCCAGCGAAAGACCAGCCGGAGCGCGCGATAGCGGAGGATTCCTTGCAGCACGTACGGAAGCAAAATGCCGAAGGCCGCGCCCGTCACGCCGAATCGGCTGATCAGCCAAAGGTTCGCGGTGAGCGCGACGGCGCAGGTAATGAACGAGTTGAGTAAATTCAGCCGCGGTTTTTGCACCATGATCACGGTTTCGGCCAGGCTGACGAAAGCGTTCGTCGCGCAGGCGAGAGCCACGATGCCGAGCCACATCCCGCCCTGCCGAAACGCCGGCCCGTAAATTCCGAGAATGACCGAACCGGCCAGGACCATTACCGCCACGAGCGGCAACAGGATCCAGAGCATCCATTGCGAGACACGCGAAAATGCCGTCGCGGCGTGCTCTTGATCGCCATCTACCGTCAGGCCGGCTACGATCGGCGCGAAGATAGGATTGAAGGCCTGGTTTACTTTGCGCAGACCGCCCGCGACTTCGACCGCCGCGCCGTAAATGCCGAGCGTGGTTAGCGTCACCCCGGGTGCCCGTCCGACGAAGCATCCCAGCATGATGACGTCGAGGCGAACAATGATGGAATTGAGCAAATCGTAAGCACTGATCGGCGCGGCGTAGGCGAGGAGACGGCGAGCTTCCGCTGCATAGGAAAGGGCGGACGGTTGCGGCGGCGCTGCCCGAAAGAGCGAAGCGGCCAGGAACAGGGCAACGACACCCGATGCTCCCATCCCAACGATGACTGCGATCTCGGGCGCGTAGGTTTTGAGGCCGAACCAAAAAGCCGAGAGGAACGCGAGCGTGGTCACGATCGTTTCGGTGAGGCCGCGCGAAAAGATGTCGTGTCGCATCACCTTCATGCCGCGCGAGACAGCGGTGTTGATCCGATACAGGGCCACGACCGGCATGGCGCAAAGCATGACGGAAAGCGCGGCCACCATTTGCGAATCAAGTCCGATCCGGCTGCCGAAGAGGCGAACGAGCGTGATGGAGATTCCGGCCAGCAGGGTGCATTGGCAGACTCCCAGGAAAACGGCGAGACGGAAGAGGGCGCGGCTCCGAGCACGATCGCCGGCGGCTTCGGCGCGGGCGATGAAAGTGATGATGGTGTCGTCGAGGCCGAAAATCCCGATCTTGCTCACGAGATCGGTCGTGGCCCAGGCCACGGAGAAAACGCCGAGCGCGGCGGGGCCGAGCAAACGGGCGACGAGGAAGGTGAAGATGCCCCTGAAATTCGAAGCGAGCATGGCGATGACGTTCGCCCAGGCCCCGCGCTTCAATTCCACTGCCTGATCGACGGAGGTGTTGCGCTCCACGCCCCCCGGCGGCGTGATCGGGCGCAGCATGGTTTCGGCGGCAGTCATGGAGCAAGAGTGCCGATAACCGGCTTCATCTGCGGCCGCGTGGATGGCTTCCGACGATCAACCCGTCCTGCATCTCGTGAATCCAGTCGCACGCCTCGGCGATTTCAGGGTTATGGGTCACGAGGAGCAAGGCCTTTCGCTCTTCCTGCACAATGCGTTGCAGCAGCTCAAAGGCGCGCCGGGAATTGGCGCTGTCGAGATTTCCGGTTGGTTCGTCGGCCAGGATGACGCTCGGATTGTTGGCCAGGGCGCGCGCGATCGCCACGCGCTGTTGTTCGCCGCCGGAGAGGTGGCGGCTAGGCCGCTTCAATTTGGCGCCGAGTCCGACGGCGTCGAGCAAGTGCGCCGATCGTTCGTGCATCTCCGGTTCACTCAGGGCCGCCAGCCGGCGCATTGGAATCATGACGTTTTCCTGCGCGGTGAAATCCTCGAGCAGAAAATGAAACTGGAAGATGAACCCGAGGAGTTCATTCCGCCTTTTCGCCAGAACGTCATCGGGCAGGTGGGAGACGGGCTCGTTTTCGATGGAGACCCAGCCGCTGTCGGCCTGGTCGAGGAGCCCCAGGATATAAAGCAAAGTGCTCTTGCCGCAGCCGGACGGGCCCACCACGGCGTGGACCGTGCCGCGCTCGAGCTGGAGCGACACCCCCCGGAGCGCATGCACCCGCGAGTCCTCCTCGCCCAGAAAACGTTCGATGCCTTCGCAGCTGAGCGAAACTTCGGCGTTCATGAATTTTAAGGTAGCTTCACTCGCAACGGCAGTGAAACCTTTTTGCTTCGCTCCATGGAACCGCCGCGGCCGCAATTGCTCATCCTCGCAGATGCCCCCGACGCGCTCTCGATTCTGTTCGGCATTTCGCTACTGGAACGGCTGCTCCGGGTCGTTCAACGGCTCGGGTTTCGCGAAGCCATCATCTTGTCGAATTCGGTCGAACAGATCGAAGCTCATCTGGCGAAGCCTTCCTGGGCCCGGGCAGACGTGGCACTCAGCGTTCGTTCCCGAAATGCAGGGGCCGCGCGGGTAGGAGATGTGGCGGTGGGCGCCGACCGCCTGCTGGTTGTCTCGGCCGGATTTTACTACGACGCGCGTTTGTTGAAAGAGATGGCCGAACGAACCGCGACCACTCTGCTGATCGATTCCGCGCCACCGGTGGAGAGTGTCGAATTGTGGAGTAAGCAAGGCGGCGTCTTCCGCGCAGCGGCGTTGGTCGATCGTGAATGGCTCTTGAGCCAGGATCACAGCGCCGCGCTGATGGATCAGCTTTCCTCGGATGCCGCCACGGGCCGGATCGAGGCGTGCGATGCGGCGTTCCAGCCGACGTATGTGGTGGCCCTGCGTAAGGACGTGCGGCCGGTCTTTTTTCCCGCGCCGCCGCCCGAGCATCTCCCGGTGGCGGAGCGATTCCCGCGCGATGTTGCGCAAAATGGAGTCCTGGATTTCCCCGGGTTCCTCGACTCGCCGATTGAGGATTGGATTGTCTCGCGCCTTTGCCGTACCGCCATCACGCCGAACCAGGTCACGGTCGTCACGATGCTAATTGGCCTGGTCGTCACGGTACTGTTCGCGATGGGCCATCTCTGGTGGGGCGTCGCGTTGGCCTACGCGATCGAAGTACTGGACGGGGTGGACGGGAAACAGGCGCGAACCAAAGTCGAAACGACGGCGACGGGAGAATGGGAGCACGTCACGGATTATTGCATTGAGTTGTCCTGGTGGATGGCGCTCGCATTTCATTTTCGGTCGGAGAAACTGCAGCCTGCTTACTGGCTGCTGCTCCTGCTCGTTGGCTCGGATGTGATTGATCGGCTCGCGAAACGAGCGGTGAAACGGAAGGTGGGTCGTAACCTCGATGACGTTTCGAACTTCGATCGGTTCGTCCGCTGCATCGGCGGCCGGCGCAATATCAATATCTGGATCCTGATCGCGGCTCTTGCGCTCGGTGATGCTGCGAATGGGTTCGTCCTGATCTGCTGGTGGGGAGCCGCGACGGCCGCGGCGCATGTTATCCGCGCCTTTCAGATCCGGCTGTAGCGGCGGCCCTGTGGGCCGTCTTCGTCGTTCTAGCTGCGGCCCGAGCGGCCCACAGGCCGCTGCTACAGGGGCTGCCTAAACTGCGGCGGGCGCGGGTGGTTCCACCGGTTCCGGCGAGCCAACCGCCTGCTTGATCAAACCGGGAATACGCCGGGCGCGATTAACAACCTCTTTCGTGATCACGCTCACCGGTTTTTGCACCAGCAGCGATGTGCTCACCGCGCAATAAACCCCGCAGCCTTCCTGACAGGTTTTCTTTCGGTTGTTCGCGTAGAGGTCATCCAGGGTGATGTCCATGATGTGCTTGTCGGTGTGCATCATGCTGCAAATCCAAAATTTTCCCTGGGCCGAAACGAAGAACAATTTGTAGCCGGCGTTGCAGGTCCACTCGACGTGCTCGTTGCGCAAAAGGCTTTTCTGGTAGCTCAGGATCGCCTCGTTGGTGTGGATTTTTTCGCCACGGCGTTTTCGGTCGATCATCGAATCGACGAATGCCTCGAGCTCTTCCTTTGAGCCACGCGCCACACGGAAGCGGCTAAGCGGATCGGCGTGGACCAGACGCACCTCGGTCGGGATGCCGCGCGACAAGCCGGTTTCGAGCACCGCCTTCGATTCCGGCAGCGTATCGGCACAAATCACCCCGGTGATGTGCAGGCTGATCTTGGAATCCTTGAAGTAATCGAGCTTCGGCAAAATCGTCTTGAACGATTTCTTGCTGATCGCACTCGGGGTCATGCGATCCACGCTGATCTGCATGACCTGCAAGCCGGCCTCTTCGAGTTCTTTCAGGAGCTTGCGGGTGAGGAGAAAGCCGTTGGTGGTCAGGCTGGTGGCGAACCCGAGCTCGCGGCAATAGCGGACGATCTCGACCACGTTCGGATGCAGAAGCGGCTCACCGCCGACCAGCGCGATCCGCATGGTTCCGAGCTCGCGGATTTTGCGGATCCACAGCTTCAGGTCTTCGAGCTTTGGATGCGGCTTCGAGTTATCGTATTCGGTGCAGTAGGAGCAATCGAGGTTGCACTTATCGGTCAGGTAAATACTGCACTGGAGCGGCTTGCGATCGAAAATGCGCTTGCCGGATTCGAGCAGATTGTAGCCGGAAAACTCGCGGCCGATTTTATCGAGCAAATTCATGCGGTGTTGCGGCGGATTACGACTTTACGAGGCTTGGCCACCCCTGTCATCCACCAATGTAGACGCGCTCGGTAAGTGGCCCGTCTCCTCAGGCGACCTCAAATGAAAATAGCCCAGCGTTTTAACGCTGGGAACGTCATGGAGGGGAGGGGACGAGTCCGGCAGGACGAAAGGAGGGTTCTGTCGTCCCTGGCGGGACTCGTGGCATTACGACCTATCAATCCCAGCGTTAAAACGCTGGGCTATTGTCGGATATTTGATGCCATCGATTTCGACGCGACAGGCATCGGGATGGAAGAGGCTGCCAGCGCAAATTGTGTTAACAATTAGGACTGTCCGCTTCCTCCTTCTCTATGAAAGCAATTCTACGGATGTTGGTAGTAATCTGCCTTTGTGCAAAGACGTATACTCTTTCATACGGCGATGCCGTTCCCTCTCCGGATGGTCGACACAATGCGATATATCTCGGTTCCCAAGTCAGAATCGACGATTATCCCGTTAAGGTTCTTACCGTCATCACCATGGCTTGGACAGGAGATGGCAACACGCTTGTTATTGTTGAACACCTAGCGGGTGGATCACAACTTTCCTTGATTCACTTGGTCGACGGCCAATGGAAGCGCTTCGAGATCGAGCCGCCGTTAGACCGTTACGATGACATTTCAGTAGTCGCGTTGGGCGTTTGTAAAGATTCCGTAAGAGTAGGGTACAAGTTACGGCAACATAAAGACCAAGACTTTCGATTCTACGTTTGTTCGTTCGACGTAGATTCCGCCACCCAGACCCGTTCGAACGAGGTTACGCGCAAGCTCAATGCTGCGAGTTATGAAAAACTGCCGCAGCTTACAAAGCAGACCTCAATTAGAAAATTGTACTAAGGCTTACGCGCTGGAGCCGCGGAGCGTGGCGACGGGGGCGAGGAGGGCGGCGCGGCGGGCGGGGACATAGCTGGCGATGAAGACGGCGATGAGCGCGAGGACGGTGGCCCAGACGTAATGCCGCCAGTCCCATGTGACCAGAAAGTGATTGGTATAGATTAGACCGCGGATCTGGATCGGGATCCGTGACACGCCCCAGGTGAAAAGAGCGCCGACGAGGCACCCGAGAAGCGACCCGGCCAGGGCGATCATCGCGCCCTGCCAGAGAAAGATCGAAGAGATGTCCCAGGATCGATACCCCATCGAACGCAGAATGGCGATCTCCTTGATCTTTGAGAGGACCGACATAGTGAGCACGTTAAAGATTCCGAAGCCGGCCAGGAGGATTATCAGCGAAACGGTGATCGCGGCGGAGATCCGCAGGGTGAGGAAAAGCTGAAGGGTCGCTTCTTCGCGATCCTGCCAGCTTTGCGATTCGTGCTGGAACAGGCTCTCGAAAGCCTGAGCCAGCGCCGGGGCGCGGTCGGGGTCGCGGAGTTTGTAGACGATCATGGAGGCGGGAAACGGTTTGCGGAGCAAAGTTTGCGCGACCCGGACATGAGAATAGATGCGGGCGGCATCCACCACGCCTACGCCGCTCCGCGCAATCGCGGCGACCACGAAGCGGCGATATTCGCCGCCGGGCGAAAGCAGTTGAACCGGGTCGCCCACTCCGAGCTGGAGAGCTCCGGCGAGGCGCGAACCGACGATGACCGAATTCGGGTTGTTGCGAAAATCGTCAAAGCTCCCGGCGATGATCTGCTCGGCGAGATTGGTGGTCTGGAGGTGAAAGG
>QHMY01000063.1 GCA_003218305.1 Verrucomicrobiota bacterium
GCGGCCAAGCCGCCGACTCGTGCCTCGTTCCCAAGTTGCACTTGGGAACGCTCTCGGGGGGCCAAGGGCAGTGCAACTGCCGCGGTGTCTTCCGTTCCCAAGTTCAACTTGGGAACGAGAGGGGAGAAGGGATCGAGAACGAGAACGAGGACGAGGACGAGAAGGTCTCGCGACCCTCCATCCTCAATTCTCCATCCTCGCTTCTGCTCCGGCTACTCCGTTCCGCGATCGTACACTTCAATCACCCCGATACCGGTGGCACTGCTCGTTCCGGAAAGCAGCGCGGTGTAAACGCCCGGGGGCAGCGCGGCGGCGATGCCGGATTCCAATGGACTCGCCGGGGCGAGCCCGGCCGCAGTGAGTTCCGTGGCTTGAGCCGGATCATCCTGCCAGTTGTCGCTCGCAACGAGGAGAGAGCCGTTGCCATCGCGCAGTTCCAGATTCGGATCGGCCAGCGCGCCGGAGACGCCCAGTGCGCTTAGGCTTGGCCCGATTCCACGCACGATGACCCTGTCGTTACCGGATTGAGACACGCCGCTACCGAGCATGAACCCTGCAATCACGATGTCGGCTTCGGTGCCGACGAAAGCTCTGGTGCTCAGGTTCGCCAGCTTCGCATCGGCGGTCTGATTGAGATCGTACACTTCCACGAGGGCGACACCGGAAGTGTCGCCGTTCCCTCGCACAATCGCGGTGTAGGCTCCGGGCAGCAGGGTCGCGTCGATGGCCGATTCGAGATCGTTCGTGGGCGGGATGCCGGTGGCTTGAATGGCACTCTGCTGAACCGCGTCGTCTCTCCAGTTATTATTCGTCATGGTGACGAACGAACCCGGACCGTGCAGCTCGAGGACGGGGTCGAGCAACGCGTCGGCGATGCCGGATTGGATCAGGGAAGGACCGATCGCGCGGATGAGCACATGCTTGGGAGCGGTTCCCGAAATAATAAAGCCGCCGATGCCCACGCGATCGCCGGTTTGGACCTGCACGCGGGTTGAGAGGTTGATGGCCTTGGACGGAATTGGCGCCGGCGATGGAGTGGGCGAGACTCCCGGAGTTGGAGTAGCTATTGGCGTGGCTGTCGCCGTGGCCGTAGCGGTAGGCGTGGGAGTAACCACAGGTGGAACTGTGGCTGTTGCGGTAGCGGTGGGCGTAGGACTGGGAACTGGAGTAACTCCTGGCGTCGGGGTTGGAGCTGGTGGGGTAGGAGTGGGTGCCGGGGTCGCGGTGGCGGTTGGGGTGGGACTCGGCGTCGGCGGAACGCCAGTGCCTGTAGCCAGCGAATAAAGGAAAGACTTGCTCGTGTTGTTGTTGCCCGTCGCGGTCGCGGTGTGGATGTAGGCGGTCTGGCCATCCGGGGTAAAGCGCGCGCGCGTGGTCGGAAATTGGTTGAACCCAAACATTCCGATCGCGGGATTCCAGACGGTGGGATCTTCCAGGGGCAGAATGACGCGCCAGTTTTCCTGCCCGCTCTGAGTGCTGGCGGAGAGAACAAATCCGTGGTGATCGAGAGTATCAGCGCTCCCCATCACGAGCTGGGTATTGAACGGATCGACGATAGGTCCATCGACATAGCCGTTCACCTCCGCGAGCCAGTGCTGCGAGCCATCAGGGTTGAGCGCGAACAGCTTGCTCAAATTCTGGACGAAGTAATGGATGCCGTTGCTCCCAATGTCGGCCGGAGTGAAGACGTTAGCCGGGTAGGGAGTTTGAAATATCCAAAGGAGATTGCCATTGGGCGAATAAGCCCCGAGTGGGAAATGCACAGTGCCGTCGGGAGCAACCGCCGGCTGGCCCGAGGTGGGAATCGTAAACACGGGAGTGCCATCGAGCCGGAGAGCCCGCACGTGGGTGTTCGCGTAGAAGTAAAACTGTTGATCGTTGCCGTTCGGGCCGAAGACAATTTCGCCATAATCAACAATTGGCCGCCGGTAGATTTCGGGTTGCTGCCAGCGCAACGTGCCCGCAGGGGTGAGGGAGAATATCCCGGGACCCTCCACGCCAACAGCGTAGATGTTTCCATCGGGGCCGACTGAAACGCCCTGGCAGAAGAGCGACCGGGGATTCTGAACGAACTGCCACTTCACCGAGCCGTCCGGATTATAGGCGTTTATGAAACTTTCCGAGGCAACATAGATCGATCCATCCTGACCCACGGCGACACCTTTTTCTCCGGCGCCGCGCACGAGCCATTTCAGTCCGCCATCTGGTGTCAGTGCGTAGAGATGGGCGAATACGTCAACGACATAGATGGTCCGATCCGGAGCGATGGCCGGCCGCACCTCTGAATAAGGCCCATTCATCCGGAACCGCCAGTTCACGTGACTCGCCGGGGCGGGCCGCGTCGTGACGGTAAGCGGAAGAGTGTTACTGGCTCCGGCGTTACTGACCACTTGCACCGGCAGCGTCGAGAGGGGCGCGCTCTCCGGCACATAGGCGACGATGCGGGTACTGGTCCAATCGGCCACCGGAGCGCTAATCCCGCCGATCAGCACCGTGCCGTCGCCGCCAAAGTTGCTCCCGAAAATTTCGAGAAAACCACTCCGCGGCGGGGTCGTGTCGGACAGACTGGTGATGGCGCCGGCCCCGGTCACCGTGCCGTAGAGAGCAAACTGGACGTCCGCATTAACATTGGTGTTGAGACCGTCGCCATGGTGCCAGGCTTCGCTCGTCGCGTTGTTGCGGAAGTAAAAGGCTTCACCGCGCGGGGCGCCGCTGCTGGAGCTCCACCAATACCAATAGTTGATCACGGGTTGGACGGAGAGGAAGTGCCGGCCCGTGGCGGCAAACGTGGGCGACAGGGTGGCATCGATTCCGCCCGTGAGAGTGTTGAAGGTCACGTTGGGATCGCCCGCCGCCAGGAAATATTCGCGCTGAAGCGCGCCCGGCTTGTTGTCCGCGCCGAAGGCATAGAACCGGACGTAGACGCCTTGAAAATTAACCGCCCCCCAGATAAAACCTCCGGCGGAAACGCGGTCGATATTGGCTACCACATTAAACTCATCAGCGACTTCGCTGTTCACACCGGTAGCCGTCCACAACTGGCTGGGACCGAAGGTGGATTGGTTATCGGAGGTTTGGGAATAGATCAACTCGCCGGCTCTGGTCGATGGGCCCACCCAAAGGGACGTGACCAGCAAGGCGAGAGTGAGGAGAGTTCGTGGGGTCGTTTTCATATTGGAAATTCGTTCTGCGTCTAAACTGACGCTCTTCATCGATTGCTTTTCTTCGGGCATGGGTTGCGGTGAGTTCCGGGGCGACAAAGCGGAGTGAGAGGAGGATTTTTCATCGGCGTGACGTAAATTGCCGAACCGCCCGGGCATGACCACTTGGGAAAAGTAACGCAGCCGTTACCTTTGAGGATCAACCGCGGATCGGTTCCTTCTTCCCAAGTTGTCCTTGGGAACAAGGGGAAAATTCGAAATCCGAAGCACGAAATCCGAATGGAGCGGATGGGCGGAGCGACATAGAAGGTAAAGCTGCGAGGGTAGTGAGCGCGGGCAGCGAACGGGTTTCAAACGAATTACCGAAGGGGGAACACGCCGAGCTGGGATGCCGGGGAGTAGATGGTCAGATGCGCGAAGGTAGCGCACGAGCGAATGGCATTTGCGAGTCAAATGACCAAAACGGAGCTCTGTTAGATCCTTGCTGAATTCGGTCATTTGAATTTGCTTCGGAATTCGAATTTCGACATTCGAGTTTCGTCGGTCGATACCGCCGTCCGCGCGCCGGTCTTGAATGTTTTCCGGGAAGCCGAAACACTCCCTTCAGATGTCGGTAATCTTATTTCTTTTGCTCGCGTTTTGTTCCGAGATCGCGGGCACGGTGGCCGGCTTTGGCTCCTCGGTTTTCTTCGTTCCTCTTGCCGGATTCTTTTTCGACTTTCATGAAGTGCTGGCGCTCACCAGCATCCTCCATGTCTTCAGCAACGCGGCGAAACTGATTCTCTTTCGCAGTCACGTGCAATGGCGGCTCCTCTTTCTCCTCGGAATCCCCAGTACGATCTTTGTCATTCTCGGCGCCTATCTCAGCACCAGGCTCGAATTCAGATACACCGAACTGATCCTTGGGCTTTTCCTGATTGCGTTCAGCACGTTTTTCCTGCTCCGGCCCGAGGTAAAACTGTCGCCGCGGCCGTTGAACGCGATCACCGCGGGCGGCGCCGCCGGTTTCCTGGCCGGGTTGATCGGCACGGGCGGCGCGATCGGGGGTCTCGCCCTCGGAGCTTTCGATTTGGAGAAAAATGTCTTCGTGGCCACTTCCGCCGCCATCGATTCCGGCGTGGACTTCAGCCGCATGATTGTCTATTTGCGCAGCGGTTTTCTCACAGCTGAATCTTTCTGGCTGATCCCCGCGCTTCTCGTGCTCGCGTTCGCCGGTTCCTATGCCGGGAAGGTTTTATTGAACAAGATCCGGCAGGAGAGCTTCCGAAAAATTGTTCTGATACTGGTCCTACTGATCGGCATCACCACGCTCGGTGGATTCATTCGACACCTCATCGCGCCTTAGCCCAGTTCTTCGGACCGCTGGTGCGGCACGACACGCGTCCCTTGTTTTTCCCTGTGCAAATATTGCCTCTTCCGCGGGAAACGCAGACAATCAGGTTGTGCCGTTCAACCAAACTGAACCCGATCGCCAAATGGCGGGCTCGTTCGCGCAGATCTGCCGGGAACCGTTCCGGATTTTCTTTCCGGCGGGCGCGTTCCTTGGCCTTACCGGGGTTTCACTCTGGGTGTTGTATTACGGCGGGGTGGGCGTGGCCTATCCGAATGTGACGCACGCGCGCCTGATGATTGAAGGCATGATGGCGTCGTTCATCTTCGGATTTCTCGGAACCGCGGGGCCGCGGCTGACGTCCGCGCCGCATTTCTCCATCAACGAAGTCGGCCTCCTGTTTACGCTCGATTTGCTCGCCGCCGGATTGCACGTCGCGGAAGTACATCGGTTCGCCGATATTTGTTTTCTGGTCTGTTTGCTCGTGTTCGGTCGAATCCTTCTTAAGCGATTTCGACTCCGGGCGGATAATCCGCCGCCGAATTTCGTCCTGGTCGCGCTCGGATTATTGAGCGGAATCGCCGGAAGCGCCCTCGTGGCCTGGTCCGTCGATGCGCAATATTCGTTCGCATATCAATTTGGCAGCGGCCTGCTCAATCAATGTTTCGTCCTTCTTCCGGATCTTGGCGTTGCCCCATTCTTTATCGGCCGATTGCTCGATCTGCCGTCTTCGGACCTGCCGGAGTCGCGCGCTTTTCCGCCGGAATGGAAACGGCGCGCAGCTCTCAGCGCGCTGATCGGCCTCCTCATCATCGGCACGTTTCTGCTGGAGAGCCTCGGTCCATTCCGAGGTGCCAGCTGGATCCGGGCGAGCGCAATTGCCGTTTATCTCGCGCTAAGAATGCCCTGGCGCGGCCGAACATTTCTGGCGGACTACCTGCGGATCAGCCTCCTCCTTATCCTGGCGGGCTTCATCGTGATCGCGCTCTGGCCCAACTTTCGGATCGCGGGATTACACATTGTTTTCATCACTGGGTTTAACCTGATTGTCTTTACCGTAGCGACCCGAGTCGTCCTCGGACACAGCGGCCAGCTCGATCGCCTCAAAGGCCGGCCTTGGTTCTTCATCATCATGAGCGCGTTCCTGTTCCTCGCCCTGATTTCGCGGGTCACGGCTGACCTGGCTCCTGCCGCCTGGACCATTCATCTGCTCGGAGCCGCCCTCTGCTGGCTGGCGGGCGCCCTCCTTTGGTTCATCAAAACGATTCCCAAAGTCACGATCACCGAAGAAGAATAATCGAATTGTGCGCAAGTTTGCCCCAGCTCTTTTCTCCGCTCTGCCCGGTTACGGCCGCAGTGATTTCTTCGCTGATCTCGGTGCGGGACTAACGGTTGGACTCATCGCGCTTCCGCTGGCGATCGGTTTCGGGATCGCTTCGGGCGTCACCCCGCAACAAGGGCTTTGGACCGGAATCATTGCCAGCCTGGTGGTCGCCATTCTGGGCGGTTCGCGCTTTCAGGTGGTGGGGCCCACCGGGGCCTTCGTTCCGGTCCTCTTTTCGGTCGTCGCGGTTCACGGATATGGCGGGCTCGCCCTCGCTACGATCATGGCCGGCCTCATGCTGATTCTTCTCGGGGTTCTGCGAATGGGGCGCTTGCTCAAGTTTTTTCCCTACCCGGTGGTGGCGGGCTTCACGAGCGGCATCGCGGTCATCATTTTCTGCGGACAGTTGAACGACTTCCTCGGGCTCGGTCTCAAGATGCCGGGGCAGGTCCCGAAGCAGATTGCCGTGCTCACGGCCAACCTGGATCACGTTAACTGGCATGCGATCGTGATCGGCGCCTTGACGATGGCTGTCGTTTATACGTGGCCGTTCATCACCAGGCGCGTCCCCGCCAGCATTGTCGCGGTGATCGCGGCAACCGTGTTGCCCTACTTCGCGGGCTGGCCCGTCGCCACGATCCAGAGCCAGTTCGGCGGGATTCCGGCGGGGCTGCCGGATTTATATTTTCCGGCCGTTTCCCTGGACTTGATTCGCGAGTTGATGGGACCGGCTTTTACCATTGCCGCGCTCGGCGCGATTGAATCGCTTCTTTCCGCGGTGGTGGCCGATGGCATGACCGACACGCGCCACAATCCCAACCAGGAATTGATGGCGCAGGGGATCGCGAATGTCCTTTGTCCATTTGCCGGCGGCATCCCCGCCACGGGAGCGATCGCGCGCACCGCCGCCAACATTCGAACCGGTGCGCGCACGCCTGTGGCCGCAATCGTTCACGCGCTGGTGCTTTTGGCCGTCGTGTTTCTGGCCGCGCCGTTAGCCGGTTATATTCCGCTCGCCGCCCTCAGCGCGGTCCTCCTGACCGTGGCCCTGCGCATGGCGGAGTTTCACACCTTCGTCGAGTTATGGCGCGGGCCGCGCGCTGATTTCATCGTATTGCTGGCTACTTTTGGTTTCACCGTCGTTTTCGATCTCACGATCGGCGTCGCAGCGGGACTGGTCATGGCCGTTGTCCTTTTCCTCCGCCAGATGGAGGAGGTCACTCACATCCGGCTTATCACCGAGGAAAGCGAAGACCCGGGCACCGGATCGCACAGCATTCGCGGCAAGGAAATTCCGTCCGACGTCGTGCTCTACCGGATCGAGGGACCGATGTTCTTCGCCGCGGCGGAAAAACTCGACATGGCGTTGCGCGGTTCCGGCCACAAGCCGCGCGTCGTCATCTTTCGAATGCGCAGCGTGCCGGCGATGGACGCGAGTGGCCTGCATGCCTTCGAAGGCG
>QHMY01000064.1 GCA_003218305.1 Verrucomicrobiota bacterium
CGGACCGGTACATCGAGCTGCCGGCCCAGGCGTACGACGCGACCCAAATCAACCCGACCCGTGACACGCGGCTGCGCTGGATGCAATCGGTCGTCCAGTGCACGCATTACATCGCCGGCGCGGGTGAACGCGAATACCTGAACGAAGCCGACGCGCCCGGTATAACTTTCGTTCAACGCGACGAGATTTCCGATTCGGGTCTCGCCTACACTGGCGAAAGTGAGCTCACCTCGCATTGGTGACGGGCTTTTTCCTTGCTTTGGGTCAGAGCCACATGGACTCTCCGGTCACTGTGCGCCACCTCCTTCTAGCCTTTCTTGTCATTGCCACTGCTATCCAAAGCCCTGCAGCTCACCCGCCTGCTTCCAGCCGAACGATCCTGAATCTCCCCAATTTTCCACTCCAGGCATTGCGCTTGGAGGTGGGGCGTAAATTGTATTCATCTCTCGCCATTTCACCCGTCTCCGCCTGGGTGATGGCGCGTGCCGCAGTGGTGAACGGTCACACGATGGGCGCCCAAATCGTCCACTCCGAAGGCAATGGAGTTTATGATAAAATGCTCTTGGAAATGGCGAACGGTTATACCATCACCGGCCAGAACACGACTGAAACCAGGCTTGCGAAAGACACCCTAAACGTCCATCTCCTTGTTTATGAGGTTAAGGATGGGAAGATGGCGGTCTGTTTCTCGCACAACGACGACGCTCGATACAATGGAGTCGGACAGATAGGAACGGCATGGGTGGGAGTCCTCCAAGGTGGAAAATGGGTCACGATTAGTGGCACGGACCGGAGAAAGTGGGGCGGTCGCCGGGGGAGTGAATAAGTGGTCCGAAGTGAATTGGCCCGCATGCATTTCCTGACATAGATGATCGTCAGGTCATCGGGGGACCGGGGGCGAGGGAAGCACAGATTGCTAACCTCCAGCTCGCACCGGACGAGAATCTTGCCTGTTGTTTCGCATTCCAACAGCGGGCAAGGTGCCTGCGCGCCTTACAGCCAAGATGGCTGTGCGACAAACATCCGACGCCGTTTCAAAAGTGCCGCCACCGCTCAAGATAGGGATCACCTGTTTTCCGTTGATTGGAGGCAGTGGAATTCTCGCGACGGCGCTCGGAACCGAACTCGCGGCGCGCGGCCACACCGTTCACTTCTTTAGCTACGCCAAGCCGGTCCGGCTCGACTTGTCAGCGCCACGAATTCATTTTCACGAAGTCGCCGTCGGCCAAAACAGTCTCTTTCCCTGTCCTGATTACACTCTGCCGCTCGCGGTGAAAATGGCCGAGATCGGCCGGCAGGAGGGGTTGGATGTCTTCCATGTGCATTACGCGGTACCACACGCGACAGCTGCTTTCCTGGCCCGGGAAATGATCGGTGATGGCGCGCCGAAAATCGTGACGACCCTGCACGGGACCGACACGACTCTTCTCGGTCCCAACCCGCAATACCGCGCGGCGATCGAGCACGCCCTGGTTAATTCCGATGCGGTCACGACGGTGTCGGACAGTCTGCGGCAACAAACCGAGCAAACGTTTCGACTCCACGAACAAATCCACGTCATTCCAAATTTCTTCACTCCGGCAAAGCCGACGAAGAGCCGCGAGGAGGTGCGGCGTGAGCTGGGAATCTCGGATGAATTCCTCGTGGTCCACATGTCCAATCTCCGGCCGGTCAAACGCATCGACCTGCTCCTGCGGGTGATGGCTCAAACCTCGAATCGAGATCGAATCCGGCTGCTGATCCTGGCCGGCGGTCCGTTCGCTCCCTACGAGCCGCTTCTGGACGAACTCGGGTTGCGCGGGCACGTCCTGGTGAGAGAAGACGCCGCGGCGGTGGAGAATTATTTGCCAGCGGCCGACGCCGGACTTTATACCTCGGAGAAGGAAAGCTTTGGCCTCAGCATTCTCGAAACCCTATTCTTCGGGAAGCCGGTGGTTGCTTTCCGGATCGGCGGAATTTCCGAAGTGGTGCATGACGCCGCTTTTCTGCACGAGTTCGGCGACATCGCGGCCATGGCTTCGTCTCTAGACCAGCTCGTCGATTCCTCGGAACTCGGGCGCCAAATGGGAGAACGAGGACGCCAGCGCGCCGAAAAATATTTCACGGCCGCCAACATTGTTCCCCAGTACGAAGCGGTTTACCGGGAAGTCATCACGTCACAGCGCGCCTAGAGGCCCCAGTTGCCAGATCATGGTCGCCACCACCGCATAACCAGCGACGTTACTAATTGCCAGGGTCATCAAGAGACGACGAACGTCCTTGAGCGCGCGAAGTCTTCCGCAGATGCCGTACTCGACCGCGATGCTTAGGGCGCCGGAAATGAGAAAACTGCCGATGGAAAATTTGACCAGCGTCGCGGGATGGTGGGTGAGGCCCAGGAGGATGTAACCAAGGCCGAGCGGTGCGAGATTGACCAGCAGAAGGACGATGAAGATCAGCGCGAATGGTTCCGGTCCGGCCGGACCCTGAGCAGTGCGCCGTTGGACAAGGTAGAAAGCAGCGATCTCGGCGAATAAGGCGGGAAACAAAACAAACGGGCCCAGCGACCCAATTGGGAAGGGCGTGATAGATAGATGCAGCATATGATTTGTGAAGCGAAGCAGGCCCCGGCGAACGTTGCCATGTCCTCAAGATAAATCCGTGTGAATCACTCCCGACTTAATTTTCGCCAGGACGGCGCCGCGACCGGCTCCCGCGCGCGTGCCGCGACGTTCCATACTTTGCACAACGAAGTGCGGACGCCGCTCTTCATGCCGGTGGGAACGCAGGCCACGGTGAAAGCGCAGTTGCCTCAAACGCTCGAAGACGCGGGCACTCAGATCCTCCTCGCGAATACTTACCACCTCCTGCTTCGCCCCGGTCCCGAAGTCTTTCGCCGCACCGGAGGGATTCACGGTTTCATGAGCTGGAAGCGCTCGGTGCTGACGGACTCCGGTGGATTCCAAATTTTCTCGTTGCCGCATTCGCGTGCAATGAGCGAGGAAGGCGCGGTCTTTCAGAGTTATCTCGACGGCAAGACGATCCTGCTCAGTCCGGAGGTGAGCATCGAGACGCAGAAGGCCATCGGCGGCGACATCATGATGGCGCTCGATCATTGTATCGCCTCCACCGCGGATGAAGCGACGGCGCGGGATGCGCTCGGAGTCACGCAGCGCTGGGCGGCACGAAGCCTCGCGGCGAGGGGCGATTCGCCGCAATCGATGTTTGGGATCGTCCAGGGCGCGCTCTTCCAGGAGTTGCGGCGGGAAAGCGCTCGTGGCCTGACCGAGATGCCATTCGACGGGTTCGCCATCGGTGGGCTGGCAGTCGGCGAAAGCAAGAGCGAGCGCGAGGACGTGTGCGAATTCACCGCCCAGCTTCTGCCGGAGGACAAGCCGCGCTACCTCATGGGCGTCGGGACGCCGCTCGATATTCTCGAGGCCGTGCATCGCGGCGTGGACATGTTCGATTGCATCATGCCCACGCAACTGGCTCAGCGTGGCGCCGTTTTCACGTCACGCGGATTTTTGCAGATGCGGCGCGGCGTTTACAAATTCTCGGAAGAGAAACTCGATCCGGCCTGCGCCTGCCCGACCTGTGCGCGCTACTCGCGCGCATATCTCCATCACCTGACCAAGACGAGCGAAACGCTGGGTTGGCAGTTGCTGGGGAAACACAACATCCATTTTTATCACCAGCTCATGCGCGAGATCCGCGAGAGCATTCTGGCCGATAGTTTTCTCGATCTTTACAGCGAGAAACGCGCCTTTCTTCACGAATCCGATCTCGATAATCCGACCCGCGAACAGAAACCCAAGCGAACGAAGGCCCGCACGCTGGGGAATTACGAGATCCATCTGGCCTGGGAAGGCTTCGCCAGCATCCGGCAGATTTCGTCCGGCGAGATCATGCATTCGCGCACGCCGCCCATGGAAGAGGCGCGACGACTCTATATCGAGCAATCGAATTTGACTGAACGCGTCCGGCTTTCTCCGGATGAGGACCAGGAGAGTGCACCCTTGGTTATCTGGGATGTCGGGCTGGGCGCTGCGGCCAACGCCATGGCGGCTATTCTTTGCTACGAAGAGCAGGCGGCCCGCGGGCAGGTGCGTCCGTTGCGTATTGTCAGCTTCGAAAACGATCTTGATTCGCTTCGGCTCGCGTTTCGGCACAACCGCGATTTTCCCTACCTGCGGCACAGTGGCCCAGCCGGTATCCTGAAGGAAGGCGCGTGGCAATCCCGGCAGCATCCGGGATTGAGCTGGTCGCTGTTGTCAGGCGATTTTCTGGAGAGGATGTCCGCCGCTCCCGCGCCGCCGGACCTTATCTTCTATGACATGTTTTCGACCAAGACTTCGGGCGACCAGTGGACCCTGAACGCGTTCCGCAAATTATTCGAAGCCTGCGCGGGCCGGGCGGCTGAACTCTTCACCTATACCTGCTCGACGGCGAACCGCGCCGCCTTGCTCGCGGCCGGCTTTTACGTAGCCCGGGGGCGCAACGCGGGAGAAAAACTGGAGACCACGATTGCGCTTACGCCTGCGGCCTGCCGCGGAGCCTCCGCCTCGAGGCACGAGCTGCTCGCGCCGGATTGGCTGGAGAAATGGAACCGTTCGGCGGCCAAGTTTCCGGGCGAACTCCAGCCCCATCAGCACGGCTCCTTTGAACAGGCGATCCGTGAGCACGCGCAGTTCCGGTAATTGTAGCCGCTTCGCTGTGCGAAGCGTGAGCACCGCTCGGAATTGCTGGGACGCGGCGCGTGGGCATCGGCGAATACCTTCGCGCCGCCCACAGGGCGGCGGCTACAGCGCGCCCTCCAAAACACCGCTGTTTGTTAGACTTATGGCGGCCGACAGGCATCCGTTGAGGCCGGTCCGGGCGAATCTTAGGCATGCCCGACGACACGAAAATCAGCCGCGAGCGTTTCATCGAACTCCTGAACGAAGACCTCGCGCGCGAGTATCAAGCCATCATCGCCTACGTCATCTACAGCCAGACGATCAAGGGCGCGCAATTCAACGCGATTGCCAAGGAATTGGAAACCCACGCCGGCGAGGAATTGAGCCACGCCATTCTGATTGCCAAGCAAATCGATTATCTGAACGGCACTCCCGTGAACGTTCCCAAAGAGGTCAAGGTGTCGGACAAGGCGGAAGACATGCTGCGGTTCGATCTCGAGAACGAACAGGAAACCATCGTCAATTATCGCGAACGCATCCGGCAGGCGGAAGCGATGGGTGAGTTTGGAATCAGCGAAGTCCTGCGCAAGATCATCGCGCAGGAACAGGAACACTTTACCGATTTGGCCGACGCCCTCGGCATCGACAATCCCACCATCAAAGGCTAGCGCACTGTAGGCGGGGTCACCGACCCCGCGCAATCAACCACGCGCCGCCCACAAGCGGCGGCTACAGGCTGTAGCCGCTTCGTTGTGCGAAGCGAGTTGCGACACCCGCTGGCGGGTCGAGACGCCCGTCAGCTTCAAGGAGGGGCGCTTTCCAAACCGCCCGCTGTTTGTCGTTCGGCGGTTTGTAAACCGCCGCTCCTTGCTTACTTCCTCGCCTCGGGCGTGACCGTGATTCTCACTCGCTGGCCATTCCGCATCACGACGATCTCCACCGGCTGCCCAATTTTGGCCGCGTCCAGCGCGAAGGTGTAGTCGTAGATGTTCGACACTTTCTGGCCGCCGAATTCGACAATAACGTCGCCGGCCTTTAACCCCGCCTTTTCGGCCGGGCTGTTGGCGCGGATTCCGGAGAGTTTCACCCCCGCTACCTCAGTGGCGTAATCGGGAATCGTTCCCAAAAAGACGCGCAACGTTTCACGGCCGCCGGGTCCTTCCTTGTGCTCCACTTTCACGTAGTCAGGGCGGGCATCGTCCTGGGCCAGATCGACGATCAACGCCCGGGCGAACTTCGTGATCCGCTCCAGGCCGTCGTAATCGATTTTGTCGGCGGTATCGGTCGGTCGGTGATAATCGTCGTGGCCGCCGGTGAAAAAGTTCAGAACCGGCACGCCTTTCGGATAAAACGCCGTCACGTCCGTGGGCAGGTAGGGATCCTCCTGAAGCGACAGATTGAATCCAGCCGCGACATTCCGTTTCTCCACCAGGCGGCGCCACACTTTCGATGATCCGACCCCTTGCAGGCTGAGTTTGTTTTCCCGGAGCCGGCCGACCATGTCGAAATTCACATACGCGGCCACCTTTGCCAGCGGAAGGGTGGGGTGCTCGATGAAATAAGAGGAACCGATCACCCCAATTTCTTCCCCGGACCAAAACGCGAAGACGATTCCGCGATGAAATTCATCCGGTTTCGCTTTTCGCTCCTCGGCCAGGGCCGCGGCCAGTTCCAGGATCGCGGCAGTGCCGGAAGCGTTGTCGTCCGCGCCGGGATGAATCTTTCCTTCCTCGCCTTTGCGTTGCATCGCGCCGGTTTCGCCAAAACCGAGATGATCGTAATGCGCGCCGACCACCACGTATTCGGCCTGCTCGGCCGGACCGGACGGCGGGAGCACGGCGACGACGTTGCGATCGTCCTTGCGGATGTGCTCGACCGCGGTCACCAGGTGCGCCGTCACGTTCGCCAGGGCGAACCCGCTTTCGGCATGGGGATTTTCCTGGTCGAGCGCGGACTGGAGCGTTTTCAAATCCTTGCCCGCGCGCTGAAAGAGCGTGTCCGCCACATTGCTGGAAATGCTCGCGGCTACGATGCCAGAATTCGCCACGCTGGCGTCGAAAGAGGGAGCGACGAGCTCGCCCTGGTTGGGTGAGTTGGGTCCGGTCACAAACAACACTGCTTTTGCGCCATGCTCACGCGCCAGCATCGCCTTGTAGCGCAGCCCGGCGTAACGGTTCAGCTCCTGTCGCCGCTTTGGATCGACTCCCTCCGGCACATAACGCAGGACGAGCGCGATTTTGTTTTTCACATCGACCCCCGCGTAGGAATCATAGCCTTCCGCGCCCTTCCCGGGCACCGATAAGCCGTAGCCGGCAAAAACTATTTCGCCATCCACCGTCTGGTTCTCGGTGAACGACAGCGGCGTGAAATCTTTTTCGACCTCGAACCGGAGCGGCTTGCTTGTGGTTGTCCCACCTAGAACGAGCTCGTTCTTTTCCTTCAGCACCTTGACTCCCGAATTGAATTCGAACTTCTGGAAAAAGGTGTTGTTGTCGCCCGCCGGTTTCAGTTGCGCCTTTTCCAAACGATCGGCGATGTAATCCGCCGCCTGTTTCGCGCCGGCGCTACCCGTCATCCGGCCCTGGCGTTCGTCTGAAGCCAGAAAACCGACTTCGTCTCGGAGGTCCGCCGCGGTGATCTCGGCCGTACCGGAACCCTTCGACGGTGAAGCCGGAACCGTATCCGGCAGCTTCGTCGCGACCGTGGGGGACGCGGCCGAACTCTGACCCGCATGCGGCGATTCCGCGATCGCCTTCAGCGCCGCGTCATGATTCCAATTCGCCAGGAATATTTGCGATTTTCCGTCGGCGGTGCGCCCTGCGGTCCAGCAAAGCTGTTTCCCGTCGGGCGAAAAAACCGGGAGACCGTCGAAGCCATCGGTGAACGTGACCCGAACCGGTTCGTGCTCGCCAGCGGCGTCGACCAGGTAAAGCTCGAAATTAGAGAAACCGAGTTTGTTGGAGGTGAAGATCACGTACTGGCTCGAGGGATGGAAGTACGGCGCCCACGACATCGCCTTGAAATCGGTCAACCGGCGCTCGTCCGAGCCGTCGAGTTTCATCGTGTAAACGTCCGCGATCGCGCCGCTCTTATCGAAACGCCGCCAGATGATGCGTTGTCCGTCGGGCGAGAAGAACGGCCCGCCGTCGTAGCCCGGTGTGGTCGTCAGCCGGCGCTGATTCGAGCCGTCCGCTTCCATCAGGTAGATGTCACCGAAGTAAGAGGGATCGGTTT
>QHMY01000065.1:0-8298 GCA_003218305.1 Verrucomicrobiota bacterium
GTTTTTCAAATACTTCAACTTCTTCATCGCCTCGGGCGCGACGTTTCTCGCCTGGCTCGGTCTGCCGGTGAGCGTGCACACGCTGAACATCATCCTCCCGGTCGGCATCAGCTTTTACACGTTTCATTCGATGAGTTACACGATCGACGTCTATCGCGGCAAGATGCGGTCGGTCTCGAGTCTCCTCGATGTGGCCGCGTTCATCGGTTTCTTCCCCCAAATGGTGGCCGGCCCGATCGTGCGGGCGAAATTATTTCTGCCGCAGCTCCAATCGCTGCGGATTTTTTCGGACGTCGATGTTCGGGGCGCGCTCGTTCTTTTCCTGACCGGCTTCGTCAAGAAAGCCTGCGTGGCCGACGCGCTCGCGCCCACCGTTGACGCCTACTTCAACGCGCCGGGGAATTTCGATGCGACGAGCGCGTGGGTAGCCATGCTTTTCTACGTCGTCCAACTTTACTGCGATTTTTCCGGTTATACCGACATGGCCCTGGCCACCGCCCAACTGCTCGGCTACCAGCTGCCGGTCAATTTCCGGTTTCCCTATTTCGCCCCCAACATCGCGGAGTTATGGCAACGCTGGCACATCAGCCTGACCACCTGGCTGCATGATTACCTGTTCACTTCGCTCGGCGGCGCCCGCGGGCCGCGCTGGTTCGCCTATCGCAACATCATGCTCACCATGGTGCTCTGCGGACTGTGGCATGGCGCGGCCTGGACGTTTGTTGTCTTCGGCGCAATGCATGGAGTGGGGCTGGTCGTTTATCACGAATGGAAACGATTAGCCCGCAAGGTTCGCCTGCTTGGCAACGTCGTCGAGTGGATTGCATGTCCGCTAACGTTTTATTGGATTTGCCTCACCCTGGTTGTTTTTCGCTCGCTTGATCTGGAACGCGCCGGCATCACGCTGCACAGCGTCGTTTTGTGTACCAGCAGTGGCGCGCAACAGCTGGGCGCATGGAAGCTGTGGGTGTTTGCCGGGCTCGCCCTGGTCCACTGGATGAACTTTCGCGGGATCTTTGCCCAGTGGTGGCGGCGCGGCCCCGATCCCGTCTTCGCTATTGGTTACGGCTGCGTCGCCGCGACGGTTCTTCTGTTCATTCCGCAGCACTACACGCCGTTTATTTATTTCCAGTTTTGATTGCCCCACCGTTCGCCGTTTCCCGCAGAGGTTTTTTGCCGCTGGATACGGTTGCTCTGTTGCGCTCGTAATCGTATTTATCCCGGCGAAGGACACGCCGTTTATCGGTTTTCAGTTCTGAAATTTAACCCTGCACCTCCATGAGAAAGAAAATCATCGCCGCGAATTGGAAGATGAACATGACCCAAAGTGAGGCGACCGGGTTCATCGAAACGTTTCTCCTGGAGCTCGGTGAGTCGATCGAGGTGGAGGTCGTCATCGTCCCGCCCTTCACCGCCATTGCCGCGGTCAATCTTGCTCTGGGCGATGCGCAGCACATCAAGGTCGGCGCACAAAACATGCATTGGGAACGGGCGGGCGCTTTCACCGGCGAGATCAGCCCCGCGATGTTGCGCGACCTGTTTGTGCGCTACGTGGTTCTCGGGCACAGCGAGCGGCGCACACTTTTCGGCGAGACCGATGAGATGGTGAACCGCAAAGTGCGGGCCGCCCACGAAGCGATGCTGCGGCCGATCCTTTGCGTGGGAGAAACTCTCGAGGAACGCGAGCGCGGCGACGTGGAAAAGGTCCTGGGAACGCAGCTTCGGGGAAGCCTGGCCGGACTCGGTGCGAAGGAAATGCAGGAAACCGTGGTCGCCTACGAACCGGTCTGGGCCATAGGGACCGGCAAGACCGCGACGGCCGAGCAGGCGCAGGAGGCCCATGCGTTTGTCCGCCGCACCCTGGCCGAAATTTCCGATAAGGCGACCGCCGACAAGATGCGGATTCAGTACGGCGGCAGCGTGAAGCCGGACAACGCCCGCACCCTCATGAGCCAGCCGGATATCGATGGTGCGCTCGTCGGTGGCGCGAGTCTCGATCCGAGGAGTTTTGCGCAGATTGTGAAGGGATCCCAGGAACTGTAGCCGCTTCGCTGTGCGAAGCGTGGGATGAGGTCGTGCTCGCGAACGGGACGCCGCCCACAGGGCGGCGGCTACAGGGCGGCTGCGGTTACGGCAGCTGATAAATCTCCACGGAACCCACTCCGGTCGTGTTGCCCACGCCGCGCATGATGGCGGTGGCGGCGCCGGCGGGAAGGATCCGGAGGATCGCGGATTCTTTGGGATTGGTCGGGGCGGCGCCGCTGGCCTGGATTTCAGCCTGGTTCGGGCTCGTGCCCCAATCGTCGTTCGATTCGACCAACGCCCCGTTGGCATCGCGAAGTTCAAGGATCGGATCGGCCAAAACTCCGGTGATGCCGGCGCCCGTCAGCGACGGCCCAATGGCCCGGATCAGCACGCGCTTCGATTCCGTGCCTCCCAGGAAAAAGCCGCCGATCAACGCGTTTGGATCCACCTCGACCCGGCCGCGAGTCGCAATATTCAGGAGAGTTGAGCCCGGGCCGCTGTCGAGGTCGTAAACCTCAACCAGGCCGATTCCCGTGGTGTTGTTCGCGCCCCGGACAATGGCGGTATACGCAAGGAAAGTGGGGTCGGTGGGCACGTTAGTGAGAATGGCCGACTCGTTAGGCGAGGTCGGAGGAACGCCGGTGTCGACAATGTCCTGCCGGTTGGGAGCGTCTCCCCAGTTATCGTTGCTGGCGATCATGGTGCCGCTGCTGTTAAAGAGTTCGAGCACCGGATTAGCCAATGCGCCGGGTAGGCCAGTCGATGGCCCGATCCCGCGGATCAAGAGCCGCTTGGGCGCGGTGCCGCGGATGATAAATCCGCCGATCAACACGTTTTGGCCCGTGCCGACCTGCATTCGGGTGGAGAGTTGGACCAGGCGGCCCGGAGCGGCGATGACGTTGACGGTGAAGTTATCCGAAACGGTCGCGCCGTCGAAGTCGGTCGCGGTCACGGTGAAATTGGCGCTGCCGACCTGGTGACCGGCGACGAGCAATTTTGTGCCGCTGATGGTTGCGTCCGCGACCGTCGGATTGCTGCTCATCACAGAAAAGTTGAGGGGCGATATCAGGGTGATCCCGGGAATCGAGACCAGGTTCGACACCGTAATTGGATTGGGGTTCGTGTAGTTGCGCAGCGGCAGTGCGTCGAACGGCGCGCCGGCGTTGAAGCGGGGGACCGCAGCGATCGCATCCACGACCGTCATCCCATTGTTCACGACCCGCCCGAAAACCGTATACGGGCCGGCGTTGTTATTCCGGATGTCGAGATTGTTAGGCGGCCCGCCGTTGTCCGCCAGATTGATGAACCACTGGCTGGTGGCACTGTTCGCGTCCGAGCCAGCCTGGGCCATCGAGATTGTCCCGCGCCGATTGGAAATGCCCGGCTCATTTTGGATCGCCGGAAAAGTCAGGACAGAGGTGGGCAGGGCATTGGCTGGATTGGCGGGGTTGACGGTCCCGATGAAACCGCCCCCCTGGATGACGAAGTTGGAAACGGACCGATGGATGAAACTCGAAGCCAGTTGGCCGTTCGTGGGATCGACCAGGAAATACCGCCCCTGATTAACGTAATTCAGGAAATTTGCGACGGTGATCGGCTTTTGCTGGCCGTAAAGCGCGAGATCGACGTTTCCGAGCACGGTGGTCAGGCGAACGGCGGCGCTCGTATCGGGATCGGAAAAGGTCGTCGCCAGGTCGATTGGGCGGGCAGAAGCGCCGGCATATTCCGTGAAATCGGCGATCGGGTTCGAGACAATCGGAGGGGTGTTTTGCGCGGTTGCGGTCAAAGCAAGAGCCAGCAGGGCGGCGGGAATCGAGAGAAAGGTCCGGTTCATGACGAAACGTTTTTACTCCATCCGGGTACATCGCGCCAGTGCGACGTGACTTTCTCCCTGTAGCCGCTTCGCTGTGCGAAGCGTCGAGCCGCAACGTGATCCACCCCGCGAACAGCGCTGCCCGCAGGGCAGCGGCTACAGTAGGCGCGTCCAGCGGCCGATATCTTGTTGGCACGTATCGACAGTGCAACAATGTGGGAGGGGCCTTTGCGCCCCGACTCCCCGCCTTGGGCATTCCCGTCGGGGCGAATGTAGAGGCGCTTGTGCCAAGCGCCTGCCGGTTGGGATCAGGCGCTCGCCGCGGCGAGCGCCTCTACAAGGCTACTTCTTGATCTCGAGATAGGTTCGAGCCAGGACTTTTCCGGTGCCGGGCTGGAGCTCTTCGATCCGCATCTGTTTCAAAAACCAGCGACCTTCGATCTTCTGCGCGGAAACCACTTCGAAACGTTTGGCCAGTTTCCCGTCCCAGTCGTAGCCCTCCATCCGCATGAGGGCGCCGCCCTCCTTATCCACCCAGAGAAATACATTCGAGTACTGCGACTGACGCGAGGGCGCCTTCAATTCCAGCTTCCAGCAGTTGCGGGTGCGAATCAGACTGTCGCCGGCCACCCGCCCGTTCTGCCAGTAGAGGAATTTCAGCGCGAGATCCTCATAGGTCACGCTCGTTCCCCGCACTTTGCGATCGAACTGCGCCGGGGCGATCTTTTCCACCCCGCTGCCGGTGACTTCCTCGAGCCGCGAATCGTTTTCGCCCAGGCGCAGTTGCAGCGTTTCCTTGGGGTTGGTGAATTCGTAACGAATCAGCGGCCCATCCTGGGTGAGATGAAATGGAATCACCGTCTGGTTTTCCCGCAGTTGGCCTTGCAGGTCGATTTGCTGCTGCGATTGCTGCAGGCGAACCGAGTCGAGAATATCCTTGGCCGGGGGCAGGGTTTCGGCGGACAAAACCGAAGACCCTGCAGCACCGAGCGCCACTAAAGCACAGAAGACGATTATCCTTCGCATGAGAAACGAGCTTTAAGTTTTAAGTGTTAAGCTTTAAGTGAACCGCATTCGCGCCGCTGCCTCTTAAAGCTTAATACTTAAAGCTTAAAGCTCCTTGGAATGGATCAGTTCATTTTTCATCTTATCAACGAGGAATGGACGAGCCCCGCGCTGGATTTGTTCATGGCGGCGATCAGCAACGTGGACATCTGGACGCCACTGCTCGTGGCGCTGGGGCTTTATGCGCTGGTTTTCATGGGATTCAAGGGCCGCGCCTTCGTTTTATGCCTCGCGATTACCCTCATCTTCGCGGATCAATTTGTCGTGCGCACCCTGAAGAGCGCCGTCGATCGCCGGCGTCCGAAGCAGGCTCAGGTGGTGCGGATGGTCCAGCTCGAACGAACGTCGTGGGAGTTCATGACCCTTTTCCACAAACCCACCATTCGCTTTTCCGACGAAACCGACCGAACCAAGTCCGGCCCGTCGTTTCCTTCCGGCCATATGACCGACAACGTGATCATCGCCACTCTCTGCACGCTCTTTTTCCGGCGCTGGGGCTGGCTTTATTGGTTTCTCGCCGCGGCGATCGGTTATTCGCGGATCTACCTGGGGGCCCATTGGCCCAGTGACGTGATTGGGACCGCCTTCATGGCTTTTGGGCTGACCCTTCTCATGGTCGCTCTGCTGGAATTTCTCTGGAAGCGCTGCGCGGCGCGATGGGCACCGCGACTTTTTGCGCATCATCCCAGATTGCTTGGTGAAGCGGCCACATGAGCAACACGAAAGCGGTTTGGTTTTTCGTCCTCGGCCTGACGGCGATACGGCTGACCCTTCTTGGCACGAGCGAGCTTTCGTTCGACGAAGCGCACTACTGGATGTGGTCGGAGCGCTTGGCCCCTTCCTACTTCAGCAAAGGGCCCGGCATCGCCTTCGCGATCCGCGCCAGCACCGCGCTTTTTGGTCCGAGTGAATTCGGTGTCCGTTTCTGGAGCCCATTCCTCGGCGCGGCCACCAGCCTGCTGATTTATTATTTCACCCGCCGGCTTTACAGCGCGCAGGCCGGTTTTTGGGCGGTGGTAGCGATCAATGCCATCCCGCTTTTCCACGTGGGCAATGTGCTCATGACGATTGATCCGCTTTCCATCTTTTTCTGGATGGCGGCCATGTTCACCTTCTGGCTGGCCCTCGAGCGCAGTCCGAATTTCTCCTGGTTCTGGCCGGCGACCGGCCTGCTCGTGGGCTTGGGATTTCTCTGCAAATACACGAACGCCTTCGAACTCGTCTCCATCGCATTGGTTCTCGCGCTGATCCCGCGGCTGCGCCGGGAATTCAAGCGGCCAAGTTTCTACGTTCTCCTCGCCGTCTTCGCCGTCTGCATGCTGCCGCCGATCATCTGGAACGAGCAAAACGCCTGGATCACGCTGACCCATCTGCGTTCGCGGGGGAGCCTCGACCAATCCCCCGGCCTGCATCCGGGGGAGTTGTTTGGGTTCCTGGTGACCCACTTCTTCTTTTTTTCGCCGCTGATTTTCCTGGGGCTGGCCTGGGCCGTCATCGCGAATTGGCGGCGGGCGCGGCAGCAATTCAAAGTGCTCTATCTCTTCTGGTTCGGGCTGCCGGTCTTTGCCTTTTACTTTGTGCTCTCGCTCAACAAGCAGGCGGCGCCGAACTGGGACGTGCTCGCCTTCGTCAGTTGGGGCGTGCTGGCCGCGGCTTACGGGACCGAGCGGATGGCCGAAAGCGCGGGCCTGCGGCGTTTTTTTGTCACCGCGGTTCTGATCGGTCTCGTCATGAGTATATTCGCGCTCAATACCGATCTCCTGCGGAGCGCGGGTATTCCGATTCCCCGGCGCGATCCGTCGGATCGCGTGCGCGGCTGGAAATCCGCCACCGAGGCCGTGGAAAAAGTGCGGAGCGTGCTCGAGTCGCGCACGGGCGAGCGGCTTTTCCTGATTGCCGATCAACGCGATCGCGCCTCGGAGTTATCTTATTATCTGCGCGACAAGCGGTTGGAGGGGCCGGATCACCCGCCGGTTTATATCGTGGAGTCCCAGGACATCCTGAACCAATTCTCTTTCTGGCCCCGTTATGATGGATTTGTCGAGGCGCCGGCGAATGCCCCGCGGCCGGATGGCGAGGTTTACACGGAGGAAGGCGGGATCAATCCGTTCGAGGGGCGCAGCGCAATGTATATCCAGAGCTCGCGGACGGATGAACTCCCCCACAACATTCGGGCCGCGTTTCAGTCCACGGAAAAGGTTGCCACGATCGAGGTCTACCGCTTCGGTGCCAGTGTGCGCACCTGGAGGGTTTTTCTTTGCCGGAATTATCGGACGCTTCCGTTATGAACGATCGAGCTGATTCGCCGGCCGTTTCGATTGTCGTGCCCCTCTTTAACGAAGAGGAGAACGTTCCCATTTTGCAGGCAGAGCTGGCGGGCGCGCTGACGGGACTCGATTACGAAATTGTCTTCGTGGACGATGGCTCGAGCGACCGCACGGTGGAGCGAATCGAACCTGGATCGCGTGTCCGGGTGCTGCGCTTCGAAAAAAACGCCGGACAGAGCGCGGCTATGTATGCCGGTCTGCATGGAGCGCGGGGACGAACGGCGGTCCTGATCGACGGCGACTTGCAGAATGATCCTGCCGATATTCCCCGGTTGCTGGCTGAGATCGAACGCGGGGCCGACCTGGTTTGTGGTTATCGCGCGCAACGCAAGGATACCTTCAGCAAGCGGGTCACGAGTCGCGTGGCCAATTTCGTCCGAAGCCGGTTCACGAAAGATGGGGTGCGAGATACCGGCTGCACCTTGAAAGCGATGCGACGCGAATGCATCGATGCGCTGCTCCCCTTCAAGGGAATGCATCGATTCATCCCCGCGCTGATCAAGGGCGCGGGATATCGGCTGGTCGAGCTTCCGGTCAACCATCGCCCGCGAAAATTCGGCCAGAGCAAATACGGTCTGGGCAACCGCGCCCTGCGCGCGACCATGGACATGTTTGGCGTGCGCTGGCTTCTTTCCCGCCGGCTGAACTACCGGGTGCGCGAGGGATAATGCGTGTCATCCCGAGCCGCGCAGACCGGGATCGCGACCATGGGAGGAGCGTCGACCCCACAGTTGAAGCCGTGCCACGCGCAATACGACGAAGACGCGTGATCTAACGCGGAAGCGATTTAGCGCCTGCGAGGTCCCTCGGCGCGCTACGCCAGCCTCGGGATGACACGCGTTATAACATCAAACCCCTCAGTACCGCTCGGCCTTGATCCCAAGCTTCGCTAATTGCACTCGGAGGCTGTCGGGTCCCACCAGGAAGGCGACGTCGAAGGGCTAGACAAACAAGTGCGAGTAGGCGTGCTCGGTAATTGCCGCTGCCGCAGGGTGTTTTACGCGACGCTCCGCCGTGATCCCGTAGAAGTCGCTGCCGCACTCATCGACTTTGGCGATGACTCGGAGT
>QHMY01000065.1:8410-20090 GCA_003218305.1 Verrucomicrobiota bacterium
GTCTTCGAATTCGCCGATGACACGCGGTCGAATGCCTTGCGCATCAAACCACGTCTCCAGCGCCCTGCGCATTCCCATGTTTTCGCTCGGCAACAGGGCAGGCGCGCCGTGGAGCGACTGCGGGAATTTGTGGCGAAGCTTCGCGGCAAGCGGCGGCATCGCGCAGAACGTAATACCAGAACGGCCCAGGCGATGATTGAAGGTCTTTGCATCGAGGCTGCTGGAGGCGGGTTCATCCGCGAGCACAATATCGAGTCGGTGCGCCTCCAACTGATGCACGAGTGGTCCGATCTCTCCCTCACGACAGATGACGTGAATCGGATCGGTGTAATGGAAAGCCGCTTTCAGAATCTCGAACGTGATCAGCTTCGACAGCGCATCGGTGATCCCGATATTCAACCGCAGTGCTCGTTTACTCGGGCGCTGCTTCACCGCGTTCATCAGTTCTCGTCCGGCCGCGAAGATTTCATCTGCGTAACTGAGGACGAGATGACCGGTCTCGGTGAGGGCCAGGTTGCGTCCGCTGCGTCTGAAAAGTTTTTCGCCCAGCGATTGCTCAAGGAGGCCGATCTGCGCGCTGATCGACGGCTGCGAGACGTGCAAAGCCGCGGCTGCCTTTCGAACGCCACCTTTTCTGGCGACCACCCAAAAGTAACGCAAGTGATGAAAATTCAGGTATTCCACTCCAGAACGATACATAGCCAAAAGCTATCGGCCTAATCGAATCACCGTCTTAGTCGAAACCTCAGATCGCCGTACGATGCAGGTGTGAAAAGGATTCCGATTGATCTCTCCCTCCCATTGGAAAGAGTTCTGACGCAGGCCCTCGCGCTGCCGCCCGGGACCCACCATGCCCGGGTCGGCGAAGCCGAGGTGGAACGGGCCGTGCGCTCTCTCTTCGTTGCGGCCCATGGCCGATCCGTTGAAACCCCGATCGGTCGGATTTCCATCGCTCCGGCCATAGCTCCGTGGCTGAAGGAGGCGCCCCTGCCGGTGAGAAGTCGCGCTGAACTTCTCACCCTGGCTGGACTGGGTCCTGCCGGAAACGGGCATCGGCCGCTTTGAGGCTACCAAATCACATGAAACATAATCGCATTCGACCGGTGCCCCTCGAAGGTCTTGACATTGCGGCGCATTTCAAACCTGGCTCGGCCCTCCGGCAATTTATGGCCGGGGGCCTTGGGGATCCCAGCTTTTGGCCATCGGGGCGGTATGCCAAACGCATTCCCTCTCGCGTGCCGGACGAAACGCGATGGATCCACCGCTGGGAAAATGAGGGTGGCAAGACACTTGGAGCTGCCCCGCCGCAAGAGACCGCGTTCTCGTCCCACCATTTCCACCCAGCGCGACCGTAACTCACCCAAATTCTATGAAAAACCCACCAATCCACATCACTGCCCACGACCTCGATTTGAGTTCCGCGCTGCGTGAGTTCATTCACATGAAGATCTCCGGCTTATCCCGGTTCGCTGGCGACGTTCTCGCTGCGGAAGTGGTGCTGCGCGGAAAGTCCGGCGCGGCCCATCTCTTCTCCATCAGCGCACGGCTGGCCTTGCCCGGCAAGGACGTCCAAGGAAACGCGGTCCACGCGAATCTCTACACTGCGATTGACCAGCTGGCCGCGAGGCTGGCGCGCTTGTCGCGCAAGCGAAAGACACGGAGAGCCAACGTGTTTCGTCGGGCCGGTAAGAAACGAGCCAAGAGCTCGACGCCGTCGGCGCCCTTTGTCTTCGTGTCCTGAAATCGAGATTTTCGAGCAGGTCGACACGGCTTCCGGAGAGCGGATCGCGGGGCGAGCTCCGGCAAGCCTCGATTGTTGGCGTCGCGGGCCCCGCCCTCCAGGTCGAGTCGCGGCGTCGGGCACGGAAATCCGTTCCATAGGAAAAGTCTATCGAAGTGATCAACTAACAGTCTTAGTCGCCACGCGTGTCGTCGATAAACTTACGCATGACCATAATTGATTATCTACTGCTGGCGGGGTTCGTCGCCGCGGCTGTCTACACCATCTATCGGCTTTTCCTCGGCTGGCTTAATTCGCGGTCAAACGAGCTGCAAACAAATCGCGCGGAGGAAGCGACGTCTGGTGGAGCTCCGATGAGCACCGGCGCGCCGTGGCAGCCACGAAATTCAACTGAACGGAGGAACAGATAACGTGAAAAAGCTACCCATCATCATGAACGCGGCCGATCACATGGAGCTGAGCTGTGTAATCGCGGCGCTCGGCAGGTTGACCGAGCGCGGCCGCACTGAACTGGCCGCACTGCGAACCGAACTGGAGCGGGCTGAGATCGTCGCACCGGACGAAGTCCCGTCGGACGTGATTACCATGAATAGCCGCGCCGAGTTGGTCGACCTGGATAGTAACGAGCGGATGGAGTTCACGCTCGTGTTTCCACGGGAAGCGGACATCGAAGAAGGCAGGATCTCAGTCCTCGCCCCTCTTGGCACAGCGATGCTGGGCTACCATGTGGGGGATGAATTCGAGTGGGTTGTTCCTTATGGCCGGCGGCGGTTGCGCGTTGCCGCCGTCCGGTTTCAGCCGGAGGCAGCTCTGCGAGCGGCTGCGTGAATCTTCAGCGAGAGATGATCCCGGCGGGGTGACCGACCCGCCCTACAGAAGTCGGCGATTGAAAATCGCCGCTCCTTGAGGCTTTCAGGTGCTAATACCGCTCCGCCTTGATCCCGAGCTTTGCCAGTTGCACCTGAAGGCTGTCGGGCCCTGCCAGGTGGGCGGCGCCGACTGCGATTTGTTGAACGCCCGAGCCTTTCAGCATCTCGGCGATCTTTTTGCTCCAGGCGATGTTGCGCTGAACCAGAAATTTCTCATACACCGCGGGTGCTTGATTCTTGAACTCGGAGACGAGCAGGGTGCCGATTGTCCCGGTATCGCCCCCGATCCACGCTGTCGCCAATTTTTCGAGTTGATCCAATCCCTTCTCCGCGTCGCCCAGGGTTTCGTCGAGAAAAGCGACCTGGTCGGCCTCGGGCAGCTCGGCGAAAAATCGAACCTGCTCTTCGGCGGTTTCGAATCCATTGACTTTGTCGCCCTCTTTTTCTGCCTGCGCCTTGAGGAGCCGGTCGATCCCGGAGGCCGGGTCGTAACCGGCCTTTTGCAGAGGCAGAACGGTGAACATGAGAGCAGCCATCCACGGCTGCATCGGCTCGAGGCTCTTCAGCGGGACCCCATAAGTGGCCGCCACCTTGGACAGCTTTTCCTTCTGGGCGGCGTTGAGTTTGCTCGAAAGGGTGTTCTTCGGATCCGTCCCGTATTTCGCCATCAGGGGCAGGACGCTCGCGTCATCATCGATATTGGCTACCTCCAGCCAGAGCTCGGTGCTGTCGGTCACGGCCTTCTTTACCTTGGCCGAATCCCATTCTGTCTCATGTCGGAGCAGGTGAATGGTGCCGATCAGGTAAATGGTCGAATCCTTGTCGCGAATCACCCACATCGCGGGCTCGGCCCTGGCGGGGAGGGCGAGGGCGAGGGCGAGGAAAAGGGCCAACGCTACCAAAAATCCGTTCCTGCTCATGATCCTGATCGTGCTCATGATCTTTTGCTGACAGCCCGTTGCATACCAAGATCAAGATTATGATCAAGAGCATGAGCAGGAGGCGGTTTTTCTGCAGGATTGCGCACGGCCAAATGACGCTTGTCATCCGAAGGTCTCACGATAAGCTTTCGCTCCCAATCGGGAAACCTCGCATGTCTCTGGCTAGTTTACTTTCTGCCGAGCAAATCATCCCCGAGATGAAAGCGACGGAACGTTGGCCGGCCATTGTCGAACTGGTCGATCTCCTGGTCAGCCTGGGCAAGATCAAGACCGAGGATCGCGAAAGCATTCTGGCCTCCCTGAAACAACGCGAGGAAACCATGAGCACCGGATGCTTCCTCCGACCGGATTGAGGAGGTCGTGGCCTCTTTCGGCCGCTCCTCCCAGGGCATTGAGTTCTACGCGCTCGATAACGCGCCGGTGAAATTCGTTGTCCTTTTCGTGGTCCCGAAGAACCAATTCCAAACCCATCTGCGCACTCTGGCTTCGATCGCGAAATTCCTGAACGACCGAAGCGTTCGCGAAACCCTCGCCACGGCCCAGTCGGCCGACGAGATTCTGGCGATCTTTCGCGACCGTTCGCCAAAATAAACTGTAGCCGCCCCGCTCAGTCGGGGCGAATTATCGCGCGGTGGAACGCGGCGACCCATTCGACAAACTCAGGGCAGGCTCCGCGCCGCGGCTACAGCAATGAATACCTTTCAAGACCTTCTGACCCGGAAGCTGGCCGAAGCCCTGGCCGCCGCCAGCTTGCCGCAGGCCGGCGCAGTCACGCCGGCGACCGATCCGCGGTTCGGCGATTATCAGACGAACGCGGCGCTCGTTCTGGCCAAGCAACTGGGAGAAAACCCCCGCGCGCTCGCGCAACGGATATTGGACGCATACGACCGATGGGACCTATGCGAGCCGCCTACGATTGCAGGTGCCGGGTTCATTAACTTCACCCTGCGGCCCGAAATTATCGCGGCCAGGACCGCGGAACTGCTGCGGGACGCGCGCCTCGGTGTAGCGCCCGCGGAATCGCCCCGCCGCATCGTGGTCGATTTCGGTTCCCCCAACGTGGCGAAGCCGATGCACGTGGGACACATTCGCAGCACTGTCCTGGGCGACGCGCTGGCCCGGATCGCCATCTTCCTCGGCCACGACGTCATCCGGGATAATCATCTCGGTGATTGGGGCACGCAGTTCGGGATGGTGATTTACGGTTGGAAAAACCTGCTCGATCGAGCGGCCCTGGACCGCGGTGCGATCGCCGAACTGGTGCGCATTTATAAAGAGACCAACGAGAAAGTGGCCGCCGATCCCAAGGTGCGGGAGGCGGTCCGGGAGGAGTTGGTCAAACTCCAGGCGGGCGATCCGGAGAATCTCTCGATTTGGAAAGAGACGGTCGACCTTTCCCTGAAGGAATTCGAGGACGCCTACCAGGTGCTGGATATTCACTACGACATCCAGCGCGGCGAAAGTTTCTACAACGACCGGCTGCCCGCGGTGGTCGAGCGTTTGCTCAACTCGAAAATCGCCGAGATCAGCGAAGGCGCGGTTTGCGTCTTCTTTCGCGACATTCCGGAGCTGGCGGAAAAGCCGGCGATCATTCGCAAGAGCGATGGCGGTTTTAACTACGCAACCACCGACGTCGCGACGGTGGATTACCGCATCCAGGATTTGAAAGCGAATACGGTTTGGCTGGTGGTCGGCGCGCCGCAAATCCTGCACTTCAAGCAAATCATCGCGATCGCCCGCCGCGAGGGTTACACGGCCGATCTTCGGCACATTACGTTTGGCAGCATTCTCGGCGAGGACCGCAAGCTGATGAAGACGCGGTCGGGCGAGAATGTGCCGTTGCGCGATTTGCTCGATGAGGCGGTCCAGCGCGCGCGCAAGATCATTGAGGAGAAAAATCCTGATCTGAGTGAGCCGGAGAAGATCGACATTGCGCAGAAAGTCGGGATCGGGGCGGTGAAGTACTACGACCTCTCGCAATACCGGATGACCGACTACATTTTTTCATGGGACCGGATGCTGTCGTTCCAGGGGAACACCGCGCCGTATTTGCAGAACGCCTATGTCCGGATCCGGTCGATTTTCCGGAAAGCAGGCCAGGAATTCACCGCGCCCGCGCAGATCGCGCTGGGCGCGCCCGAAGAGAAGACTCTCGCGCTACGGCTTTGCCAGTTCGCCGAGGTCGTCCCGACCGTTCTGAACGATTTCCGGCCCAACGTGCTGGCGAATTATCTCTTTGAGCTGGCTAACAGCTTCCACGCCTTTTACGAAGCGTGTCCGGTTCTCAAATCGGAAGAACCAGCGCGGGGCTCGCGGCTGGCGTTGTGCGAGCTGACTGCGCGCGTTCTTGCCAAGGGCCTCGACCTGCTCGGGATTAAAGTTCCGGAGAAAATGTAGCGAACCTCTTGCTCATGATCTTGATCCTGCTCCTGATCCTGATCCGTCTTGGATAGGATCAAGATCATGAGCAAGATCATGAGCAGGAGAGGATGAAACAGCCGCGCATTCCCAGTTCGACCTACCGGTTGCAGTTCAACCGGCAGTTCACCTTTGCCCAGGCCCGGGAAATCGTCCCCTATCTGGATGCGCTCGGGATCAGCGACTGCTATGCGTCGCCCTATTTTCAGGCGCGGGCGGATAGCCTCCACGGCTACGACATTACCGATCACAACAAGCTGAATGCCGCAATCGGTTCGCGGGCGGACTACGATGCCTGGATCGCCGACCTTCACGCCCACGGGATGGGACAGATCGTCGATTTCGTCCCGAACCACATGGGCATCGGCGAGCCGCTCAACCAGTGGTGGATGGACGTGCTCGAGAACGGGCCCAGTTCGCTCCACGCGCCCTATTTCGATATCCAATGGAAGCCGCTCAAAGCCGATCTTCAGGACAAGGTCCTGCTCCCGATCCTGGGCGATCAATACGGACGCGTTTTGGAGCGCGGCGAATTGCAGGTGCATTTCGAGGCCGGCGCCTTTTTTCTCCGGTATTACGATCACGAATTCCCGATCGCTCCCCGCACCTACCGGCATATCCTCGAGATCGCGCTGGAAAAGCTCGCGCCTTTTAAGAACGACGAGTTTTACGCGGAGTTCCAAAGCATTATCACCGCCCTGGAATACCTCCCGCGCCGGACCGAGACCGATCCCGACCGCATCGCCGAACGGACGCGCGAGAAAGAGATCGTCAAACGGCGGCTCGAGCGGCGTTGCCTCGACGCGCCGGAAGTGCAGGCGGCGATCACGGAGGCGGTGGCGCAAGTCAACGGCACGCCGGGAGATCCCAGGAGTTTCGATGCGCTCGATCTGCTGCTGAACGATCAATCGTATCGGCTCGCCTTCTGGCGCGTGGCCGCGGAGGAAATTAATTACCGGCGTTTCTTCGACGTGAACGACCTGGCGGCAATCCGGATGGAATTGCCCGAGGTCTTCGACGCGACCCATCGGCTACTACTCGAGCTGATCGGCGCTGGCGCCGTCACCGGCGTGCGAGTGGACCATCCCGATGGCCTCTATTTGCCGAAGGAGTACTTCGAGAAATTGCAGCGCAAATGCGCGGAGGCGATGGGCCTTCCGCTGCCGGAGGACGGCCAGGCGATCTACCTCGTGGTCGAGAAAATTTTGTCGGGGAGCGAAACGTTGCGGAAGGATTGGCCGGTTCACGGAACGACTGGTTACGAATTCGGGAAGCTGGTGGCGGGACTTCTGGTCGACGGGTCGGCGGAGCAGGCGATCACCAAGGCGTTCCAGCGTTTCATCGGTCACTCGATGCATTTCGGGCATCTCGTTTATGCGAAGAAACGCCTGGTCATGCGGCTCTCCCTGGCCAACGACATCAATGTGCTCGGGGACATGCTCGACCGGCTCTCGGAGCAAAACCGCTGGTTTCGCGATTTCACCCTCGAGGCGCTCGCCCGCGCCGTGCGCGAGACGATTGCCTGTTTCCCGGTCTACCGCACCTACGTCACGCCCGGGCAGCCGGTGAGCGATGAAGATCGCGCTATCATCGAGCGCGCCGTCGTCGCGGCGAAACGCCGCAATCCGGCGCTGGAGGAATCGGTCTTCAATTTCCTGCGCGACATCCTGCTCTTTCGTTTCCCGGAAAATCTCGACGACGAAGCGCGCGTGGCTCACGAACACTTCGTCTTGAAATTCCAGCAGAGCACGGGGCCGATCATGGCCAAGGGCCTGGAGGATACGGCCTTTTATATTTACAACCGGCTGGCGGGACTGAACGAAGTCGGCGGCGAACCGCAGCATTTCGGTTTCAGCGTCGACGATTTTCACCAGCGGAACCTGGAACGGCAGGGCGATCGGCCGGCGACCCTGCTCGCCACCTCCACCCACGACACGAAACGGAGCGAAGATGTGCGCGCGCGCATGGTGGCGATTTCGGAGGTTCCGCAACTCTGGCGCAGCAGCCTGCAACGCTGGCGGGTGATCAATCGCCGCGCGAAACGAAATATCGATGATGTCGCCGCGCCGGACGCCAACGAGGAGTATCTCTTTTACCAGACGCTGCTCGGCACCTGGCCGATCGACGCGGCCGGTAAGGCGGAAACGGCAGCCACCCCCGAATACATCGGTCGGCTCCAGGCCTACATGGCGAAGGCGCTGAAGGAAGCGAAGATGAACACGAGCTGGATTCAGCCTAACGAACAGTGGGACGCGGCCATGAACGACTTCGTGGCCCGGGTTCTCGCTCCCTCGCCGAAGAACAAGTTTGTGCCCAGCTTCATGCCCGTGGCGGAGGAAATCGCGCGGCTCGGCGCGATCAACTCACTCGCCCAGGTCGCCTTGAAACTGACGGTTCCGGGCGTGCCGGACATTTATCAAGGGAACGAGATTTGGGATTTCAGCCTGGTCGATCCGGACAACCGCCGCCCGGTTGACTACCGGCGGCGCGCCGAGTTGCTCGAATCGTTGAGCGAGGCCAGACCGGAAGAGTTGCTTCAGAGCTGGCCTGATGGGCGGATCAAACTATTCCTCACGCAACGGTTGCTGCGTTTTCGCCGTGATCGCGCTGCGCTGTTCCAGCAGGGGAAATATGTGCCGCTTACGGTCGGCGGGACGTTCGCCGATTGTTGTGTCGCATTTGTTCGCGAGCACGAAGGCGAGTGGATTGTCGTTGTGGTCCCGCGGCTTTCGTCGCGCGTGGGGTTTCCGCCGGTCGGCGACAAGTGGAAGGATACAGTGGTTGAGCTGCCGGAGCCGTTGGCGGGTGGGAGTGCGCGGGAGCTGTTTACGGGACGTGAACTCCACGCGGACAATGGCGCGCTGAAATTATCAGAGGCAATGGCAGTCTTGCCTTTCAGCGCTTACACAAACCAGGGGGCGGTCTAAAGCCCATTTGCTCTCGCCACGTCGCAGTACGACGCGCCCCAAGGAAGGGCGATTTACAAATCGCCCCCAACGGCGGTTTGTAAACCGCCGCTCCTTGAGGCTGCAGGGCAGCGCTACGTTGGCTCGGCTGAGCCGCGCTGAATCGCTCTCGCCACTTCGCAGTAAGGCGCGTCCCAAGGAAGGGCGATTTGAAATCGCCCTCAGACGGCGGTTTGTAAACCGCCGCTCCTTGAGGCTCAACTGCAACCGCGGGCACTAATGGGTTCTTAGCGCCAACGGCGCGACGTTCATCGTTAGCCTGGGGCAACGCCCCAGGACCTTGGGCGACGTCAGACGGTTAGCGCTGAAGGCGCGATTCATCCGTCGGCAATAAATGCGGGATAAGCGACAAACCGGCGTATTGAATCGCGCTTTCAACGCTCGTCCAAGATCCGATCAAATCCTGGGGCGATGCCCCAGGCTGACTCTGAGAACGCACCATTGGCGCTAGGAGGCGCTTCACAGAAGCGCCGCTACATCCATTTTCTCAACGGCCAAACGAACTGACCCAACTCGCAAATTTGTCGGCGTTGGCGATGAAGTCCCGGCCGAAATCGGCGAAGGTGATTTCCGCTGACGCCAGCACGAGCATGACGCTCAGCAGCGACAGATTCATCAGATAAATCACCACCAGGGAAAAGAACGTCCCCTGATCGGTCAGGTCGGTCTGTTTCTTTGGGATCATCCAGCAGGTGAAAGTGAAGTGAAACGACCAGGTCGCGCCGACCAGGCCGTAGAGGAGCCGGCCGTACGGTTGCATCTCGAAAAACAGGCTGAGCGTTCCGTAGACCGCGAGGACGATGAGGCTGTAGAGCGGAAAAAAATAAGGGGCGAGCGCGATCCAGAAATTGTTCCGGTCCGTGACGATGTGTCCTCCCTCGCGCCCGACGCGGAACCGACTGACGCGACCTCCCATCAGCCAGACCCAGAGAGCATGGGTCAGCTCGTGTCCGAAAACGTAAACGAGCATCGGCCGGGGCAGGCCGTAGAAAGCGATCAGCCAAAGGATTGCGCCTAACGAGAAGAACCAGAATTCCTCGCCAGCCCAAAGCCGTTGGGTGACGGTGGCGCGGGCGAAGACGGTGAAGAACGTCTGGCTCAGGATCGCGCAAAGCGGCAGAAGAAAAATCGCGACGACGAACTTCACCCAGCGGGTCGGGATCATCCACGCTTCGCCGGCGAGGTGGCGCTGCGCGGGCGGAGCGTACGACGCCATCTTGCGACGACGAGGCCGTCTGCGCCCGTGGTGTAAGGTCGATTTTCGCTTCTTCGCCGCCAAGTTGTCAGGAGATTACGCAGATGGCCGCGGGAAGTCACCTTCTTCACTCCTGCTCATGATCATGATCGTGCTCATGATCTTTCAGCTCGGGAGAGGATCAGGATTAAGATCAGGATCAGGAGCAGGATGCTGCCGCGATGTGCCTCCTCTACAACCCTGGAGGGTGATGCTCCGTCATCGCCCCAGTCCGGTTGTCACCCCGATCCCCCGGCGACGACAGTGCGTCGCTCTCCATTCTCGCCAACTCCTACTAGTGATCTTTCAAACGGCGCCCAAAAAAAGAAAGATCGACACAAGTTCGCGGTCTGAGTAAAAACTCTTTTAGACGAGGGCGCCTTTCGTTCCATCCCCATGCGCACAGAGAATTCCATCCCGAGAAAGAAGATTACCCGGATAGCTTTCAAAGTCTTGTTGATCGCGCTGTTCGGACTCCCTTTTCTTACAGCTGCCTCGTCCGCGCCGGGGCAATGCCCTCCCAGGGGGACGGAGTACTTCGATGGCGTGACGGCACCGTCGCTGCCAACGGGCTGGGTGGCTTCACAAGGAGTGAATGTGACCGGGGCTCCCCTCTGGGTTACATCGAATGTCGGGTCTCACTCATGGCCTAACGATGCGTTCTCGACCGCGCCCGATAACATCCTGGATAATCGGCTCGACACGCCCCTTTTTGCCGCCGATCCCTTTGCCCTTGGGATCTCTTTCTGGAATAACTACAACCTGGAAAGTGGCCGCGATGGCGCCGTCCTGGAGATTGCCTCGCCCAACATCAATGGAGGCGCATTCACCGATGTCACCGACCCGGCGGTAGGCGGTTCGGTAAATCCCCCTTACAACTCCGTCATTAGCTCCGCATTCCAGAGTCCCATTGCCGGGCGAATGGCCTGGAGCGGCAATTCGGGCGGCTACGTCCTTACCCAGGTTCATTATTTCAATGCGGTGCTTCCGCCTTCTCAAATCAAGTTGCGTTTTCGCCTGGTCACCGACAACGGCGGGGCGTCCGAAGGGTGGCGGATCGATACCCTTACTTTTCAGAGCGACGAATGTCCTCCACCGACGCCGAGCCCCACGCCCTGTCCGCTTCAGCCCTGGACACAGGTTGCCGATTACCCAGCCGGGTTGATTTCCTATAGCGCCATGGGCGCAAATAGCTTCTTCGCTTATTCCGCTGGTGGCAACGCCGCTCTCGCGGCGGAGACCAACGCAGCCTATCGCTACGACCCGCTGGCCAATAGTTGGACTGCGCTGGCACCGCTGCCGGTCGCATTGACGCGCGCTCGCGGTGTTTATTCTTTTTCTCCAAACCAGGGCGCCTTCTTCGTCTTTGGTGGCGGCAGTGGGTCTACCGCGACGTACATCTACGACGTGGCCACTAACACCTGGAGCACCGGCGCCCCCATGCCTGCCCCCCGTTATCTTCCTAACGTTGTCTACACCGGCGGCAAAATATTTGTCATGGGCGGTCATGA
>QHMY01000066.1 GCA_003218305.1 Verrucomicrobiota bacterium
TTACCACGCTCCCGCCGAGGACGCATGCGGAATCTTCGCCTCACGTCCATCACGATGGCTCTCGGGCAATTCACACTCGTATCGCCCGGCGGTTGCTGGAGTTAATTAGTCAGGCCGTAAACCTCCACTAATGCCACCCCCGAGGTGTCGTTCACCCCGCGCACGATCGCCGTGTACCCGGCGCCGTTCGCAGGCAACATTTCGATAAGCGCAGCCTCCAGGTTGTTCGAAGGCGGGACTCCGGTGGCAATGATTTCTGCTTCCTGCGTGCTCCGCCAGTTGTCGTTGGCTCGAACCAGGGTGCCATTGGCGTTGAACAGACTTAACGATGGATCGCCGAGCGGTCCCGCCACGGATAATGAAGGACCGATTGCCCGAACGATCACCCGGAGCGGATTTTGCCCCAGGACAATGAGTCCTCCGATCAAGGCGTTCTCTCCCGTCTGGACGAAGCCGCGCGTGGAAATATTTGCCAGCCTCGAATCAGCCGTTCCGTCCAGATCGTACGCTTCCACCACTCCGATGCCGGTCCCGTTGTTCGTCCCGTGAACGATAGCGGTATAGGCCGATCCGTTGGCCGGCAGGGTCGCCACGATGGCCGACTCCAAATTGTCGCCCGGCGGAATAGTAGTCGCAATGATCTCCGCCTCCTGAGTGCTTCGCCAATTATCGTTGGACGCGATCAAGGCTCCGGAGGAATTACGCAGTTCGAGGACAGGATCCGCGAGCGTCCCGGCGACGGGAAGGGACGGGCCGATCGCACGGACGATGACCCTTTTCGGCTGCGTACCGGTAACAATGAATCCTCCGATCAACACATTTTCCCCGGTCTCCACGCGAAGTCGGGTCGAGATGTTTCCAAAGATGCTGGGGGTGGTGGGTGCCCCGGTTACAATCACCCGGCCGGTCATCCCCATCTCGGCATGGGGGATGCAAAAGTAAGGAAATGTCCCGGTGTTGGGAAATGTGAACGAAAAGGTGAACGGAGGCCCATTGATTCCCGAGTTGAACATGCCGTTGGGAGTGCTGTCACTGCCGGAGGTAACGGAGTGGTGAGTAATGGCGCCGCTGAGCCAGGTCCATTCAACCGTATCGCCGGGATGGATGGTGACCTCGTCAGGACTAAAAAAGGCTGCCGGGCCTCCAACATCAACATGGACGGTGACAGCCGAACCCGTTGCTATCCCGCTTACGGCGAGAACAAATGTGGCCAACCAGGAAATACTCCACGTGGGGATTTGCCGGTAGGGTGAGGGTTGCCTGATTCCAAGTGTGGTGGCTCTGACCATAGGTTTTGTTCTTTTCGATGGTTCTTTTCCTGACAGGGTGGTCCCGTCGTAGGTGCGGCAGTTTGCGGTCAGCCGTTCTGAAAGTCTTTAAACGGCGCATGAAATCTCTGTGAAACTTGTGAAATTCGGCGTGAAAGCTCCCTCATCCGCAGTTTATGAGTTCGGGGAGTTTCGGATGGATGTGGCTGAGCGCCTCCTTCGCCGGCGCGGCGGGGACGCGATTCCGCTGAGGCCTAGGGTTTTCGATACGCTCCTATTTCTCGTTGAGCACAGCGGTACGGTGTTGGACAAGGAGCGCCTGATGGAGGCGGTCTGGCCGGATTCCATCGTGGAGGAGAACAATCTCAGCCAAAACATATCGACCCTCCGGCGCCTGCTGGGGGAACCACCGGGCTCGGGTCGCTTCATCGTTACGGTGCCGGGCCGCGGCTACCGCTTCGCCGGAGACGTCAAGATACCGGGAGAAACGCCGATCGACCCCGCTGCTGAAGTGAGAGTGGGGGAAGCTAATAACGGGTCTGCTGCGAACCGAAATGGTGATGCGTTGATTTCCGACAGTATCATTCCACCCCAATCCCTCACGCGCGATGCCGCCGCGGAGGCGGCCCGCCATTCCAGCGGCCCCCATGGTCGCCGAGTGCGACTACTGATCGCGAGCGTCTCTGGATTCGTGCTTGTCCTTGCCGTTCTGATTATTTGGCGCAACCAGCAGCGTCATCCCGCCACTGCTCTTGTCCGGTCGGAGCGAAGCATCGCCGTCCTTCCCTTCGAAAACTTGAGTGACGGAAAAGATGACGCCTTTTTCGCCGACGGTTTCCAAGACGACGTACTGACAAGTATTGGCAGGATCAAAAATCTCAAGGTGATCGCGCAGCCTTCAGTGGCGAGGTATCGCGGCCCGGCGGTGGAGGGGAAAGTGCGCGAGATCGGTGAGTCGCTGGGGGTAACGCATGTCCTTCGGGGGAGTGTTCGGCGTGCCGGGGACCGCGTGGTGATCAACGCCTCATTGATCGACGTCCGCGACGACCGGCAGCTCTGGTCGGCACGCTACGATCGGACGCTGACTGATACGCTTTCGCTCCAGGGGGAAGTGGCGATCGAAATCGCGCGGGCGTTGCAGGCCACCCTCACTCTGGAGGAGCAGAGTGTGGCCACCACCCGGCCCACGGACAACCCGGACGCGTATGTGCTTTATCTTCGGGGACGCGAGCTTGAACTTCGCTTCCACCCCACGAGTGAGGATTTGAAATCGGCTGGCGTGGCTTTTCAGCAGGCTATTGACCTCGATCCGAGTTTTGCCCTGGCCCGCGCTCGCCTCTCCATTCTCCTGAGCCGTTCATTGCAGGGGGTAGATCCAGTTGCAAAGGTGAGGGCCAAAATGGAGGCGGATGAGGCGCTGCGTCTGCGCCCGGAATTAGGAGAAGCCCGGCTGGCAATCACCTACTGTTATTTTTGGGGTGAACGCGATTATGATCTCGCGCTCCAGCATCTCTCCCACGCGGCGGAGGCATTGCCGAATTCAACGGAAGTGCATCTAACGGCCGCCTATATTTACAAGTGGCAGGGTAAGTTCCGCGAGAGGATTGCCGCGTTGCGGCGGGCAGAGAGTCTCGACCCGCGCGATCCGGAAGTCCTTAATCTGCTGGTAGCAACGCTTCGCTGGGTGCGGGACTGGGAGGAAGCCGCGCGGGCGCGCGACCGATTATGTGCGCTCCTGCCGACTGATCGCGCGCTCAAATTCCGATCTGGACGCGCCCAGGACGAATTCCACATGACTGGCAACGTCGATTTCCTCCGGAAAGCGAATGTGACTGATGCCAGCGTCGCCATTGAAGGTGATCAGGACCGCCTGAACGCGTGGCTTTTCCACACCGCTGTGCTCGAGCGTGACTACGCGGCAGCGGAGCGCTATTTAGGCCAGGTTGGCGCGGAGTTCTATGACGACAGCCCGCATTTGAAATTGGTTCACGAAGCGTTACTTGCGGTGGCACGGGGGGCGGATCAGGCAACCGTAACACGCGCTCTCGCTTCCGCGTGCCAGGCGGTTGAGACACGCCTTGCTCCAATCCGGTTTGAGCTCGGCGGGACGGCTGCCGCCTTGCGAGCGGATCTTGCGCTTTTGTATGCTTTTCTGGGACGCAAGGACGACGCCATCCGCGAAGGCCGGGCCGCCATCGAACTCGTAAGAGGACCGATTGAAAAAAGCACTGCCACTGCTGTCCTCGCCCTCGTCTATACCCGGACTGGTGAATCGGAGGAGGCGATCACATTGATCGAACGTCTCCTGACTGTCCCAATTCTTCTTCAGTACCCCGCGATCTACGACATGACGCTGGCCGATTTGAAGCACCAATGGGTTTGGGATCCACTTCGAAGTAATCCGCGTTTTCAGAAAATCGTAGAGAGCCCCGAACCGAAAACCGCCTATTAAGTCTCTCGTCCGCGGATCTCGCGGTCGCCTGCGGTCGAGGTCAGCGCCTGAGAAATCGGGATTGCGGCGTCATCCGTTCGATGAGAATATTAGGAGTCGATTTTGTCTCGCTCGCGGACCGCGTGGCGTCCCATTTCGCCCCGTCATGTTTAAGCACGACAAAATTAATCTGTTCCTCTTCCTCGTGCTGGTCGGCCTGCAGGTTCTTGGCCTGGTTGCCCTCTGGACGCACTTTCAGTGGACTTATCTGCCCATCATGTTCGCGGTCTATTTCTGGGCGGGTATCAGCACGACCCTTTATTTGCATCGATATTTGACCCATCGCGGATTTGAAATGCCGGGTTGGCTAAAATTCATTTTCGCGACGGGATCGGCAGTCGCCCTTTCGGGGGATCCGGTGACGTGGGTAGGAGATCACCGTTATCATCATCTGAAATCGGACACCGACGAAGACATTCACAGTCCGCTGCACGGGTTTCCATATGCGCACATGATGTGGCTCGTGCGCAAGCCGCCGGGTTTTCGTGACAAATCGCTTCGTTATGCTGCCGATGTGCGCAAGATTTGGTACTGCCGCCTCTGGGAACGTCCCTATTTTTATATCCTGCCTCACCTTTCCGTAGCCGCGCTTTTGTATTTCACCCTTGGCGGAGCTGGCCTGCTCTGGTGTCTCTACGTCCCCATGCTCGTGGTTTATAATTTCACCTGGGCCGTTAACTCCATCTGTCATATGCCGTCGCTCGGCTACCGGAGCTTCGACACGACCGATCACAGCAAGAACAATTTCTGGATTGGGCTGGGCGCCTTCGGCGAGGGCTACCACAATAATCACCACGCCAAGCCGCGTTGCGCCGCGCATGGCCTGAGATGGTGGGAATTCGATTTGACCCGCTACGTCATCTGGGGTCTGGAAAAGTGCGGTCTGGCTTGGAACGTGGTCTGGCCTAAACCCGAGGCTGATACGCCAGTGGATCCGGTTACGGCGGATCAGGCCGGCGCTCTGCTTCTCTTCGGCGCCCAGATCAAAGATCCGCGTCTCGACGCTGAGCGGGATGGCGGCGACTCCTCTCAGTAATCCAGATTAGGCGCGAGCCATTTCTTGACGAACTCAGCGCTCACGCCTTTCCTCACGGCGTAATCGCGCACCTGATCGTCGCCAAGTTTCCCGACGCCAAAGTACTTCGAATCGGGATGCGAAAAATAGAGACCGCTCACGCTCGCGCCGGGATGCATCGCGAACGATTCCGTCAGCGCAATGCCTGCGGCCTTCTCTGCGTTGAGCAATTGGAAAAGAGTATCCTTCTCCGTGTGATCCGGTGACGCGGGATATCCAGCCGCGGGGCGAATCCCGCGGTACTTCTCGCGGAGCAGCTCTTCTCCCGAAAGGTTCTCGTCGCGTCCGAATCCCCAGGAGATGCGAGCTTCGCGGTGGAGGAATTCCGCAAACGCCTCTGCGAGTCGATCGGCCAGCGCCTTGGTCAGGATGGCGTTGTAGTCATCGTGGTCGGCGGCGAAGATTTTCGCGAGTTCGTCCGCGCCGATTCCTGCCGTGACCGCGAATCCACCGAGATAATCGGGGAGTTGAGAGCCAGCTGGAGCGATGAAATCCGCCAGGCTGTGATTGAATTGGCCTGTCGTTTTTTTCATCTGCTGCCGCAGAAAGTGAAACGTCGCGAGGCGCTCGGTTCGCGTTTCGTCCGTGTAGACCTCGATATCGTCGCCGATGGCTTTCGCAGGCCAAAAAGCGTAGACCCCGCGAGCCGTCAGCAACTTCTCCGAGCAAATCCGCTTGAGAAGTTTCTGCGCGTCCCCGAACAGTTCGCGGGCCTGCGGCCCGACGGTTGGATCGTCAAAGATGGCTGGGTAGCGTCCGCGTAATTCCCACGTATGGAAAAATGGGGACCAGTCGATGTAAGGGATGAGCGTCTCAAGGCTGATTGTGCGCGTCCCCCCGCTGTCATCCTGAGCGGAGCGAAGCGGAGTCGAAGGACCCCGTCTTGCTACCGGTTCGCTTTCACCACGGGGTCCCTCGACTTCGCTCGGGATGACTGTGGAATAGACGCGTGCTCCGAGAAATTCCGGCTTTGGAGGAGCGTAACCGGACCACTCAACAGGCGTCCGGTTCTCCCGAGCCTGCTCCAGGGTAATCAATTTCTTCTCGCTCGATTTCGATGCGTGTTCTTCTCGCAACCGCGCGTAGTCTGCCCGCGTCTTCGTGTCGAAATCGCCTTTCAGTTCGTCGCTCAAAAGCGTGTTCACCACGCCAACGGCTCGCGAGGCGTCGAGTACATGCACCGTGCTGGCGCGATAATGCTGGGCAATTTTCACCGCGGTATGAGCACGACTGGTGGTCGCGCCGCCAATGAGCAATGGCACCGAGAACCCTTCCCGCTCCATTTCCTGCGCCACGTGCACCATCTCATCCAGTGATGGTGTGATCAGACCGCTCAGGCCGATTACATCCGCGTTGCGCTCCCGCGCCGTCGCCAAAATCTTCGCCGCCGGGACCATCACGCCGAGATCGATCACCTCATAATTGTTACACTGGAGCACCACGCCCACGATGTTCTTGCCGATATCGTGCACGTCGCCTTTCACGGTCGCCATGACGATGCGCGCCTGCGGTTTCGCGTTCGCATCTTTCTCCGCCTCCATGAACGGCAGCAGGTACGCGACCGCTTTCTTCATGACTCGCGCGCTCTTCACCACCTGGGGCAGGAACATCTTCCCGGCCCCGAACAAATCGCCAACGACGCTCATGCCGGCCATGAGCGGCCCTTCGATCACGTCGAGCGGTCGCTTGCTTTTTTGGCGCGCCTCCTCGGTATCGGCCTCGATGAAATCAACGATTCCTTTCACCAAAGCGTGAGAGAGTCGTTCTTCGACGGACTCATGCCGCCACGCTTCCTTCTCGAGAGGTGTTTTCTCGGTGGCCTTAACGCTCTCGGCAAAGTCGACCAGCCGTTCGGTGGCGTCGTCCCGCCGGTTGAGGAGGACGTCTTCCACGCGCGTCCGCAGTTCCGGTTCGATCTCTGCGTAAACCGCGAGCTGGCCCGCGTTCACAATCGCCATATCCAATCCAGCCTGGATGGCGTGAAACAGGAACGCGGCATGCATCGCTTCTCGCACCGCGTTATTTCCGCGGAATGAAAACGAAATGTTGCTCAGCCCGCCGCTCGTGCGAGCGCCCGGAAGGTTCGCCTTGATCCAACGGACGGCCTCGATGAAATCGACCGCGTAGTTACGATGCTCCTCGAGCCCGGTCGCGACGGTCAGCACATTAGGGTCGAAGATGATATCGTTGGCGGCGAGGCCCGCCCGCTCGGTCAGGAGTTGGTAGGCGCGGGCGCACACATCGATCCGGCGTTGCAGGGAATCGGCCTGGCCGGTCTCGTCGAAAGCCATCACGATGACGGCTGCGCCATATCGGCTGACCAGCTCTGCCTGCCGGAGGAATTCCTCTTCGCCATTCTTCAGACTGATCGAATTGACTACCGCTTTGCCCTGAACGCATTTCAGGCCGGCTTCGATCACGCTCCACTTCGAGCTGTCGATCATGATCGGTACCCGCGAAATCTCAGGTTCGCTCCCGATCAGATGAAGAAACCGCGTCATGGTTGCTTCGGAATCGATCATCCCTTCATCCATGTTCACGTCGAGGATGTTAGCGCCGCCTTTGACCTGCTGGCGGGCCACGGCCAGGGCCGCATCAAAATCGCCGGCCAGGATCAGTTTCGAAAAGCGCGGCGAGCCCGTGATGTTGGTGCGTTCCCCCACCACCACGAAACCCAGCTCGGGTGTGATGTTGAGCGGCTCCAGCCCGGATAATTGTAGTGGCGCTTCTGTGAAGCGCCCCTCCGTTTCGCCCTGCCCGCTCGCGTTCTCTGCCGCTTCCCCTTCATCCCGGCGCTTCGCAGAAGCGCCTCTACAAATTCTTGGCGGACAATCCCGCACGGCCTCGGCGATCGCCCGGATATGATCCGGCGTCGTCCCACAGCATCCACCCACAATGTTCAGCCATCCATTCCGAGCCCACTTCTGGAGTTGCGGTGCGAGACTCTCCGGCGTTTCGGGAAAGCCGGTCGGCGATAGCGGATCCGGTAGGCCGGCGTTGGGATAAGCACTCGTGTAGAGCGACGAACCGTGGGCCAGTTCCTCGATATACGGTTCCATCTCGCTGGGCCCCAGAGCGCAGTTCAATCCCACCACCAACGGCTTCGCATGCGCGATGGAGGTGAGGAATGCTTCCACGGTCTGGCCACTCAGGA
>QHMY01000067.1 GCA_003218305.1 Verrucomicrobiota bacterium
CCCACGGCGGCGACCTGGAATTGGTCCGCTCCGACAGGGAATGGACCGAATTCCGATTGCAGTTGCCCCGCGGGACCGCTTCTCTCCCGCTGCCCGCCCCGGCCTTTTCTCTGTAAGGAAATCAAACTCGAAATCCGAATATCGAAATTCGAAACAAAGTTCGAATTACCGAAAGGGGGAAATGATCAAAACGGGACTTTCGTTTCGAGTTTTCTGTTCCGTTTAGATATTCGGTGATTGTTTGAAACTCGTTCGCGAACCGCGCTCTCTCGCTGCTACCCTCGCAGCTTTGCCTTCTATGTCGCGGATCCCATCCGCTCCATTCGAGCTTCGAATTTCGGAATTCGAATTTCCGCGGCCACGCCGCAGCTACGGTCCAAGATGCCCGATGTCTCCGAAGCTGTGCTTCGATCAGCCTACCCGCTCGCGTTGTAGTCGGAGGACCGAGGCAGTTCAACTGCCGCGATCGATACGTTCCCAAGTCCAACTTGGGAACGAGGAGCCCACACGCAGAAAATTCGAAACAATCACCAAATGTCCGAGGGCGAATGTCTGAAACAAGAGCTCCGAGTTTTGATCATTTCCTCGTCTTGGTGATTTGAATTTGTTTCGAGCTTCGAATTTCGGAATTCGAATTTCCGCGGCCACGCCGCGGCTACGGTCCAAGATCGTACACTTCCACCAGCCCGATGCCCGTGCCGTTGTTCAACCCTGTCAGGATCGCCGTGTACAGTCCCGGCGGCAGAGTCGCTGCGATCGCTGATTCCAGATTGTTCGTCGGCGCCAGACCAGCCGCACTGATCAACGCCGCTTGCACGGCGTTATCTTGCCAGTCGTTGTTGGAGACCAGCAATGCTCCGTTACCATCGCGCAACTCCAGCGTCGGATCGGGCAGCACCGCACTCACCGGAAAGAAGTTCGGCGCCAGGCTTGGCCCGATGCCGCGGGTAATGACCGCGTTTGTCCCGTTGCCTTCACTCAACAGGAAGCCTGCAATTACTACATCGCTTCCCGTACTCACAAAGGCTCGTGTGCTCAGGTTCGACAGCTTCGACGCCGACGACATGCTGAGATCGTACACTTCGATCAGGGCTACTCCCGACGTGCCGTTGTTACCTCTCACGATCGCGGTATAGGCGCCCGGATTCAGCGTCGCCAAAATGGCTGACTCCAGATTGTCCGTGGGCGGTATCCCGGTGGCCTGGATCGCCGCCTCCTGCGTGTCTCTCCAGTTGTTGTTGGTGATCGTGGCGAATCCAGTCGGACCATGCAGTTCCATGACCGGGTCGGCCAGCACTCCCGGTACTCCGAAGTGAGTCAGCGACGGTCCGATCGCGCGCAGGAGCACCTGCTTCGGCGCGCTGCCCGTGATGATGAACCCGCCAATGCCGACGTTGTTACCGGTCTGCACCCGCATCCGGGTGGAGAGGTTAATCGCCTGCGTCGGCGGCGTCGCGCTCGGGCTTGGGCTCGCTCCAGGTGTCGCCGACGGACTGGCCGTCGGGCTCGGCGTTGCGCCAGGTGTCACAGACGGACTCGCTGAAGGCGTAGCACTAGGCGCCATCGTGGCCGTAGCTGTCGCTGTCGCTGTGGCTGTTGCCGTAGCCGTGGCGGTGGGTGTCGCGCTTGGGGTAATCGTAGGCGTAACGGATGGCGACGGTGTCGCGGTCGGAGTGGCCGATGGACTCGGCGTTGGTGTGGGACCGCCTTGCACCTCAAACGCACCAATGTCGACCGTTGCGTTAACGATTCGCGGGAACCCCGCACCACGTTGATCGGTCGTCAACGGCTGCCCGTTATTGTCGAGCGCCAAAGCGTTGTTGCCCATATTTCTGGCCGTACTGGTTGGCAGCAACGCCCTGGTCTGCGAAAGGCCGCCATTATTGGCGAGCGGGCCCAGCATCGGATTGATCGGCGTGCCGGCCGTTCCGATCTGATCGTTCGGGCCGGGGAAGCCGATGGCCGAGCCGACATTCCCGATCAGGTTATTACCCTGCGAGGTAAATGTGCCCCCAAGATCAGGCGAAAGTCCGTCGGTATTGGTATTGAGCGCAACAATCGAGTTCCGGATGATCGCCGAACCCGCAGTTCCTGTTCTAAAGATCCCGCCGCCGGCGTCGAATGCCGTATTATTCGCGAACGTCGTGTTTGTGATCGTGAGCCCGAGCGTGCCGTTATAAATCAGGCCGCCGCCATCGGCGGTGTTCGCGTTATTATTGGAGAACGTCGAATTGGTGATCCTGACCGCGCCGTTCCCCTGGATCGCCCCGCCGCCAACTGCTCCGCCGTTCGAGTTGTTCCCCGAGAACTCACAGTTCGCAATGTTCAGAAAGCTGGTCGAGAAATTCTGCCCGCCGCCGCCTGAGGAACTCGCCGTATTGCCGGCTATGGCGCTGTCATTTATCGTCGTGGTCCCGGCGCTGTTGGTATTAAATCCACCGCCGTTAGTAGCGGTGTTCGCCGTGATGATCACCCTGTTCAACGTCAGAGTTCCGCCGTTATTCAGGATCGCGCCGCCGAGGCCAGTGTTGATAGCTCCCGCGCCGTTGCCGGCGGTAAACCTGATCCCATTTATCGTGGCGACAGCGCCCACGCTATGCTGAATAATGCGGCTCAGTCCGCCGCCGCTGACGGTCAGCAGAGTTGCGCCCAGTCCGTTAATGGTCAATCCACCGTTATTCGCGATCACGAGCTGCGTTCCGCCTAGCGTGATCGTCTGTGGCGTCGCGAACACAACCGGATCGAAGTCGATCAAGTCATTGGTCGCCGCCGCATTGGCGTTGCCGACTGCTCCACGCAAACTGCAATCGTTCGCTGCTGCGGTGCACGCATTGGCCGCTCCGTTGTCGTCGGTCCGGTCAACCGTGAACCCTAGTCCCGGCGTAGGTGTTGCACTCGGTGTAGCAGAAGGCGTTGCGCTAGGTGGCGCTGTAGGCGTCGGAGTCGGTGTTACCGTTGGTGTCGGGGTCGGGGTTGCTGTGGGTGTGGGCGTTACCGTCGGGGTTGGCGTCGGACTCGGAGTGGGTGTTGGGGTCGGGGTAACTGCCGCCGTGTTGGTCAGAGAAAAGAGAGCTGGGACTGCTGAACCCACCACGGTGGCCTGCACGGTGTAAGTGCCGGCAGTACCGTTCGCCGTAAAGGGAGGCGCGGTCGCCAAACCGGAAGAATCGGTGTTTACCACGGCAATTCCGCCCGTTCCATCAGCGTTGGTAACAACTCCGACCGATGCTCCGCCGGCGCCGGTAGCGACCATCTGCGGCACGTTGGTTCGTCCTAACGACCCAGCGAAGGCAACCGTATACACGTTACTCGATGCCGTCACGGCCACAGACCCGCCTACACCGCCGATGCTGCTCAATGCATTCAAGGCATTCTGGACCGCAATCGCCGTGGCGTTAAACGCGAGCGAGCTTGTTGTCTGGCCATTGAACGTGAGCGTGAACGTACCGGCCCCACCGGAGACCGTCACCTTCTGGACTTCCGTGCCCGCCAATACGCCTCCCTCGGTATTGGTGGCAACCGAAGCAACGGCGCCCCCACTGCCGGCCGCCGTGATCTGGCTCGCATCGGTCCGGCGCAAGCTTCCGCCGAAGGTCACGATAAAGTCGGAGCCGGAACGATACACGGTGACTGATCCGCCTACGCCACCGATGGTGGGGAGGGTGTTGAGTGCGTTCTGCACTTGAGCGCTGGTGGGGTTGAATCCGAGTGGGCCCGTGGTCTGGCCGTTGAAAGTCAAAGTAAATTGCCCGGATGAGCCGGTAACTGTGACGGATTGGACTTCGGACGTAACGGTTGGTCCTCCATCAATACCGGTGGCCACCGCAATTCCAGCCCCGCCGCTGCCGGCTCCGGTCATCTGGGACAGATCAGCCCCGGCTAACGATCCGCCGAAGGTCACCGTGTAGATAAAGCTCGCAAGAGATACGGTGACCGAACCGCCTACGCCGCCGATGCTTGGCAATCCATTCAGGGCGCTCTGCACCGAGGCCGCCGTCGCGTTGAAGGCGAGCGGGCCGGTAGTCTGGCCGTTGAAGGTGAGGGTGAAAGTTCCCGCTCCCCCAGAAATAGCCACGGTCTGGACCTCCGAGAGATTCCCGAATGACCCACTCGGCCCCGAGGCTGGCGCCGTAAAGGTAACTTGAGCCCCACTCACGGGCCCACCCGAAGTGACAGTGGCAGCGAGTCGGACGGGGAAGGTGGTGTTAACCGCGGTGCTCTGCGGGGTGCCGTTCGTAGGCACGATGACCAGTGCCGGCGTTGGCGTAGGCGACGGAGCGGATACGCTTGGTGACGCGCTAGCGGATGGCGACGCTGTTGCACTTGGTGACGGCGATGCCGATGGTGCCGCGCTTGGTGAAGCGCTCGCAGTGGGCGACGCGCTTGGCGACGGCGAAGCGCTTGGCGTTGCTGTTGGCGAAGCGCTGGCGGACGGCGAGGCCGATGGTGTCGCACTTGGCGAAGCGCTTGGCGATGGCGAGGCAGTCGGCGTGGAAGTGGGCGCAATGGTTGCCGTGGGCGTTACCGTCGCGGTTGCTGTTGGGGTCACGGTAGCGGTCGCGGTTGGAGTCGCTGTGGCCGTAGCCGTTGGGCTAGGCGAAGGCGTGGAAGTGGGCGCAATGGTGGCGGTCGGTGTGGCGGTCGCGGTTGCCGTTGGGGTCACGGTGGCAGTGGCAGTTGGGGTCGCTGTCGCGGTAGCTGTTGGGCTAGGCGAAGGCGTCGGAGTGGGCGCAATCGTGGCCGTTGGTGTTGCAGTCGCGGTCGCCGTCGGGGTAACGGTGGCGGTGGCAGTCGGAGTTGGGCTCGGCGTTGGTGTCGGCGTCGGACTTGGCGTCGGCGTTGGTGTCGGGGCAACCAGATAGCTGCACCCTGTGGGCAAAGTGAATCCGGCCGCCCCATCCGTCTTGAGCCAATTGGCGGGATTATTTAGCGCCGCACGGGCAGCGGCGATGGTGCTGATGTCAGCCGAATTGCAGATAAACCGGGCGTTATCAAATTCACTTCCCGAAACCCCCTGTGTCCCAACCCAAATGGCATTTGTTCCTGTGATCATGCCAGTGGGCAATTTGCTGAAACTGCCATTCCCAACGGTGCCAGTGCCGCCGTCAATGCAGTTCGGGTCCCATCCTGCGGCGGTAGTGTCGCCACAATCGCCTACCCCAGCGACCGCATAGACATTCATGTGGATGGCACTGATGATGGTCGGGGAAGCCACCGGACCCTGGTAGGCGATTATCTGGTCGCCGCCCGTAGTTAAATCCAAGGCCACTCCGGTAACTGTTCCGGCCGTTCCTGGGCCCGAGGCAAGCGTGGCCACCAGGCCGGCGATTCGTATCTCCTGTCCCGCGACCAGGGCCGAAGTAGCGGTCCAGGCGATAGTCTCTTCACCGGTCCGGAAAGCGCCGGGGTTAAGCCAACCGTTATCCGTAAAACTGATCACCGTTCCCGCGCCGATGTTCTTCAACAGGACAAAGGAAAATTCATCCGGCGTGTTGTTCGAGATGTAGCCCGAGAAGGCGATGTCGCCTGCCGCGAGCGTTACCGGCGCCGGCGTTGGGGTCGGAATCGGTGTTGGCGTCGTCGATGGTGTAGCCGTCGGAGTTGGAGTCGGTGTTGGGGTCGGGGTTGGCGTCGGGACTGGAACTCCAGTCAAGTAGGTGCAGCCAGTGGGCAAGGTGAATCCGGCCGCGCCATTCGTCTTGAGCCAGTTGGCCGGATTATTGAGCGACACACGGGCAGCGGCCACAGTGCTGATGTCAGCCGAATTGCAGATGAAACGGGCGTTATCAAATTCACTGTTTGTATCGCCCTGGACCCCAATCCAAATGGCATTTGCCCCGGTTATCATGCCCGTGGGCAATTTGCTGAAACTGCCGTTTCCAACAGTGCCAGTACCGCCATCGATACAGTTCGGGTCCCATCCTGCCGCGGTGGTATCACCACAATCGCCTATACTGGCCGCATAGACATTCATGTGGATTGCGCTGATGATGGTGGGAGAACCAACCGTGCCCTGGTAGGCGATGATCTGGTCGCCGCCAGTAGTTAGGTCCAAGGCCACGCCGGTAACTGTTCCGGCCGTTCCCGGTCCCGAAGCAAGCGTGGCCACCAAGCCGGCAATTCGCATCTCCTGTCCCGCTGCCAGGGCCGAAGTAGCGGTCCAGGCAATATTCTCTTCACCGGTCCGGAAAACCCCGGGATTAAGCCAGGCGTTATCGGTAAAATTGATCACCGTTCCCACGCCGATGTTCTTCAACAGGACAAAAGAAAACTCATCCGGCGTGTTGTTGGAGATGTAGCCCGAAAAAGCGATGTCGCCTGCGACAAGCGTTGTTGGATTCGGCGTTGGTGTCGGCGTTGGTGTCGGAGACGACGATGGTGTCGGTGTGGGCGTCGGAGTCGGCGTTGGGGTCGGAGGTGGTGTGGGGGTCGGAGTTGGTGCTGGCCCAGTCAAATAGGCACACCCAGTTGGCAACGTGAATCCGACGGGCGTGCCATCCGTCTTGGTCCAATTGGCCGGATTATTTAGCGCCGCACGGGCAGCAGCCACGGTGGCGACGTTAGCAGAACCGCAGGTAAAGCGGGCGTTATCAACTTCACTTGTCGAGACGCCCTGTGTCCCAATCCAAATGGCATTGGTCCCGGTGATCATGCCCGTGGGCAACTTACTGAAATTGCTAGTTCCAACGGTGCCACCGGCCCCGTCTAAACAGTCCGGATCCCATCCTGCTGCGGTGGTATCCCCGCAATCGCCTATACTAGTCGCTAATACATTCATGTGGATGGCGCTGATGATGGTCGGAGAAGCAACCGAACCCTGGTAGGCAATTACCTGGTCGCCGCCGGTAGCTAGATTCATGGCTGTTCCGGTAACTGTTCCGGGCGTTCCCGGTCCGGAGGCAAGCGTGGCCGTCAGGCCGGCGATCAGTATCTCCTGCCCCGCAGACAGATCCGAAGTAGCGGTCCAGGTAGCAATCTCTTCGCCGGTCCGGAAAACCCCGGGGTTAAGCCAGGCATTATCCGTAAAATTGATCACCGTTCCCGACCCGATGTTTTTCAACAGGACAAAGGAAAATGCATCAGTGGTATCTGCCGAGATATAGCCCGAAAAGGCTATGTCGCCGGCGACGAGTGTCGTCGCCACGGAGGGCACGGCGGGGGCCGGCCGTGCCCCAGAATTGGTGGCAACCTGGGAGTCTCCCGCTCCAATAGCCGCTCCGGGGGATAAAAACGATAACGCGATTGCAACCGCCGCGTTGCGAACACCGTTCCAAACAAACACACGAGACAGGAGGGAAAAGCGGGGACTCATAGCGCTTTGGCTACCAGCGCGCCCACCATTCGTCGAGGCAAATCAGACAACGCGAATAGCGAAGCCCTTCAGTCTGGAATCAAATATCGAGATCTGTAACAAATTCGGTCGTGCGATGAGGGGCCCGCATCCTCGCTTCCGGTCCCCATCCGTGGTTAAAAATCTGTGACGTGTGACCCGTGACCTGTGACCTGTGACGTGAATGGGAAACTAAATTCGAAATCCGAAACAATGCTCGAATTTCCTAAAAAGGAATGACCCAAACGAGAGTGGTTTCGAATTTTCCGCTATTCGGTCATTCGGTAATTGTTTCGAGCTTCGATATTCGGATTTCGATATTTCACATTCCCCATCCGCGGCATCCGTGTCATCCGCGGTCAAATTTCTCAGATTCTTAAAGCCCAAGCGCGACACGCGGGTCGCGGGCAAACTTGAACCCACTCAAGGGAACGTCGGGAACGACGCCTTTGATCAGTGCGAGAAACTGAAAAGTGGTCCC
>QHMY01000068.1 GCA_003218305.1 Verrucomicrobiota bacterium
GGGCTTTGCGCCGAGCAAATCGGCGAGCTGATCGCGGGCGTCATCCACGCCGGCACGGGCCTCGCGTCCGGCAGCGTGAACGCTCGAGGGATTACCGTAATCACGCTCGAGGAATGGCCGCATCGCTTCCAGGGCTGGCGGGCAGAGCGGAGTGGTCGCGTTGTAATCGAGATAGATCATTGCGCCGGAAAATCGCGTCCGGTTTTCGCATGCGGATGTTTGGGCACCACGCGGACCTGCTCGGCTTCATAATAGACCAGCGAATCGGGCGGCACGCTTTGGAGCAGGAAAACGTTTCCACCGATAGTGCTCCGGGCGCCGACCACCGTTTCCCCGCCCAGCACCGTCGAGTTCGGGTAAATCGTGACGTGGTCTTCCACATTCGGATGACGTTTGCCTCCCTTGCGAACATGCCCCCGCTCGTCGCGTTGAAAGCTGCGAGCACCCAGGGTCACGCCGTGAAACAATTTCACGTGCGCGCCGATCTCGCACGTCTCGCCGATCACCACGCCGGTCCCGTGATCGATGAAAAAATGGGACCCGATCTTCGCCCCTGGATGAATGTCGATGCCGGTTCGGGTGTGGGCCCATTCCGTCATGAGGCGCGGGATCAGCGGCACGTCCTTTTCATATAAGAGATGCGCCATGCGCTGAATCGCGATCGCCAACACCCCCGGATACGAAACGATGATTTCTTCATAACGGGCGGCGGCCGGGTCGCCTTCGAAGGCTGCATCGATATCGGTCCAAAGGACCTTTCGCAGTTGCCCGAGCTGGGACATGAACCAGGTCAGAATCTCCTCCGCCTTGCTGTCGGCTTCTTCCCTGGGAAGCTGGCCGAAGCTCTTGGAAATCTCCGGCTTCATCCGGATGTGCAGGCTCTTGATCCGGCTGCGGGTGACATCGGGCAGGTCGCTGGAATCGGCCAGCGGCGCACCATGAAATCCGGGAAACATCAGGCTCATTAAATCCGCACAGGCCGATTCGATGGCCGGGCGAGAGGGCAGCCGGGCCGCGGCATCCAGGTAATTTATTCCGCCGCCCTCCGTGTAGGTTTGAAGGAGGTTGTCGGCGGCGTCATTCCCTGGCGGTTCCATTAGGAAAACTATGCGACGGCTGTGCACGCAAGGGAAACGGAAACTCTCAGGAACGTGATAACGCAACCAGCTGTTATCCCGAGCCGCGCAGACCGGGATCGCGACCTGGGAGGAGCGCCGACCTCGCAGTCGCTCAAGCGCTACCGCGAGACATCACGCGTCCTCCGTCATTGAATGCCTGAAGATTCGCGACAGCGTAAACTGCAGTTGCGAGGTCCCTCGCCGTCTGCGCGGCTCGGGATGACAACGTCTGTTATGCCGACAGCGCCATTCACGTGAGAGAGCGCGCTTCTTGTTTCCAACGGAGATGTTATGGCTAACTTGGAGCTGATTTTATGAGTTCCTTCGAAGTAACCGGTTTTCCCGCGGACGAGCTGGATGTTTTTCTGGCGGGGGCACATCCCGATCCGTTTCGGCTTCTTGGGCCGCATCGGGTTGGCGACGACCTCGTGGTGCGTGTTTTCCGCCCGGACGCAAAGGAAGTGAGCGTCGTCCTGACGCGAAAGGGAGAGCAGTCATTTCCGGCCGAGCGGTTGCGCCGCGAGGGTTTCTTCCAGACAACCCTTCCGGGAGTGAAAGGCAATGTGGGTTACCAGCTTCACCTGACCGGGTGGGATGGATCAACGGCAATCGTGCACGATCCCTATTCCTACGGGGCGATCATGGGGGAGATCGATCTGCATCTTTTTGCCGAGGGAAATCACCTGCAAGTTTACGAAAAATTCGGCGCGCATCTGCACAAGGTCGGCGGCGTCGACGGGGTGTATTTCGCCGTGTGGGCCCCGAATGCCCAGCGGGTCAGCGTCGTGGGCGATTTCAACGGGTGGGACGGCCGCACCAATCCGATGCGCCGTCTGCTGGGAAGCGGCGTATGGGAATTGTTCGTGCCGGATGTGGGCGAAGGCGTTCATTACAAGTTTGAGATCAGGACGCCGGCGGGCATGTTGCTGCTCAAGAGCGATCCGTTTGCCTTTTTCAATCAGCACGGCAAGAAAACCTCGTCGCTGGTTTACAATCTGGAGCGCTACCAGTGGAACGATCGCGAGTGGATGGAGGCGCGGACCGACCGCCGCTGGCAGACGAGTCCGCTCAGCATTTACGAAGTGCATCTCGGCTCCTGGCGGCGAAAGGCGGAGGAGGGGAATCGTTCCCTGAGTTATCTCGAGCTGGCGGAAACGCTCCTCTCGTACGTTCTCGATATGGGCTACACCCACATCGAGTTGATGCCGGTCGCGGAGCATCCGTTCGAAGGTTCGTGGGGATACCAGGTCACCAACTACTACGCGCCGACGAGCCGGTTCGGCACCCCGGATGAGTTCCGGCATTTCGTCGATAAATTTCACCAGGCCGGCATCGGGGTGATCATGGATTGGGTGCCGGCGCATTTTCCAAAGGACGCGCACGGGCTGGCGGAGTTTGACGGCACGGACCTTTATGAACACATGGATCCGCGCCAGGGCGAGCACCAAGACTGGGGGACACTGATTTTCAACTTTGGACGTAACGAGGTGCGCAACTTCCTGATTGCAAACGCATTATTCTGGTTGGACAAGTATCACATCGATGGCCTCCGGGTGGATGCGGTCGCGTCGATGCTTTACCTCGATTACTCGCGCAAGGCAGGCGAATGGGTTCCGAACGCCTTCGGCGGCCGCGAGAATTTGGAGGCCGTCTATTTCCTGAAACGCTTCAACGAAGTCTGCTACGAGCGTTTCCCCGGCACCATGACGATCGCGGAGGAATCGACCGCCTGGCCCGGCGTCTCGCGTCCGACTCATCTGGGCGGCCTGGGGTTTGGTTTCAAATGGAACATGGGCTGGATGCACGACTTCCTCCATTACATGGCGCTCGATCCGATTTTCCGGCGGTTCCATCACAACAACATCACGTTTTCGTTGATGTATGCGTTCCAGGAACATTTCGTTCTCGTCCTGAGCCACGACGAGGTGGTGCACGGTAAGAGATCGCTCATCAACAAGATGCCGGGCGATGAGTGGCAGAAATTCGCCAACCTCCGGATGTTCTTCGCGTGGATGTACGGCCATCCGGGCAAGAAGCTGCTCTTCATGGGTGGCGAGTTCGGGCAGGTCCACGAGTGGAACCACGACGCCGAACTCGAGTGGGAACTGCTCCAAGAGCCGCGTCACGACGGCCTGCGCCGGCTGGTCCAGCATTTGAACTACATCTACAAGACCGAGCCGGCGCTTTGGGCGCAGGACGATACTTACGACGGTTTTGAGTGGATCGATTTTCACGATGCGGACAACAGCGTGGTCGCGTTCATGCGGCGGTCGGGTGATGGCGACGTGATGGTGTTTGCGGTAAATGCGACGCCGCTGGTGCGTGAGGGTTACCGGCTCGGGGTGCCCGGGGCCGGCTTCTATCGCGAAATTATCAACACCGACGCCGAGACCTACGGCGGCAGCAATGTCGGCAACATGGGCGGCTTCGAGGCCGAGGATTTCCCCTGGCAAGGCCGCACTCACTCACTCCTGGTCAGCCTCCCGCCCCTGGCGACGATCGCCTTTAAACTCGATCGCGAAAGGTAGGGTCGGCGCGCTGCGCCGACCGCGGATCCCGCAATGGCGGCACGGCGTCCATACCAAGGAAGGGCGATTTCCAAAGCGCCCAGAGCACCAGCCCTCCGGGCTTCGGGAGGGGAACACCGGATGAAGATCGCGCCGTTTGGCGAGGCGAATAATTTCAGCGCGCCGTAATCGAGAAATTATTCTTGACCGGTTTTGCCGTTTTTCGGCAATCTGCGAGTCCCCCTATGAACAAGAATACTACCCCCGCGTTTACCCTCATCGAACTGCTCGTTGTTATTTCAATCATCGCCATTCTCGCCCTGCTCGCGGGACCGGCCATCACCCAGGCTTTGACCAAGGGGCAGATGACCGGAACCATGAACAACGCGAGACAGCTTTATCTCGCTGGTTTCCAAATGGCGACAGATGGAGCCGCCAACTCGAACTCGGCTTATTCGTGGCCGGGTGACGATCCGGCGCTCACGTCACTGGACGCCTACTGCAGCAAGCTGGTCGCCAATGATTATCTCAAGGCCGGCGACGTTCAGAAAATCCTGAACGCTCCGGGAGCGAACTGCAACGTCACGGTCGCCCCCGGCCCGCCAGCCTCGGTGACGATCGCAGGCAAGAGCGCGCTCAAGGTTTACAAGCTCAAGGAAGTGGATGCGGCCAACACCATTTTCAGCGTCACCTCCAACTACGCCTACAACGCCCCCCTCGATACAACCAAGGTCCCGTTTGGAGACAAAGGTTTTATTGTGATCCGCAAAGGGGGCGACGCCAGCGTCTACCGCAAAAACGAAGCAACTCAAAGCGGGTGGAATAACGACCCGGACAAATTTGCGGCGGCAATCGGGAGACTTCCCGGCGATTCGACCGACGACGCGGCCTCCGCTCTCACGAATCCGTAGCGGGGGTAGTTTCTCCCGTAGCCTCTGAGCCGAACGTGCCGTCAGCTAGCCGTGTTTTCAGCCGCGCGCCGCGCCGGACCGCGGCGATCGTTTGAATGACATTCCCATCCGAATCCGTCGTGATGCTGTAGCCACGGTGCAAAGTTGCCTCCGGTCCGAGCACCCGGAGGATGCTCTCGACCCGCTGGAAGCGCTGCTGCGCGTTCTGCAACAGTCTCGGCGCCTGTGCCGTGAAACGCCGCTGCAACTCCGTCAGACTGGTGCGCCGGGCCGCCAGCTCGCGTTTCGGGTCGTGCGACTTCAATGATTGAGTGCGCGCGGCGAGGCCCGCGCGTGCGTCGGTCACCAACTGCGCCAGCCGCCGCCGTAATAATTCTCCGGTGAGATCCAGACGTTGCTGGGCGTCGCGCATGCGCTGCGTCAGCTCGCGTGCCAGTGTCCGCTCGGACAAGAAACGAAGCCGCGTCTGGTTTTCCCGCAGAAAATTCCGCCAGTATCTTTGCAGACAATTCGCCAGCTCATTTACACGGCGTCCGAGTTCCACCGCGTCCGGCACAATCAATTCCGCCGCGGCGCTCGGGGTGGGGGCGCGCAGGTCCGCCACGAAATCCGCAATCGTGAAATCGATTTCGTGACCGACTGCGCTCACGATGGGGATCGCCGAATTGAAGATGGCGCGAGCTACAATCTCCTCGTTGAATTCCCAAAGGTCTTCGATGCTGCCTCCGCCGCGAGTGACGACGATAAGGTCGAGCGATTCCCAGGCGTCGCTTCGCGCGGACAGCTCGTTGATCGCCGTGGCAATTTCCGCAGCGGCACCGCTGCCCTGGACGCGCACCGGACTGATGATGACCGCGACGTTCGGCGCGCGCCGTCGCAGGACGTTCAACATGTCGCGAATCGCCGCGCCGGTGGGGGAGGTGACGATGGCAATTTGCTTTGGGAATTTGGGCAGCGGCCGTTTCCGGGCGGGATCGAAGAGCCCCTCCGCCTCCAATTTGCGCTTGAGCGCTTCGAACTTGGCCTGGAGCAGGCCGGCTCCCCGCGACTGGAGAATTTGAACATTGAGCTGGTACTGGCCGCGCGCTTCAAAAACGGAAACGCTGCCATAGACCTGGACCTGGGCGCCGTCGGAAATCGGCTGGGCCGTCGGCGGCAGAGTATTGCGAAAGATGACGCAGGCGATCGCCGCTCGTTGATCTTTCAGGGTGAAGTACTGATGGCCGGACGGATGCAGTTTGTAATTGGAAACTTCGCCCTGCACCCAGACCGCGCTGAATCTTGTTTCGAGCGCGCCGCGGATTTGGCGGGTTAGTTCGGCGACGGTGAAAACTTTCGACGTCGATTGGAAAAAGTCGGGTGTCATTTCCATTTTGCGTTAGCTCGAATGCATGGGTGCTCGCCCTGGCGAGTATCGTTTAGCGCCAAGGACGCGGCTTTCACGTTAGCTCGCCGCGGCGAGGAATCATTCATCAATATTCCTCAGCGCTGAAAGCGCAATTCATTCACGGACGCTGTCTAGCCAACGTCGTGAAGGTTGCAGCTTTGGGACGCGTTTTTTGCGCTTGGGCAGGTTGCCGGCCGATGTTCTCGCCGCGGCGAGCTTGTCTGATGCAGCGCCTTTGGCGCTAAAACATCCTCCGCGGTGACCGCCTCACGACCCAAACAATTCGCTCTGCGCGCCGACCGGCGGCTTCAGGCCGAGTTTTCGATAAGCGTTCGGCAAGGCTACGCGGCCCTGCGGTGTCCGCTTGATGTAACCCTCCATGATCAGGTACGGCTCGTTTACCTCCTCGAGAGTGCCGGCTTCTTCCCCGACCGCCACAGCCAATGAACTCAATCCCACCGGGCCGCCATCGAATTTATGAATCAGCGTTTCGATGATTCGTTTGTCCCATTGATCGAATCCGTCCCGATCGATTTCGAGCATCGTTAGCGCGCGATCCGCCAGATCCTCCGTGATTTTACCGTCCGCCTTTACCTGAACGTAATCGCGCACCCACCGAAGCAGGTTGTTCGCCGTCCGCGGCGTGCCCCGAGTGCGCGCGGCGATTTCCGCGGCGCCTGCGGGATCGATCGGGACGCCCAGGAGACCGGCGCTGCGCGTGATGATTTTGTGCATCTCTTCCGCGCTGTAATAATCGAGGCGGGCGGTCATTCCGAAACGCGAACGCAACGGCGCGCTCACCATCCCGGCGCGAGTGGTCGCTCCGATGAGAGTGAACTTCGGCAACTGGAGGCGCAAACTTCGCGCCTGCGGACCCTGGTCGATGATGATGTCGAGCCGGTAATCCTCCATCGCCGGGTAGAGATATTCCTCGATCGTCGGTTGGAGCCGATGGATCTCGTCGATGAAAAGGACGTCGCCTTTTTCCAGGCTCGTGAGGAGGCCGGCCAGCTCACCGGCTTTCTCGATCACGGGGCCGCTGGTATTTTTCACATTCACGCCCATCGCATTTGCGATGATGTTGGCGAGGGTGGTTTTGCCGAGGCCGGGCGGACCGCTCAGCAGGATGTGCTCGAGGACGTCGCCTCGCTTCTTCGCCGCCTCTACCAGAAGCTCGAGACGTTCGCAGACCTTCACCTGGCCGGTGAATTCGCTGAACATCGGCGGCCGCAGCGAGACCTCGAAAGCGGGATCGGGCTCCGGCGGTTTCACGCGGCTTTTCGCTCTTCCAGATTCTTGGTCATTACCACTTCGGTGCCGCGTGCCTTCAAAATGTAATCAACCTTGTCGAAGGCATGCCGGATCAGGTGCAACCCGAGCCCGCCCGGTTTGATCAAATCATGAGACCGGCCTCGCATGGCGTGCGCCGCGGTTTGTTTGCCGTAATCGCGCAGCCGCATCCGGATGCAGTTCCGCAGGCCCTCGAACGACAGCGAGATCAACTGATCATCCTGCAACTGGTAGGCATGCCGAATAATATTCGTGCAGGCCTCGTCTACCCCCAGCACCATGAGCGTGCGTTCCTTCTCGGATAATGGGTATGGATCGAGGCATCCCCGCACGAATTTCCGCATCAGGGCGAGATTACCCGTGTGGCTTGAAAACTCGACTTTCCTCTTTTTCATCAACGCAGAAGGCTGAACATAGGCCGATGATTCAATCTCGGCACGGAAAACCCGGTGGACAGCCTGAGGAACAATAGCTCTCTTTCGTCATGTGGAAATCATTGCTCGCATCGATCGTTCTCGCCACTTCCGCTCTGGCGCAGGAAAATCCCAGCGCGTATGAAGCCTTAAAGGTAGTCGGGACGCAATTGAATCGCGAGCTGATGAGCCGGGTTATCTCGGTGACGGGCGTTGATGGCGACCCGCAGCCACGAACCTGGAAGATTCTCGTGGAAGAGGGCCGCGCGAATGGCGGTGTGCGTGAAATCACGGTGGAAGATAATCGGGTTGCCGCGCAACGGGTTCCCAACCGTTCCGTCGCTGGACCCACCGAGGGCGCCACCATCAACACCGCGCATCTCAACCTCGATTCGACGGGCGCGTATGCGGTGGCGAGCCACACCGCCGAAACATCGCACGTGGTCTTTACGTTTGTCAGTTACACCCTTCGGACGGACGCCCGGGGCAATCCGACCTGGATCGTCACCCTGGAGGATCGCTCCCGGCGTCCGGTCGGCACCATTCACATCAAGGCCAATGATGGGCGGGTTTCGCGGGTGGAAGGAATGTACCAGGGCCGGAACATGGAACAGGTCGAAGAGGACGGCGGACACGTGGACAGTCACGACGTAACTCCAGCGGGCGATCCCGAGGACAACGCCGTCCAGCGCAGCATCAAGCGGATGTATCGCAAGACCAAGGAGGACGCCGTCCGACCTCGAACAAAAAAATGGAACCCAATCCCTGGCCGAGCCTGCCCTTCGCTGAATGGAAGGAAACCTGCGCCACGTTGCACATGTGGACGCAGATTGTCGGAAAGGTTCGCCTGGCTCTGGCGCCGTGGACCAATCACTCCTGGCACGTCACGCTTTACCTGACCGCCCGAGGCCTGACCACCTCCCCGATTCCTTTTGGCGCGCGCGTTTTTCAAATCGATTTTGATTTCATCGATCATGTCCTGCGCATTCAAACCAATGATGGGCGCGAAAAAACTGTCGGCCTCGCCCCGAAATCGGTCGCGAAGTTCCATGGCGAAATGATGACCGCGCTGGGTGAGCTTGGCCTCCCGGTCAAGATCAATACGACGCCGAACGAGGTCGACCCGGCGATTCCTTTCGAACAGAACGAAACGAATGCGTCCTACGACCCCGACTTTGCGAACCGATTTTGGCGCGTTCTTTTGCAGAGCGATCGCGTTTTCAAAGAATTTCGGGCCGAGTTTTGCGGAAAGTGCAGCCCGGTTCATTTTTTCTGGGGCAGTTTCGATCTCGCCGTAACCCGATTTTCCGGGCGGCGGGCTCCCCAGCATCCCGGCGGTGTCCCGCATTTGCCGGACGCCGTCACGCGCGAAGCCTATTCGCAGGAGGTCAGCAGTCTTGGGTTCTGGCCCGGCAACGCGATGATGCCCGAGCCGATTTTTTATTCCTACGCCTACCCGGCACCGGGCGGTTTTTCGGAGGCGAAGGTGCAACCCGCGACTGCGAGCTTCAATCCTCAGCTCAAAGAATTCGTGCTTCCATACGAGGAGGTGCGGCAGGCGGCATCACCTGATCAAATGCTGCTCGACTTTGCCCGCAGCACCTATGACGCGGCCGCGACTCTGGGAGAGTGGGACCGTGCCGCGCTCATGGAAATCAAACCCGACTTGCAATCGTCGAGGCAACATCGGTAAGTTCTGCGCGATGCTTTCAATCAATGCAGCGGCCGCGGAGCGCAGCGCCTGGCGAACGGTTCCGCGAGGCTGGCGCCGCTTATACGGCGATTTCGACCGACTCGGCGTCAGTGTGGATTGGCACGACTTCCAGACGGAGCGGCCTCTCGATTGGGGGCTGAGCTTTCACCCGCGCAGCGTCGAATTTTGCCTGAATCTCGAGGGGCGCGGTGCCGTCGGAGCCCGGGCCCGAGCCGATTATGTTTCCGGCAGCGCAGGTTATTATGCACTGACCGACGAGCCGTTGCAGGCCTCGCGCGAGGCGGGAGACCGTCATCGATTCGTGACTCTGGAGTTTTCGCGCGAGCATTTGCAGAAGCAGCTGGCCGACTGCGAAGCGGACCTCGATCCTCAACTTCGCGCGGCGGTGTTTCCGGAGAAAGAGCGCTCCATCGTTTCTCTCACGCGCCCGATGTCGTCCGAGCAGTTTGGTGTGGTGGGGACCCTGCTCCAGCCGCCGGTTTCTAAAATGGCCCAGAGCTTGTGGTACCAAAGCAAGGCGCTCGAGCTAATGGCTCATTTTCTTTTCGCGCCCAAAGATCCCGAATTGTTTTGCATGCGTCAGAAACGGGTGGCGCGGGACCGGGTGGCGCGGACCAAGGAGCTGCTGGCGCGCGATCTCGCCCAGCCGCCCACTCTCGAGATGCTTGGCCGGGAAGTGGGTTGCAGCCCGTTCTATTTGAGCCGGAGTTTCTCGCGTGAAGTCGGCCTGACCATTCCGCAATATTTGCGCAAACTGCGCATGGAACGGGCGGCCGAGCTTTTGCGGATGGGCCGCCACAATGTCACCGAAGCCGCGACCGAGGTCGGCTATTCCAGCCTCAGCCATTTCAGCAAAGCATTTTGCGAGACCATCGGCTGCTGTCCGGTCCTTTACCCGATGGCGAAAAACGTGATCGAGCCGCGGTGACGATCGCGGTAGGGACGCCGCGCTGCGGCGTCCGCGGTCGGCGCAGCGCGCCGACCCTACCAACTTCCAGGATGACGCCACCGATTCTTTGGACCAAAATCCCTTTTTCCTTGAAATGAAAATCACCCGCGCGCTCATCTCTGTTTCGGACAAGAAAGGCGTAGGCGCGTTCGCCCGCGCCCTCGAAAAACAAGGGGTCGACATCATTTCCACTGGCGGCACTGCCGACCTGTTGCGCAAAGAAGGTGTGCCCGTCCGGGATATCTCAAGCTTCACCGATTTTCCGGAAGTGCTCGAGGGGCGCGTCAAAACGCTTCACCCGCGGGTCCATGGCGGTTTGCTTTATAAGCGCGGCAATCCGCTGCATGAAGCCCAGGCGAAAGAATGCGGCTTCCAACCGATCGATCTCGTCGTGGTGAACCTGTATCCGTTCGAGGCGACGGTCGCGAAACCCAACGTCACCATGGCGGAAGCGATCGAACAAATCGATATCGGCGGTCCTTCCATGATTCGGAGCGCGGCGAAGAACTACGAGTCCGTCACCGTCGTCGTGGACCCCGTCGATTACGACACCGTCCTCGAAACCATGCGTGATCACGAGGGTGAGACGACTTTGAAGTTGCGCGAACGGCTGGCCATCAAGGCATTTATCAAGACCTCCGATTACGATCGCGCGATCGGAACCTTCCTGAATCAGGAGCAAACGACTGAGGCGTCATTTTCGTTCTCGCTTCCTCTGGTTACGCGGTTGCGCTACGGCGAGAACCCGCACCAGTCGGCCGCGCTCTACGGCGATTTCGACCGGCACTTCAAGAAACTGCACGGCAAGGAACTGTCCTTTAACAACATCCTGGACATCAGCGCGGCGGCGAATCTCATCGCCGAATTTTCCGAGCCGACGGTCGCGATCCTGAAACATACCAACCCGTGCGGCGTCGGAAGTGACGCCGATTTGAGGGAGGCGTGGGAAAAGGCCTTTGCGACCGACAAGCAGGCGCCTTTTGGCGGCGTCATTATTTGCAATCGCCCGATTAATGAATCTCTCGCAAAAGCAATCAGCGAGATTTTTAGCGAGGTGATCATCGCGCCGGAATTTGAGACCGAGGCGCGAACCCTGTTTCAAAAAAAGAAGAACCTTCGGTTGATCCGCGCCCTGACTCCCCCGGCGGCGGACGAGAAGCCGCAAGACATTCGCTCGGCCACAGGCGGCCTGCTCGTCCAGGACAAGGACGTGGGCGAACCGGTCGATTTCGCCCTGAAAGTGGTGACCGCGCGCCAACCAACCGAGCAGGAATTGGCGGCGATGACCTTCGGGTGGCGAGTCGTCAAGAACGTCAAGTCGAATGCCATCGTTTACGCCGCATCCGATCGCACGCTTGGGATCGGCGCCGGCCAGATGTCTCGCGTGGACGCATCGCGCATTGCCGTTTGGAAAGCGGCCGAAGCCGGTTTGTCCCTCAAGGGCAGCGCAGTCGCGAGCGACGCCTTTTTCCCATTCCCTGACGGCCTTCTCGCCGCGGCCGATGCTGGCGCCACTTGCGCGATTCAACCAGGCGGCTCCGTCCGCGATGAAGAAG
>QHMY01000069.1 GCA_003218305.1 Verrucomicrobiota bacterium
GCAGCCCGTCGTATATCGCCTGGGTAGCCTCCTTGGTATATCGCGCGCGATCCGTATCCTCGATGCGCAACACCAGCGTGCCGCCCGTGTGCCTGGCGTAAAGCCAGTTGAAGAGGGCCGTGCGCGCACCGCCGATGTGAAGATAACCGGTGGGCGACGGAGCGAAGCGGACGCGGACAGGAGAAGCCATCAGGAGCGCATTGTAGTCACGGATTGGCACAGATGAAACACGGATTGGTGGGGCCTTTGCTGGAGCCGCTTCGCTGCGCAAAGCGCGAGGAAGGACTCCCGCTAATAAATGATCGTGCGATCAAAGACGCTTCGCACCGCAAAGCATCTACAGCGCGCGGGATTCATTCGATAAAAATTTGCCCCGCCCGGCGGCGCACATGACCCCGCCCGGGCAGGTTGGTCTTGGCCACGCCGTTCGCCAGATCAAGCAACGCGCGCACGCGCTCCACCAGATCGAAGCTGACCCCGGGAATGTTCCCCGCCCGCAACCAGCGGTGAAGCATCCGGCGCTGCACAGCCACCGGCATCGCACGGAGCGGCTCGATGGCCAGTTGCGTTCCCGGTGAAAACTCCGGAGGCAACAACTCTTCGAAAAACCCTTCCTCTTCCGAGGCGAGGCTGGCCGCGCGCCAGATACTCTTGCGAATGGGCCGGCCAAAATGTTTCTCGAGAAGCGGGATGATTTTCTGCCGGACGCGATTGCGCAGCGGAACCAGACTCCTGTTGGTCGCGTCCTCCCGAAACTTCAGGTTATGCGCCTTCACGTATTCGTCGATCTCCTCGCGCCAGATGGAAAGGAGCGGGCGCACCACCTTCAGGTCGAGCTTGCCGACGCAATGAACCGTGACCTCACGCATGGCAGCAAGACCGGCCGTGCCAGTGCCGCGGAACAAATTGATCAGGAATGTCTCGGCCAGATCGTCAGCATGATGGCCGAGGAAAATGGTGCGGCACCGCCGGCGACGAGCCACCTCGGCGAAGAATCGATAGCGCGCATTCCGCGCCGCTGTTTCAATCGAGATTTTTTCCTTTGCGGCGAGAGCAGACACATCGGCTACGCCCATCTCGGCCTTGAGATCGTATTCTCGAGCGAGCTTCTCAACGAAACGCGCGTCCGCGCGGCTCTCTCGGGCGCGCAGTTTGTGGTCGAGGTGACAGACAACAAGTTTGCGATAGCCCAGTTCCACGAGGTGATGAAGCAAGGTGATCGAATCGCGGCCGCCGGAGACACCCACGAGGTAGGGCGACGCGGGCGGAAACTGCCGGAGAAGGGTTAACTGAAGGCCCGGGTAAGATTTTCGGTCACGCCGCATTCCCTTTAGTCATACTACGAGGCGCTCGCCGCGGCGAGCGCCTCTACATCAGCCGCCATTTGACAATGAATGAACGTTCATTCATTGTAGCAACCTCATGTCCGACAACCGTATCGAGCCCGCCGCCGATCGCCGCGAGCAAATCCTCAACGCGGCCATGGTCTGTTTTGCCAAACGTGGCTTCCACCAGGCCAGTATGCACGATATCAGTGCCGAGGCCGGGATCAGTGTGGGCCTCATCTATCGCTATTTTGAAAACAAGGAGGCGGTCATCTCGGCCATGGCCGACCGGCACAAGAGCGAGATCCACAATCTGCTCGAACGGGCCCGGCAGGCGCCGAGTTTGCTCGAATCGCTCGAAGTCCTCTTTACCGCCCATTGCTGCGAAAACTCCCCGCAGGTTACCTCGGCTTTCGTGGTGGATCTTTTCGCCGAGGCGGCGCGCAATCCCGGCGTCCGGCTACTGGTCCGCGATGTGCGAAAGACAGCCATGGATGGCGTGACTGACCTCATCGCGCGTTCGCCCGAGGCGAAATCGCACCATCTGACTCCACGCGAACTGGCCGACCTTATTTTTGCGGTGAGTGACGGGATGCTGATGCGCGATATCTTGCAGCCACCTGAGCTCTCCAACACCGAGCGTCGCACGCGACAGCTGGAAGTGACGCGACAACTCTGGCGCGTGATTTTCGATACAGAAAGTGCAGTTTCCTATGCATGACGTTGCCAAACCTATTCGGACCGCCGCAAAAGTGAGATTCATCCGCAAACCTGTCGTCCTGGCGGTTCTGGGCCTGGTGGTGGTCCTCGTCCTCCTCCTGGGAATCAAGGCGCTCCAGATCCGCAAGATGATGTCGACGCCATTCACGATGCCGCCGACGGCGGTCTCGAGCGCGGTGGTGAAAGCCGAGGATTGGGCCCCCACGCTCAGCGCGGTGGGATCGATCTCGGCGGTTCAGGGCGCCATGGTCTCGACTGAGCTCGGTGGAGTCGTTGCCAGCGTTGCTTTCCAAAGCGGCGGCGTTGCCAAAAAGGGCGAACTTCTGGTGAAGCTCGACATGTCCGCTGAGGAAGGGCTTTTGAAGAATGCCCAGTCTGACCTGGAACTGGCCCGCGCCAACCTCGAGCGGGCCCGTGACCTGGCCGTCCGAAAAGTCGTCTCCAAGCAGGAACTCGACTCCGCGGAAGCTCTGTTCGGCCAAAAGCAGGGCACGGTAGACAACATCAACGCGGTCATGCGCAAGAAGCAGATTCTCGCTCCATTCGACGGCCAGCTGGGCATTCGACAGGTTAACGTCGGCCAGATGATCAACGCTGGCCAGCAGGTGGTCGCGTTGACTTCCCTGGATCCGGTCTACGTCGATTTTGCGCTGCCGCAGCAGGAACTGGCCCGACTCAGCGAGGGCTTGGAAGTTACTGTGCGAACCGATGCCGTTCCGGGCAAGGAGTTCCAAGGCAAGCTGACGGCGATCGATTCGATGGTTGATTCGGTCACCCGGAACGTCTCGATCCAGGCTACGCTCGCCAACCCGGACCACACGCTCAGACCCGGGATGTTTATCAAAGCGTGGATCGCCCTGCCCAATAAAAGCAAAACGCTGGTTGTCCCCGGCTCCGCGGTCTCGTATGCGCCGTACGGCGATTCGGTTTACGTAATCGAAAAAAAGCCGGATCCCAAGACTGGAAAAGAATCCGAGGTGTTGCGACAGCAGGTGGTGCGGGTCGGCCAGGCTCGGGGCGATTTCATTGCAATCCTGCAGGGAATCAAAGAAGGCGAAACGATTGTCAGCACGGGCGTCTTCAAGCTGCGCAACGGCATGGCCGTTTTCGTGAGCAACGATCTCGCGCCGAAACCAGAGTTAAATCCGAATCCGCCCGATTCCTAAATCTCGATGAAGGGGTTTACCGATTTATTCATCAGACGGCCGGTCCTGGCGCTGGTCGTTAGCTTCGTCATCCTCATCGCCGGGCTCGCGGCCATGAAGACGTTGAACGTCCGGCAGTATCCGCGCAGCGACATTGCCGCGATTACCGTAACGACGGTTTACGTGGGCGCGGACGCTGAATTGGTCCGTGGCTTCATTACCACTCCAATCGAGCGGGCCATGGCCGCCGCCGACGGCATCGATTACATCCAGTCAACGAGCCAGCAAAGCGTCTCAACTGTTACCGCGCGGCTGAAGCTGAACTACGACGCGAACAAGGCGCTCTCTGATATCAGTTCCAGGGTAAACGCGATCCGCAACAATCTGCCTCCGGAATCGCAGATCCCGGTGATCGCGATTCAGCCAGCCGATTCCCAGATCGCTTCAGCTTACCTGAGTTTTACTTCGGATATTCTCCAGCCCAACGAAGTAACCGACTATCTCGTCCGCCTGGTTCAGCCCCGCCTGACCGCCGTGAGCGGCGTGCAAAAGGCCGACATTCTCGGCGGGCGGACCTTTGCCATGCGCGTTTGGATGAAACCGGAACGGATGGCGGCGCTGGGCATCAGCGCCAAGGACGTCCGCGATGCGTTATCCAAGAATAATTACCTCGCCGCCATCGGCAGCACCAAGGGTTCGCTGCTTCAGGTAACTCTGACTGCGAACACGGATCTTCACACGGCCGATCAGTTTAAGCAGTTGGTGGTGAAACAGGACAAAGGAACGCTCATTCGCCTGGGCGACATTGCCGACGTCGTTCTTGGCGCGGAGGACTACAACTCGGAGGTTCGCTTCACCGGCAAGAAGGCGGTCTTCATGGGCATCTTTGTTTTGCCGAATGCGAATTCGATCGACGTCATCAAGCGCGTTCGCGCTGAAGTCGACGAGATCAAGAAGGAACTGCCGAAAGGGATGGAGGTGGAGGTGGCTTACGACGCCACCGCCTACATCAATGATGCGATCCACGAAGTGGTGAAGACGCTGATCGACACTCTGATCATCGTCATGATCGTCATCTTCCTCTTCCTCGGTTCGGTCCGTTCCGTGATCATCCCGATCGTCGCCATTCCCATTTCGTTGATCGGCGCGCTCTTCATCATGCAGGTGTTCGGCTTCAGCCTGAACCTGCTGACCTTGCTCGCCATCGTGCTCTCCGTCGGGCTGGTCGTCGACGACGCCATTGTCGTGGTCGAGAACGTCGAGCGGCACCTGCGCGAAGGATTGAGCCGTCTGAATGCGGCTCTTCTCGGCGCGCGCGAACTGATCGGGCCGATTATCGCCATGACGATTACGCTCGCGGCTGTCTACACACCGATCGCACTGCAAGGCGGCCTGACCGGTGCGCTTTTCCGCGAGTTCGCTATGACACTCGTCGGCGCCGTTTTCATCTCGGGCATCGTTGCGCTCGTCCTTTCACCGATGATGTGCGCCAATATGCTACGCGCTGAGCACGCCGATCACGGATTCAGCGGCTGGGTTAATCGCACCTTCGATCGCTTTCGCGACTGGTACGGTGAGCATCTCGATCGCACCCTCAACGCGCGGCCGGCCGTTTATGTCGTCTGGGTCGGCGTCACCCTCCTGGCTCTGGTGATGTTCCTCGCCATCCCCAAAGTCGCCACGAAAGAGCTGGCGCCGAAAGAAGACCAGGGCTTCATCATCGGCATCATCACGGCTCCGGCGAATGCCACGATCGACGATACGATTCGTTATGCCGACGCCGCCGGCAAAGTCTTCCAGTCGCTTCCGGATACCCGTTTCACTTTTCAGATTACCCAGCCGAGCTTCGGCTTCGGCGGTCTCGTCTTGAGACCATGGGGCGAGCGCAAAGTTCCGACCAAGAACTACCTGCCGGTGGTGCAGCAGAAGCTGGCCGGCATCCCAGGCATTCAGATGTTCGCGACCATGCCCGAAGCCTTGCCTGGCTCGGACAACTTTCCCGTCAGCTTCATCATCGCTTCGACCGCCAGCCACGACCGCATGCTCGACATCGCGAAGGATCTCTTTCAAAAGGCGATGGCGGCTCATATTTTCCAGTTCGGCGATATCGATACCAAAATCGATCAACCGCAAGCCGAGATCGTGTTCGATCACGACAAGGTTTCGACCATGGGCCTCGACATGCAAAAAGTGGGGGCCGATCTCTCCGCCAGCATCGGGGGGAATTTTGTAAACTGGTTCAACATGCAGGGACTGAGCTACAAGGTCATCCCTCAGGTTAAACGGATCGACCGTCTCAACCCCGAGCAGCTATCGGATATTTACGTCTCGGGCCCGGACAAGAAGCTTATCCCGCTGAGCACGATTGCGACCGTTCAGCATAAGACCATCGCTCGCTCGCTCAATCGGATGCAACAGCTGAACGCGGTCACCATTAGCGGCGTACCATCCGGCTCCGTGGATGCCGCGCTCAAGTTTCTCGAGGACGAAGCCCACAAGGTTTTGCCCTCCGGATACGCCATCGATTATACGGGCGGCTCACGTCAGCTGCGCCTCGAAGGCGATAAATTCAGCAGTGTCTTTCTCCTCGCGGTCGTTCTCATTTTTCTGGTTCTGGCCGCGCAGTTCAATAGCTTCCGTGATCCATTTATTATTCTGCTCGGCTCAGTGCCGCTGGCCTTGTTTGGCGCGGCCATCTTCATGTTCTTGAAGATGCCTTTCGGAACTTTCTTCACGGATTCCTGGACGACTTCTTTTAACATTTATTCGCAGGTCGGATTGGTGACGCTGGTGGGCCTCGTTTCGAAGAACGGCATTCTGATTGTCCAGTTCGCTAACGAAAAACAGCGATCGGGTTTAAATAAATTCGACGCCGTGCGAGAGGCTGCGCGCACTCGTTTGCGCCCCATCATGATGACCAGTGTCGCCACCGTGGCCGGGCACTTCCCCCTCACCCTCGTCACCGGAGCCGGTGCGGCCGCGCGAAACTCCATTGGTCTGGTGCTCGTCGGCGGAATGACGGTCGGAACGATCTTCACGTTGTTTATCGTCCCGTCGCTCTACATGTTGATCGCGAAGGAGCACCACGAAGGCCAGGAAGATCAGGCCGAGCCGGACGTCGAATCTGAGTTACCGGAGCCTGAGCCGGCCCTGGCAGGAGACGGCCACAGTTGGAATCCGGCGTGAGGGAGCCGGCGCCCAACACCGTCGGGACCGCTCAACTCGTAGTCGAGAAATCGGATTGCGCGAGCGATCTGAAGGTGAACAATGCGCCGGACGAAACGTTCCCGGAGGTTTTCGCCACCACGCGCATGATCGCGCTCATGGAAATGGCGGGCGCCCGCGTTCTCAAGCCACTCCTGCAAAGCGATGAAATGTCCGTTGGCGTCACCGTCGATATCATTCATTCGGCCGCGACGCCGGTCGGGGCGAAGGTCACAGCTACCGCAACCTATCGGGGTCGCGACGGCAAACTCTTCGTCTTCGACGTGATCGCGCACGATCCCGCCGGGGAGATCGGCCGCGGCACGCACAAACGCGCGATCATTTCCCGCGAACGACTCTTGAGCGGCGCCGCGAAACGATCTCTGTAGCAGCGGCCCTGTGGGCGGCTCACCGAACGCCTTGGAAGCCACGCAACTCTCACGCTTCGCACAGCGAAGCGGCTACAGCGGGAGCTCTACCGATTCGTCCCGCGGGGATGCTCGATTTCCATGTGCTCAATCGGCACCGCATATTTGCTCGGCTGGACGCGGCGTCCCGCCTGGTTGGCATAGACCTGGGTGAACTCCGCGCCGAACAAAAGAATTTGGGACGAATAGTAAATCCAAAGGAGCAGCGTGATCAGCGAGCTGGCAGCGCCGTAGGCTGACGCCGCCGAGCCGCTCCCGAGATAAAGCCCGAGCGCCCATTTTCCCACGCCGAAGAGCAGAGCCGTCATCGCCGCGCCAATCCAGACATCACGCCACTGGACTTCGGCATCCGGCAGAAATTTGAAAATCAAAGCGAAAAGCAAAACGACAATCGCGAAGTCGAACAGGAGATAGACCGTAATGGCGATGGCCAGGCCTCCGGGCAAAGCCGCCTGAACATAATGGCTGAAACCTTTAAGCAGCGCCTCGACCACTAACGACACGAGCAGGAGAAAGCAAACGCCGCCAACCATCGCAAACGAAACGAAACGCGCGCGGAGAAAACCCCATATCCCCTGCCCCGGTTTTGCTTTGACGCCCCAGATCGTGTTCAAGGCATCCTGAAGCTGACCGAACACCCCGCTCGCGCCAAAAAGCGCCAAGGCTATCCCGATCACAGTCGCGATCGTGCTCTTGCCGGGCTCCGAAGCTTTTTGAGCGATGTCGGTCACGACCTGCACCGCGCTCTTGTCGAGAAAGTAACCCATCTGCTCGGTGATTTTGCTCCAAGCCCCCGCAGGATCGTCGCGAAAAAGGACGCCGATGATCGCGAGCAGGACGAGAACAAGCGGCGCGAGCGAGAAAACCGTGTAATAGGCCAGGGCCGCACCGAGCTGGGGCGCTTTGTCGTCCACCCACTCGGTGGCCGTTTGTTTCAGGAGTTGGAAGGCGGTGCGGAAAAAGGGTTTTCGATATCTCGCCATGGCAACTACCTCCGAGAAATATTCGGCTCAGGTGCCGGACGCAGGTGGATTTTTTTTTGCCGCGCGTCAGGGAGCTCTTGGTAGGGCGAGACTCTGTCGAGCCGTTCGTTCCCTGAAATTGCGGGCGCCTCGCTTGGTCCCCGGCTCGACAGAGTCTCGCCCTACCGTTTTTCGCACTCGAGCCGCCAATCGTCCCTGACCCAACACAACCGGGCTCTAAAGTAGAATCGTTTAAGGGCTGTGGAATGGATGAATTATCTGCAGTGGCCGGCCATGGCGGTCACGCTTCTCTCGGCCTGGCTCGTCGCGGTCACGCTTCTCTCGGCCTGGCTCGTCGCCGCGCAGTCCAGGAAGTCGCGCCAGTGGGGGTTTTGGTTCTTTCTGCTCAGCAATGTTCTGTGGGCGGCTTGGGGCTGGTACGCCAGCGCCTATGCCCTCATTCTTCTCCAGATCGGCCTCGCTCTTCTGAATATTCGCGGCGCGGCCAAGAACGACTAATTCAGTTCCTAACAAATGTGGGAGCGGCCTTTGCGCCGCGATTGCTCCACATCGGAAATAGCTCTCGCGCCGCGAAACAACCACAAAAGTCGGGGCGCAGAGGCCCCTCCCACATTGACAAAAAAAGAACGCGGCCATTGCTGGCCGCGTGTGAAGCTAAAGGAAAATTATATTTTAGTAAGTGTCTTCCTAGCTTGCGGATTCTCTTATAGCAGCATCGATGCCACGGTCGGAACGCGCTCCCCTACCCTGCTTTTCTCTGCTCTAAATTCTCCCACTCTGCGGTCAGCCGTTCCATGTCGGCGGAGAGCGCCTGGAGCTCGCGATTCAACTGCGTGGCCGCTCCGCCCCGTTCATAGGTTTCCGGCTTCTCCAACTCTTCCGTCAACTCCTTCTGCCGGCCTTCCAGTTTCAAGATCTGCATCTCCAAATCGCGAACCCGATTTTCATGCTCACGCTTGATCTTCGCTTCCGCCTTGCGTTCCTCAGCGGCCGCGCGACGCTGCTCGCGGGTCTCGCGCATCCCGGTCTTTTCCACGGCAGACGCGCCGCCTGCCGGCTTGGGTGCGGACGGCTGCAGGTTCTGCAGCTTCTCGCCGCTGGTCAGCGCGGCCCGCGCCGAAGTAGCCCGCGATTTATCCAGATAATAATCGTAGTCACCCGCATACGGCGTCAGCTTGCCGGCGGTGATGTGCAGCACCGTTTTCGCGACCGCCCGGATGAAATAAACGTCGTGGCTGATAAAAATCAGCGTGCCTTCATATTGGGCTAGGGCACCAACCAAAGCATCGATGCTGCCCACATCCAAGTGCGTGGTCGGTTCATCCATCAGGAGAAGGTTCGGCGGATCCAGCAACAGCCGAACAAGAGCCAGCCGCGTTTTCTCTCCCCCGCTCAGCACCGACGTGGTCTTGAAGACATCGTCTCCACGAAAGAGAAAGGAGCCGAGGACCGTTCGAGCCGTCTGCTCGGAAACCGGGTTCGGCATGTCGCGCGCGGTTTCCAGCACCGTCTGCTTCGGGTCGAGCATCTCGACGCGATACTGCGAAAAATAACCGACCTTGACGTTGTGCCCGACCTCTCGGACGCCGGCTTGGACGGGCAAAACTCCCGCCAGCAGTTTCAACAGCGTTGACTTTCCCGCGCCATTTGGCCCGACCAGCACGGTGCGTTGTCCCCTCTCCGCTTCAAAATCCAGCCCGCGATAAACCACCAGATCGCCATAGGCATGATCGACCTCTTTCATCGTGATCACGCGATGTCCGCTGCGCGGCGGCTGCGGGAAACGGAAGTGGACGGTCCTTTCGCGCGAAACCGGCGCCTCAATTTTCTCCATCCGATCGATCTGCTTCAACTTGCTCTGCGCCTGTGAAGCCTTGCTCGCCTTGGCCCGAAACCGATCGGCGAACAGTTGCAGCGATGCGATTTCTTTCTGCTGGTTCTTGTAGGCCGAGAGCTGCTGTTCTTCGCGCGCTGCTCTTTGTTCGACGTAGCTGTCCCAGTTCCCCCGATACCGATTCAGCCGTTTGTGCGCGATTTCGATGATGGAACCAACAAGCTGGTTCAAAAATTCGCGGTCGTGCGAGATCATCAGGATGGCTCCGGGATAATTCGACAAATATTCCTGGAACCAGACCAGCGATTCGAGATCGAGATGGTTTGTTGGCTCGTCCAGAAGGAGCAGATCCGGCTCCTGGACCAGAAGACGGGCCAGGTGCGCGCGCATGACCCAGCCGCCACTCAACGCTTTCGCCGGCCGATCGAAATCTGCTTCGCGAAAGGCGAGTCCGGATAGGATGCGCTTGGCCTTGGGTTCGAGCTGCCAGCCGCCGTGCTCGTCGAAGGAGTGCAACGCTTCGTGATGCTCGACCGAGTCTTCCGGGGTCGATTTCATGATCCGCTGCGCCTTAACCAGCTCGGGCGAGACCGCGCAGGCCAATTCGAGGACCGTCTCCTCCCCGGCGGGCGCGTGTTCTTGTGGAAGAAATCCGACCGTCGCCGCTTTTTCGAGCGCGACCTTGCCTTCGTCCGGAGAGGCTTCGCCGAGAATAAGAGAGAAAAGCGTCGATTTCCCCGCGCCATTCGGTCCGACCAAGCCCACGCGATCGCCGCGGTTTACCTGAAGCGAAGCGTCTTCAAAGAGGATCCGGCCGGCAAAGGCCTTTGAGACTTGTGAAATGGTGAGCATGGAGCGGCGGCGAATGTCGCGAATCCGCCGCGAGACGCAAATGTAGAGGCGCTCGCTGCGGTGAGCGCCTAACCATCACGAGGGGGCGCCTCTACCTCTTCTTTTCGCCGCACCACGCCTTCGAGAGCCGCGAAGTCGGCACCGCCGGGATGGCAAGACCTGTCGAAGCGTAGTGCGAAGTGTCGTTGAAAAGCGTCAGACGGGCGCTGACCGTATCCTTGAAGTCGACGATATTCAGCGCCGCCGGATTTTGGTCCAGGGTATCGCGGTAACGACGTGGATCGAATCCGAGGAGGGAGCTGAGCAGGAGACGGATCGTGGCTTTGTGCGACACCACCAGAACATTCGAGGCGGGATGTTCCCGGACGATGTCCATCAACACCGGCAAAGCCCGCGCGGTCACCGCCAGCCCGCTCTCGCCTCCCACGGGCGCAAACGTATAAGGGTCTTTTTCCCAGGCCGCCGCTTCCGCCGGAAACGCCTGCTCGACTTCCCGGCGGGTCATTTGTTCCCAGCGGCCGTGCGAAATCTCGCGCAATCCATCGCGCGTCTGCACCTCGATTTCGTGCGGTTCGGCCAGAATCCGCGCAGTTTCCACGGTTCGGCCCAGGGGCGACGCGTAGATCGCAGTGATCTCTTCCTGCTCGAGGCGCCGGGCCAGCCGCCGGACTTGTTCCCGGCCGTCATCGGAAAGCTGCACATCGGTCGCGCCGGCAAAACGATCTTCCGCCGTGAGAACTGTCGCTCCGTGTCTGACCAGAAAAATCCGAACGTGCATGCGTGCATGGTTGCTCCCCTCTGACGAGAAGGTTCAGGCTTACCCTGTCACACGGCGCACAACAACATCAAACGACGCCGTCCGACTCTTGCTCCTGATCAATCAAGGAGCGGCGGTTTGTAACCGCCGTCGTCTTTGGTAGGCGGTTACAAACCGCCGCTCCTTGGTCCCAACCGCTAATTCGCAACCGGGGCCGCCGCGCTGCTTCCGTTCAAATGCTTGTCCAGAAAATCGAGAATAGCCTTGTAGGCGCGAATCTCGTTCGCCTTTTTCGTGAAGCCGTGGCCCTCGTTATCAAAGACAACGTACTCGACCACACCATTCTTCTTCTTGATGGCGTCCACGATTTCGTCCGACTCCGGTTTGATGACGCGCGGGTCGTTCGCTCCCTGCAGGACAATGAGCGGCTTCGTGATTTTGTCCGCGTAGAAGAGCGGTGAAATCTCCTTCAACATCTCCGCTTGCGTGCCCGGATCGCCGATCTCCTTGTAGAGCGACTTGCGCTCCGCTTCCCAGTAGGGCGGGATGCTCTGCAGCGTCCTCACCCAGTTTGAGACGCCAAAGATGTCCACCCCGGCGCGAAACTCCTCCGGCTTAAACGCGAGCGCCGCCAGGACCATGTAGCCGCCATACGAGCCGCCCATGATCCCGATCTTCGACTCATCCACGTACCCGAGCGACGCCAGATACTTCTTCGCCTCGACACAATCCCATAGCGGCTCGCGCCCGTGCTTGCCGTCATCGGCGGTGAAGAACGTCTTCCCGTAACCGCTCGAGCCACGGTTGTTCACGTCCAGGACGACGTAGCCGTGGTTCACGAGGAATTGCACCGACGCGCTGTAAGGCATCCGAGCCTGTCCGCCCGGGCCGCCATGCACCCGGACAAGCGCCGGTAGTTTCTTTCCCTCGGCATTCTGCGGCGTGTAGAGAATCGCGGGAATCTCCAGGCCGTCGAACGATTTGTAGCGCACCACCCGCGACTCGACCAAGTCGGCAGCGTTGATCTCCGGGTTGAGGCTTTCCGTCAGCTTCGTCAGCTTTTTCGTGGCGAAATCATAAACAAACAGGTTCGCCGGCGAGCGGGCCCCATCGTGGTAGAAGGTCATCTTTGTTTCGTTAGGCGAGATGTTGACGCCGGTGATGTCGCCTTCGGGAAGCGCGGGCAGCGAAACTTCTTTCCCCGTGGCTTCCTCGTAAATCCTGACCTTGGTCCGCGCATCCTCGTTCGTGGCCACAACGCGGTATTTGCCGTTGCGCGAGAAAAACATGTAGGACGCGTCCCACGGTGTCTTTTCCAGCACTTCGCGCTTCCCGTCCTTCAAATCGTAGCGCGCGACGTACATGAACTCGCTCCCCTCGTTCGAGAGGAAATAGAGATATTTCGACTTCGGATCGAAAGCCTCCGGCGAGTTGGCCACGTCCCCTTGGTGCGGGGTGAGATGCTTCATCTCTTTTGTCGCCGCCGTATAAAGATAGATATCCGAGTCGGCCGTGGAAGCGCCGGGCTTTCCAAACGCGATGAACTGTTTGTCGTCCGAGATGGCGCCGAATTGATAGCCCGTTTCGTCCTGGTAAATCAGCACCGGCTTCAGATCGGCGATGCTCACCTCGAAAATATCGAAGTAACGCTGGTCCCGTGTATTGGTGGAGAAGAAAAACGATTTTCGGTCGTGACTCCAACTGAGGAAGTTGGCCTTCGTCTTTTCGCCCGGGGTCAGGTCCCGCTCGGTGCCGTCCAATTCCCTCAAGTAAAGATGTTCGTTCTCGTTCCCGCCCTTGTCGTAGCGGTAAAGGAACCGCGCATCCGCCGGGAAGTAGGAGACGGCAAAGGTGCTCTCCTTGGCTGAGGTGGTCAGCTGCTTCGGTTCTCCGCCCGAGGCCGGCATGGAATAAACGTTGAAGATGCCTGTCTTATTGCTGTGAAAGAGAATCGACTTCTCATCGGACGAGAACGAGCTCCCGCCGAGCCGCGTCGTGGCCATGAACTGCTCGATCGTGTATTGCTTGACCGCTTTGCTTTCCGGCATCTTGGCGTCTTTCTTCGCGGCAGGCGTGTCCTTGGTGATCAACGCCTTGTCCGAGACGTCCGGCTTTTTTTCTTCCGAAACAGGTTTTTGGGCGTCCACCGTCGAAGAGTGGTAAGCGAGGCCAAGAACGATAACGAGCAGCAATTTGGTTTTCATGGAGTGTGTCCCCGGTAGGAAACTCGAAATTCGATATCGAAATCCGAAACAAAGTTCAAATGATCTAAGGGAGGAATGACCGAAACGAAAGCTGTTTCGAATTTTCCGTAGTTCGAGCTTCGGTCATTGTTTCGAGCTTCGAATTTCGAAATTCGAATTTTCCCCGCCTACGGTCCGCGATCGTAGACTTCAACCAAGCCGACGCCGGAACCATTGTTTAGGCCCGCGAGCAGGGCGGTGTAGAGTCCCGGCGGCAGCATTGCGACCAGGCCAGACTCGAGATTGTTGGATGGCGCCAGACCCGCGGCCGTGAGTTCCGCGGCTTGAGCGGGGTCATCCTGCCAGTCGTTATTCGCGATCAGGAGCGCTGCGTTGCTGTCGCGCAATTCCAGGGTTGGATTGGCCAGCGCGCCAGCCACTCCCAGGGACGTCAGGCTGGGTCCGATGCCGCGAACGACTACGCCGTCGTTGCCGGCGCTATCGCCCAGGATAAATCCCGCGATCACGATGTCGGATCCCGTGCCGACAAAGGCTCGCGTGCTGATATTCGCCAGCTTCGCGGAAACGGCGTGGCTGAGATCGTACACTTCAATCAGGGCGACACCCGAGGTGTTGTTCTGGCCCCTCACCACTGCGGTATAGGCCCCCGGATTCAAGGTCGCATCGATGGCCGATTCGAGATCATTGGTGGGCGCGATGCCGGTGGCCAGGATTGCGGCCTCCTGCGCGGGATCGTCTCGCCAGTTGTCGTTCGTGATCGGGGCAAAACCGGGACGGTGCAATTCCAGCACAGGATTAGCCAGCACACCGGGAACACTGGTGATCGACGGTCCAATCGCGCGAAGAAGCAGATGTTTGGGAGCGGTCCCAGAGATGATGAATCCGCCGATGCCCACATTATCACCGGTCTGCACTCGCATCCGGGTCGAGAGATTGATGGCTTGCGCCGCCGGTGTCGGAGTGGGTATCAGTCCCGGAAGGACCGTAGTAGATGCCGTGGCCGAGTTGTTGCCGGGATCAGAATCGAAAAAAGCAGAGGCCATGGCCTTGTTGCTAAGCGACCCGGTCACCCTAGGCGTCACCACCAAGGTCACCGTTGCATCACCGCCGGACGGGAGGCTACCTAGATCACAAGTGACTGTGCTCGTGCCAGTGCAACTACCCCTAGTTGTGGTCGCAGAAACAAAATTCACGCTGGCCGGCAAGCTGTCTGTCATCGTCACAAGCTGCGACGAGCCGTTGGGGGGACAACAGTTGTACACCATTATGGTATAGGTCAGATTCTGGCCAACCTGGACCGGATCGGGCGAGTCGTAGATGAATACGGAAATATCGTTAGATGGGGGCTCCGAAGGCGAGGGCGTTACGCTCGGCGTCGGCGTTGGAGTGGGGACGGGAGGCGTTGGCGTAGGTGTCGGCGCTACTGTCGCCGTGGCCGTGGGCGTTACGCTCGACGTCGGTGTTGGCGGCACTGTGGGCGAAGGCGTCGGCGTCGGTGCTATCCCCGGGGTGACGCGAACGTAATAAATATCCTCTTCGGAATTGAACGTGGCAGCATACGCGACGTCGCCTCCGGTATTATCCGAAACGATGGTCATGTAATCGCCCATCTTGTTCTGCTGCGGATAACCGAGGAACGGATTGAACGCGTTGCTCACCGCGACATTGGGCGACCAGGTGTTACCCCCATCTGTGCTGTAGGAATAAAAAAGCTGCGAGTCGGTATTATTCGCGGCGTTGCGGGTGTCGAACCAGACCGAATCAATCCGCCCATTCGGCGCGACCGAAAGCGTGCCCATCCAGTGCCATTTGCTGTGATTGATCGGATCGTCGTTAACACGCTTCGGTGCGCTGAAGGTTTGTCCGCCGTTGGTGCTGCGCACGAACATCACGTCGCTTCCGGTGGTGAAACCGGTCGGCTGCACGCTGGCCATCATGTAAACATTGTTGTTCGTGCTCGTGCCCGAACGGTCCACCTTCAGGAACACCTGCCCGATCAATCCTTCCGGATTTATCGTATCAAAGTAATCCACCACGCCACCCATGTTGACCTGGGTGCTGAGGTCGAAGGTTGGTGTCACCGCGCCGTTTCTGGCATTGCTCGAGCGAAGGCACCAAAACACGGTCTTCGAAGTGGTCACGCCACCGAAATAGAGGATGCCATTCGAGTCCACATCGGGCGTGCCCCATTGGGGAGCGTTGGGAATGGTGATCGGATTCATCCAGGTAAACCCGCCATCGGTGGAACGGCTGAATTCATTGGGGGCGAACGGACTGGCGCCATCCCAAAATTGGTAGTGGAATCCGTAACCGGTGCTGGCCGGGTTCTTATCAATCGCGATCCACTGTTTGTCGCCCCCCTTCGCGGGCGCGATGTTCGTGAACGTCTGGCCGCCGTTGAGCGAGCGCCACAGGGTGACGTCATAGGACTGGAGCAGGCTGTAAAAGTAAAAGCGGCCCGTGTCATCGGCGCCCAACACCGGGTCGCTCCGGAAGACGTTACTCTCGAGCACGCCGGGAAAAGTCCAGGTTGTGCCGCCATTGTTCGTCCAGCCCCAACCGCCCTGCCGGAAATTGGAAGTAACACTGTCGAACTGCCGCCAACCGATCACCATCCTGTTGTGATCCGTCGGGTCCACGGCGATCGACGGCTCGTTCGCGGCGTCGCCGGTAATGTTCTGGCCGGCCCCGTTCACGTTGACCTGATGACTCGTGAACTGGTCGTGCACCGAGATCATCCCCGGCGAAACACCCATTCCCCTCAACGGGAAAAGGGCCGGCGGATTATCGTATTCTTCGAGCGGCTCGTTCAGGAGCGGCCTCGACGGCGCCGCCTGTCCCGAAGCGAGAGCCAGCACCAAAGCCAAACCGAAAAAACAGCTCGTCCCTGCCGTTCCCAGCCGCTTCAACCTGAATCCGACCATGCCGGAATATAGATCAACATCGGAATACACACCACAGAGGACGCAGAGTGCGCCGAAGATTAATCAAAACCCCGTCGGTTCTTTATCGCCTCTCCGCCATAGCCTCGGCGAAGGCGGGGCTTTCCGGTATCCGGTTTCCGCAATCCGGTTTCGCTTAGTCCAGCTTCGCCTTGGTGTTTACCCCGCCCACGATATCCGCGCGATCGAACCTTCGTCCACCTTCGTAGTACGATTCGTGTTCAGTCAGCCGCTCAAAAAAGCCCGCCTTCATGAGTTTCCTTAGCGGCACGATGAAATCCCGGTAGAAAAGATCGAAGTCGCCTCCCGCATCGTCCATCGCGTTCCAGGACAGCTTGCCCCCCAACGTTTCAAGGCGCCTCTGGTTCAACACCTCGTCCATGATTCCACAATTTCACTCCACCCAACCGCCCGAGTCTATCACGATTCCTGGATCACAGGAGTAAACGGAGTGCGCAGAGAATTAATCACATGCCGATTCCTGCGTTCTCCGCGGTTCGTTCGGTCCTTCAGCAAGCCGCAATCCGGTTTCCGGTTTCCGGTTTCGATTGTCTCTGTTTCCTCTGCGACCTCCTGTAGAGTCTCGTTCGGAACCATGTCCCCGGCGGGAATCGAGCCCGCGGGAGCGGTGCGAGATGGACGAAGCCCGGCAGGGTGAGCGAGCGGGCGCGAGCGAATCAATCGAACCTGCGCCTTGAGTTACCTTAGCGTTGTCACAGCAAAACGGCGGAACGAACCATGTCCCCGGCGGGAATCGAACCCGCATCTAAGGTTTAGGAAACCTCCGTTCTATCCGTTGAACTACGGGGACGGGACGACTGAATTTGCAAAGTTCGATTGCGATGGCCGATTGTCCAGCGTCGTCCGCCGCTAGCGCAGGATGACACAACCTGTTCGCACCTTGATCTAAATTTGTTTAGGCGGTTGCGGCTCGTTGCCTTGCATGAGCGGCTCAAGACCCAACTGAAGACGAACCTGCGTGTAACAAAAGACAATCATGACTGGGATAATGACCGAGGACAATGCCCACATCGCCCGGTCGGCAAACACTACATCTGCCCAAATTAGAGCGGCGATTAGTCCCATGTAACGGACGACGGTGACCGTCGCCCGAATGCGCATTTGCCGAGGCGTGAGCGGGCTCATGATGCGTTGTGCATACGCCCCCGCACGCTCAGCGACGAACACCACAACAAAGCCCACGAACTTCGCGATTCGCTCAGACTGAAGACAGCATGCGAAAAAGAAGAAGAACCACGCGATGTCGTGAGCTAGGAGCAGACGAAACCTGGTAAAAACACGCGCGGTCATCCTACGAGATGCGAGATCAGCGGCCGCAGGTGAGAACAAGTTTTGGTTTCACTTCATCCTTCCGCCTTGCCTTCACCGTCGTTTCTCGACCGGGATGATGTCGGCGGCCATCGATTGGTACATCTTTCTGATCCTCGCCACGTCGGCCGGGCTCGGATTGAACGCGCCATCGCCGTTATCATCCATGGGAGGA
>QHMY01000070.1 GCA_003218305.1 Verrucomicrobiota bacterium
GGCCTCGCAAGTGCATCTATTGCCGGCAAATGCTTCTTTTGCCCAGGGAGCGGCGGTTGGCACGCCGTACGCCACGGCGTTTCGAGGGTTGTTTCAGCGAGGGCAGACGAAGGAAGGCGAAACGGTTCTCGTCCATGGCGCCAGTGGCGGTGTTGGAACGGCGGCGGTCCAGCTCGCGCGTGCTCGCGGGTTGCGTGTCCTGGGCACGGCCGGGACCGAGCGGGGCCGTGAACTGGTCCGAGAGCAGGGAGCCGAAATGGTGTTCGATCATCGAGCGCTGGATTATCTGGCGCAAATCATGGACGCGACTTCGGGACGCGGCGTCGATGTGATTTTGGAAATGCTCGCAAACGTGAATCTCGGGAAGGACCTCACGATTCTGGCCATGCGCGGCCGAGTGGTGGTGGTCGGCAACCGTGGCCGGGTGGAAATCGACGCGCGCGATACGATGTCCCGCGATGCCGATATTCGCGGAATGGTATTGCCGAACACTCCGGCAGAGGAGATGGCGGACATTCATGCCGCGCTGGTCGCGGGGCTGGACGACGGCACGTTGCGTCCGGTGATCGGGAAGGAATTGCCCCTGGGCGACGCACCGGAAGCACATCGGGCCGTGATGGAGCCGGGGGCGTCTGGGAAGATTGTGCTGGTCCCTTAACGAAAGGGGCCTGGCTGCAACTGGCAAGAAGAGCGCGCTGAGTTGTTCGCGGACGCCGCAGCGCGGCGTCCCTACCAAGAGTCAGCTTTCAGTGGCGCAGATTTCGCGGGCGATCCGACGCGCCTCCTCTTCGAAAGAGCCGGAGGTGAAGGCGGCGGCGGTTCGACGATCGACGAGATATTGCGGAATCCACGGCTCGAGGCCGCCGCTGCGTTCGCATTGCGCGATGTGGACGAAATTGTGCAGGAGCAATTCACGGTCGCCCCACGCTTCGGCGCGAATCAGAATGGCGTGGCCGAATACGACGCAACGCTTGTCCTGCGTGATAATGCGAGTGGCCGGGCGGCCTCCGCCAGCTCGCCGCTCTTAGGCAGCGGGATTCGCCGGACGATCAGCACGCGCACGCGCTCGCAATCCCCAACCCCAGCCAGGCGGGCATCGGCCAGGTGTTGCGCGTGAAGGGGAATTCCGTGGGTCAGAACGAATTCTTCCTGCTCTTTGGCCCATTGATAAGCAAGGGGCAAAAGCTTTTCGAAGGTTTCCTGGTCGATCATGGGGATGGGGGGGACTAAATCTGGGAGAAGCGGACGAAAGAACAAAAGGGAGCCAACGTCAAGGGAATGCCGAGTGACGAATGACGAGTGAAGAAGGAAGACCCTGAAACGGTGAGCGGGAGGGAAACAGTGGAAGGCGCTTAGCGCTTGCGCGATGGCTTGATCAATTTGCGCAGACGGCGGGTGGTGGCATCGCGATCAAGTTCGCTGGCAGCCACCTCGAGAACGAACTGCTCCCATTCTTCGACCGGCAGCTTTACGTTTTGCAGCAAGCCGTTGCTCTCCAAAAAAACAAGGCAGGCGGCCAGCGCCGTGCGTTTGTTGCCATCAATAAAGGCGTGATTGCAACAAAGGTAGAATAAATACGCGGCCGCGATTTCGATCGGATCGGTTATGAGTGGCTGTCCCATCATCGCGGCCTGGGGGGCGGCTACCGCCGACTCGAGCAAAGGTTCATTGCGAAGGCCACTCGCTCCGCCATGCGCGGACAGCACCTCCGCGTGAATCGCCCTGGCCGCCGCAACCGCCAGATGGCGAATTTCTTCGCTCACGACAAGCGTTTAAAGAGAGCCGAATTCTTTTTGATCAATCGCCGGGCACTGGTCCTTGCTTCTTTCGCCTGAATCGCCGGTCTGATTGGCGTCAAGACGATGGAACCGCCTTCGTGCATCGTCACTGTGACCTGATCCCCGACTTTTAGGCGCGCCAGATCCATCAGGGCTGAATCAAAAATGATGCCCTGGGAGTTGCCCACTTTCGAAATCGTCTTGGTCATGCCGTAATACTATGTTTTACGTCAGAAAAATCAAGAAAAAGAGCGGGCGACGGGCAAGACGAGGGTGACGAAGAACGCTTCCGTTCCGAAGCAATTTTCGGCAGAGTCGGGCACTCAAGTGAAGGCGTTGCGCAACATTTTCGGAAACGTTTGGTTTTTGCTCGCCCTCGCCATTTACGGGGTGAGCCTGGCCATCCTCTGGCGAAACAACAGTTTCGCGCCCGGGGATGCGATCAGTTTGCTGGTCATCTTCGGAATCGCATTTCCACTCCTGGCCTGGGCCACTACGCTCCGCGCGCGTCCTCTCACTCTGACGGTCCATCGGCGCGCCACCGAAATGTGGCTCCTCTTCGCCTGCCTGATCGGAGTCACCCTTTATCTCGTCTGGGGTCCGGCGCTCTCGGAGGCGCTTGTCCCCGCGAGCTGGCTGGCATCGGAACGAGGGAAATTCTTCGTCGTGCTTGGCCGGAAGCTGGTGGTCTTCGTCGTGATTCCCTTCGTCGTTTTTCGGACGGTCTTTGGATATGGCTGGCGGGATTTTGGCCTTCAAATCGCCGGCCTTCGCGCGCTGGGGGGCAATCATCTGCCGGTGGTTCTCGCGCTGAGTATCGCTATTCTCCTCTTTCAGTTTTTCGTGGGAAACGGCGCGGCGCCGATCCGGCGGGGTGAATTTCACGCAAGCCAGCTCGCGACTGGGTTGCCTCTCTGCTTCGCGTGGCTCTTCTTCGAGGCGGGCCTGGTGGAGGAATTCTTTTTTCGCGCCCTGCTTCAGACGCGGCTCGCCGCCTGGTTTCGATCGGAGGTGACGGGTGTGACGCTCATGGCCCTGCTCTTCGGGCTGGCGCACGCGCCGGGTTTCATCCTGCGGCACGCTGGTTTGGAGGACGCGATCGGGGCGAATCCGTCACCGGCAGATTCGATGGCCTATGCGATCGTGGTCTTGTCGGTAGCCGGGATCTTGTTTGGAATTGTCTGGGCGCGAACGAAAAATCTCCTGGCGGTGATGATCATTCATGCGGCGACCGATTTGTTGCCGAACTTCGCCCAGTTCATGAAGACCTGGGGCTAGAGAATGACGAAGCGCGAATGGCGAAGAGTAGGTGGCGCTAGTAGCGCAGCTCTTCGGGGTCGGCCGCGTCCTGGTCTTCGGCTGGTTCGCCCGAGCGAGGGAAGCGATCGGGGCGAGGGTTACGACCTTTGAAACGCGGAGAAAGGGCCGCGATTGCACCGAGAACAACCAGAACCAATCCGAGAGCCAGCCACGTCCAGGCAATCGTGGGCAAGGATCTCATGTGCTCGGCCCAGCCCAGCAACAAACAAAGGATGCCGAGCTCGGCGATCGTAATGCCGGTTCCAACCAGGGCTTCGGACGACATCGTGGGGACTCTAAATGGGCGTGGTTTCTCTGAGGCATTCATGATGAGGCCGGACGATAAACGCGGCGGATGCGTTTGGCGAGTCTGGAAGGAAGAAGGCAGAAGGAAGAATTAAGAAGTGGGAATGCGCCTTTTCAGGTCGCCTCATCCTTCTGCCTGCTGACTTCTAAAGACGAGCGCGGCGGCAAGGCCGGCGAAGAGGAAGCCGATGATTTCGATGGCCATATACGGGACGGTGTAAGCGCTGGGGAAGCCGTACCAGTTCCAGTAGGAGACATTGGTCGTGACCCCGGCCACGATTCCTACGACCAAGATGAATCCAACGCGCCCGATGTAGGTGGCGATGCGGGTCTGAGCCAGGAGAAAGACCGCGAGAATCGAAACAAGAAGTTGCTTGAGAAACTCGACCGTGAGGAACTTGCCCATAACTAGCGGGCGCGACGCGGCCGGGTAATACAACAGAAGCCCGGACGGGTTCTTAGCCAGTTTTCCCTCGTAGTTTTTCATGGCTTCCGCCTGCTGTTCCCTGGTCGGATTGTCGCCCACTCCCATTCCGGGATAGAGGTAAAGGCCGCTCTGGTCGCCGACGGCAGTTTTCATGGCGTCGAGCAGCGCGGGTTCGTTGGGAAGTTCTTTGATTCCAGCATGCCCGAGCGGAAGCGCCATGTGCGCGACGGCCGACCAGATAAACATGGCGATTGCGCCGAGAACGCCAGCCAAAAGGATTCTTGTCGTTGTCATAGGTTCCCGGTCTAACAAGTCTTCGTTCGTTTGGCGACCAGATTTGTGATCGGGGCGCCCCGCGGCGGCCATTCTTCTTCACTCGACATTCGGCCTTCTGCATTCGTCATTTGACCCATGCTGCTCGGGGAAGAAGAGGTCCGCTCGCTCTTGCAGATGGAGGAACTCATTCCGGTCATGGCCAGCGCGCTGCGCGATCTTTCCGCGGGCAAGGTCCAGCAGCCGATGCGGGTGGTTATGCCGGTAGGCGAACACCAGGGTTTTTTCGGGGTGATGCCGGCCTGGGGCGGGGCGCTGGGGGCCAAACTGGTTACGTTTTATCCGAACAACCAAGGCGTGCCGACGCATCACGCGATGATTGTTCTGTTTCGTCCGGAGACCGGAGAGCCGCTTGTGACCATGGACGGCCGGCTTATCACGGAAATGAGAACGGCGGCAGTGTCCGCGGTGGCCACGGATGTTCTGGCGCGGCGAGATACTTCCATTCTGGCGATTATTGGCTCGGGCGTGCAGGCCGGGAGCCACCTGGAAGCGCTCCGGATTGTCCGGAAATTTCGCGAGGTGCGGGTTTGGAGTCCACGAAACGCGATCGAGTTCGCGCGGCGGCACGACGTTTCCGCGGCGGCGTCGCCCGAGGAAGCGGTGCGCGGTGCCGATGTGATCGTGGTGGCAACGGCGGCGACGACACCGGTCTTGCGGGGGGAATGGTTGTCGCCCGGGGTACACATCAACGCGGTGGGTGCGACGCGGCCCAACTGGCGCGAGCTTGACGATGAGGTGTTGCGCCGTGCGCGCATTTACGTCGAGTCGCGCGAGGCGGCGATGAAGGAGTCGGGGGATATCATCGCGGCGGGCGAGGTTTTTGCGGAGATCGGCGAAGTGGTGGCCGGCACGAAGAACGGCCGCGAAGGCGCCGAAGAGATCACGTTGTTCAAATCGGTCGGGGTAGCGGTGGAAGATGTGGCTGCGGCCGATTTGGTCTGGCGGACGAAGTTGAGAGTTGGGAGTTGAGGCGAACAACAGACTTCGGACGGCAGAGAAAAGGAGGCGGAAGAATGGTGAAAAAGTTCGCGAACCGCGCCGAAGCAGGCCGGCAGCTGGCGGAGAAGCTGATTGCCTATCGGAACCACGCCAGCGCGATCGTTTTTGGATTGCCGCGGGGCGGGGTTCCGGTCGCGTCCGAAGTGGCGGCGAGGCTGGGACTGCCGCTTGATGTTTTTGTGGTGCGCAAGCTGGGTGTGCCGGGCTATGAGGAATTGGCCATGGGGGCGATAGCCTCCGGCGACGTCCTGGTGCGGAACGAGGAGGTGATGAGCGCCCTCCCCAATTCAGAGGCAATTCTGGAGGCACTCCGGGCCCGGGAAAAGGTCGAGCTGCAACGTCGCGAAATCCGTTATCGGCAAGGCCGGCTAGCGCCGGACTTGAAGGATCGCGTCATTATCCTGGTGGACGATGGCCTCGCAACCGGTGCGACGATGCGCGCCGCCACGGCGGCATTGCGGATGCAAGGCGTGGCCAGGATTGTGGTCGCGGTGCCGGTGGGCGCTCCGGAAACCTGCCAAGTTATTCAGTCAGAGGCGGACGAAACCATCTGCGCGATCATGCCGGCCTCTTTTTATGGCGTCGGCCAGTTTTACGAAGACTTTTCCCAGACAACCGATGAGGAAGTGCAGGGACTGTTGTGGAATGCCGAATGCCGAGTGAGGAAAAGCGATCAATGAGTGATTCCTGAGTTGGACGGTTCGCGCTCCGGGGCGACGAGCACGAGCACGAGCACGAGGACGAGGACGGGGACGAATGGTTCGCCGGGGACGGATTGACCGGAGAACACTTTGGGTATTTGATCGAACTGTGGCCGAACTTCCGAGCCCGAAGCGGCGCTGGTTCCAGACCGCGCCATTTTTCTGGGCTTTGGCTCTGATCATTCTGGGAACAATCGGTTGGTTCGATTACGTGACCGGCTACGATCTGCATGTCTTTGCGTTCTATTTCCTGCCGGTCTGGCTCATCGGATGGCACGTCGGCCTTCGCAGCGGGTTGTATATGGCGCTGTTCGCAGCCGGGACGTGGTTCGCGGCCGATCGCGCGTCGGGCCATCCCTATTCGTCGCCGGGTATTGCCGGTTGGAATGCACTGACGGAACTGGCGGCGTGCATTCTCGTGGCTGGAATCGCAGCGATCGTGCGAACGCAACTGCGCGCTCAGGAAAAGTTGAATGCAGAGCTTTTCGAGACCATGGCGCAGGTCAAGCGCCTCGAGGGTCTCCTTCCGATCTGTGCCGCGTGCAAACAGATTCGCAACGAACGGGGCGAATGGGAGGTAATGGAAAAGTACATTACCGGACATTCCGAAGCGCAGTTCAGTCACAGCGTTTGCCCCGAGTGCGCGCGCAAATTGTATCCGGAGTATTTGTCTGAACCAGATGGGAAAGAATAACCCGTCTTAACCCAGGCTTCCGCCGAGCTGAAAGTTATGGCGAGACAGGCCGGTGCGCCGGGGCCACGGCCAAATGCAGATTCGCTGGACAATGAAGTCCGAAAACGCACCTTGAACGGAATGACGAAACCGGCCCGGTTCTCTTACGCTGTCCTCGCCGGGATGCTGATCCTGGTGGGATATTTGCAACTGGGAGCGCCCCTGCTCGCCCTGCTTTTCTCCTATTTTGTGCTGACCAAACTGAGCCGCTTCATTGGCAACAAGTGGCTCACCCTCGCGCTTTTTCTCCTCGTGGTGGCAGGCCTTGCCTATACGGCGGGGCACTTTACGCGGGGGGCTATCGTGGCCCTGCCGAAAATCGCCGAGAACGCCATTCCCGCGATTATTACCTACGCGCAGGAGCATGATTTTAACCTTCCCTTTACCGATTTCGAGGGTCTCAAGGCCCACACCCTGGACTCGATTAAGGATGAAGCGCATTACCTCGGCGATGCTGCCAAGGTGATGCGCCACGCCTCCGCGACGTTTGTCTTTATCATTATCGCCATTGTCGCCGCGGTCAGTCTTTTCTTTAACAGCCGGATCGATCTCTTCCGCGAGACGCACAAACTGCGAAATAATCTGTACTCGGTCTGTTGCGACGAGATCAACAAGCGCTTCGGCGAGTTTTATCGCAGTTTCGCCACCGTGATCGGCGCCCAAATGGCGATCTCCTGCATCAACACCGTGCTGACCGCGACCTTTGTTTTTGCCATGCGTTTGCCGTATGCGCCGGTCATCATTGGCCTGACCTTTCTCTGCGGCCTTTTCCCGATTGTGGGCAACGTCATTAGCAACACCGTGATTGTTTTCATCGGGTTCACGGTTTCGCCCAGGGTTGCCATCGGCGCGCTCATCTTCCTCGTCGTCGTCCACAAACTGGAGTATTTTCTGAACAGCAAGATCATCGGCGACCGCATCCGCACTCCGATCTGGCTGACCTTGCTAGGCTTGATCATCGGCGAAAAACTAATGGGCGTGCCCGGTATGATCCTGTCGCCGGTCGTTTTGAATTATCTTCGGGTCGAGATGTCGAAAGTTGAAGCGGCTCCGGCGGTGGTGGCGGCCTCGGAGCCTGTCGTGATTGATCCGATTGATCGTCCCCGTTAACTGAACGTCGTGAGCGAACCAACCAAAGAGCATCCCTGGATCGACATCGCCCCGGGCATCCGGCGGCGAACCATTACTCATGGCACGTCGATGTACCAGCAGATTGCCCAGCTCGATGCGGGGAGCCTCATGCCCGAGCATAAACATCCGCAGGAGCAAATCGTCTACATCCTCGAAGGCCGGATGAAACTGATTGTGTCCGGGGTGCCGCATGAATTGAAGGGCGGAGACTCATTTTATCTGGCGGGCAACGTGCCTCACGGCGTCGAGACGATGGTCGATACCATGGTGCTCGATACGTTTAGTCCGCCGCGCGACGATTATCTGGCTCTGGATGAGGCTGCGCGAGCGAACAGCTAAACACTCAGCCCAATAGTGTAGGGGCGCTTGTGCCGGGCGCCTGTTGTCTTGGCTCGGCGCTGGGCACAACCGCCGCTACACCGCGGGAGCTTTCAAGGTAGTGTAGAGCGCTCATGCTTTCTTTCATCGTCCCCGCCTACAACGAGGAACTGGAACTTCCCCGCGCCCTCGCTGCCATTCGCGCGGCCGCGGAAGCCTCCACCCTGCCGTACGAGATTATCGTGGTCGACGATGCTTCCACGGACGCAACGGCTGAGATTGCCACACACGCTGGCGCGACCGTCGTACCGGTGAATTATCGGCAGATCGCGGCGGTGCGGAACGCGGGAGCCCGCGCCGCGAAAGGCGATATTTTCATCTTCGTCGATGCGGACACGTTCATCGAGCCGGCACACGTCGCCGGGGTTCAAGCCGCGCTGGCGGCTGGTTGCGCCGGTGGCGGCGCCCGGATGGCCATCGACGGTTCGGTGCCGCTCTGGGGCCGCATTTTTGTCCGCGTTTTCTGCGCCTTCTACTTCACCCTCGCCAATCTCGGCGCCGGCGCGTTTCTTTTTACGACCCGAAAAAATTTCGAAGCGATCGACGGCTTTGATAATCGGCTCTTCGCCGGCGAGGAGGTTTATTTCTCGCAGGGTCTCAAGAAGCTCGGGCGTTTCCGCCTGCTGGCTAAGCCCGTGGTGACGTCGGGAAGAAAACTGCGAATGCATTCCGCGGGACAGATCCTGGCCTTGACGGTTGGAATTATTCTCCGCGGCAAACGCGGCGTGAAGTCGCGCGCCAGGCTGGATCTTTGGTACGATGGCAAGCGCGAAACAAAAGCTCGCCCATCGGCTACGAGCCCTGTGCTAGATTAGTCGCATGAGGGCAAGGGCCTCAGTATTCGCCGTGGTTTCCCTGCTTTTGACTCTGGCGACTAGCTCGATTGCGGTAGAGCGTGCCAGGCTTTCGAGCGTGCCTGTCTCGTCGAAGCAGAAATCGCAGGCCGCGACGACCGGGAGGGACGAGTCCGGGGCCATCGACAAACTGATCGCCGACATCAATGCCGCTGCGAAGGCGAACAAGGGGCGCATGATGAGGATCATCGTCATCAACACGGATGTGGCGGCTTCGACCCTCGAAGCGGAGAAATCGCGCACCGGCCTGAGCCTGGGTGAAGTGTATGTGGCTCACTCACTGGCCATGGCTTCGCACAAGAGTTTCAACCAAATCGTCGCTTTGAAAGCGAAGGAGCACAGCTGGGTAAAAATCGCGCAGATGCACAACATTTCTCTGCGGGGTTCGACCGCGGCGCTCAAGGAAATGCTAAAAGAATAGCCCGGACATGAGCCGCGCAAGCCTGGAGGGGCGAGCTCTGCGAGCCCCTGTCCGCGCGCTCCTCTCGTCGCGCAGCTCTGCTCCGGTGGCAGCACTGCTCGGGATGACAGCCAAGACGCGGGTGTAGTTTATCCGCCGTAGCACTTGCGCAGCAGGATTCTTCACCTACAATACCGACTCGTTTATGGCAGAAAGCAGTGACACGATGGACATGAAGGAGTTCCAGCTCCATGAGAAAGACACCGGCAGCGCGGATGTGCAAGTTGCACTTCTGACTCGCCGGATCTCGCAGCTGACGGACCACCTCAAGAGCCACGCCAAAGATCATTCGTCGCGCCGCGGCCTCCTCAAGATGGTGGCGATGCGCCGAAGCTTGCTCGACTATCTGAGCAAGTCCGAGTCCGACCGGTATAAAAACCTGCTCGTGAAACTCAACTTGCGGAAGTAACCGCAAGCGATCTCAGGCCCACGCTCCCGTCTCTCGTCCGCCTTTCCGCCGTCAGCGCCATCGTTAAATAGAAAGTAAACCCGGCACTCAGGCCGATGTTCCACTTTGATTAGAGGTTTTAGTCCCGAAAGCGCGCGGGGTTAAAACCTACAATCAGGGTGACCGGCCTGGGATTCGCCAATTCCAGGAAACAGCAGTTATGCAACACAAGGTCACGGCCCAAATCGGGTCCACAGAAATCTCCATCGAAACCGGCAAAATCGCCAAACTCGCCGACGGCTCAGTCGTCGTCTCCACCGGCGACACCATGGTCCTCGTCAGCGCGGTCTCCGCGACCCAAATCAAGGAAGGGCAGGATTGGTTCCCGCTCACCGTCGATTATCGCGAAAAAGCCGCGGCGGTCGGAAAATTCCCCGGCGGATATTTCAAACGGGAAGGTCGCCCTTCCGAAAAGGAAACGCTCACTTCCCGTATGACGGATCGGCCGCTCCGGCCGCTTTTCCCCGCCGGTTATCTTTACGACACGCAGATCATTTCGATCCTGCTCAGCGCCGACGGACAGAACGATCCCGACATTCTTGCGATCAACGGCGCCTCGGCCGCACTGACAATTTCCGACATCCCGTTTGCCGGTCCCATCGGCGCGGTGCGGGTCGGTCGAGTGAACGGCGAATTCATCGCTAACCCGACGCACGATCAACGCAACGACAGCGACCTGGACCTCGTTTACGTCGGCACGGAAAACGACGTCATCATGATCGAGGGCGCGGCGCAGGAAATCCCGGAAGAGGCTTTCGTGAAGGCGCTCGAATTCGCCCACGGATACGCGAAGGAAATGATTCGCATTCAACGCGAGCTCGCCTCGCAAATCGGCAAACCCAAGCGCGAAATGCCGTTAATGACGGTGAATCAAGAGATCCTGGAAGTGGCCTATCAAGTCGCGGGCGACCGCATTGAAGGGGCCCTCTATAACGAGAAGAAGGTCGATCGCAGCAAGGCCGTAAACGCCTTGAAAGAAGAAGTGAAGACCGCCGTGCTGGCGAAATTCCCGGAGGCCGACAAGTTCGCGATTTCCCAGGCATTCGATTACGTGCAGAAGAAGGCTTTCCGCATCAGCGTGCTCGACAAGCAGAAGCGCATGGATGGCCGCGGCTATCAGGATCTGCGTCCGATCACCTGCGAAGTCGGCGTGCTCCCCCGCGCGCACGGGTCCGCAATTTTCCAACGCGGCGAAACCCAGGCGCTCGCGCTCGTCACTCTCGCGCCCATTGAAGAAGCGCAAAACATCGATGCCTATGGTGGCGGAGAAACCTCGAAGAGCTTCCTTCTGCATTACAGTTTCCCGCCGTTCAGCGTGGGCGAGACCGGACGGACCGGCGGCGCCAGCCGTCGCGAAATCGGTCACGGGGCCCTCGCGGAGCGGTCACTCGAGCCAGTTGTTCCCGGCACGGAAGACTTCCGTTATGCCGTCCGCATCACGAGCGAGATTATGGAGTCGAACGGTTCCAGCTCCATGGCGAGCGTCTGCGGAGGAATGCTCGCACTGATGGATGCCGGCGTTCCGATCAAGACGCCCGTTGCTGGAATCAGCGTCGGCCTGGTCACGGAAAACGGCGAAGACGGACAGATGAAGCGTTACGAGCTTCTCACCGACATCATCGGTTCCGAGGATCATTTCGGCGACATGGATTACAAGGTTTGCGGGACTGAGGCCGGCATCACCGGATTCCAGCTCGATCTCAAGTTGCCTGGCGTCAGCCACAAAATCATGGCCGAAGCGACCATGCGCACGAAAGAAGCGCGCACGAAAATCCTCGCTATCATGGCGCAGGCGCTCGACAAGCCACGCGGTGATTTGAGCAAATACGCCCCGCGCATTGAGACCCTCAAGATCAATCCGGAGAAGATCGGCGCGCTCATCGGGCCCGGTGGCAAGACGATCAAGGGCATCGTCGCCGAAACCGGCGCGGAAATTAACATCGAAGATGACGGTTCCGTCCACATCTACGCGACCAGCCCCGAAAGCATGGCGCGCGCGAAGGAAATTATCGGCGGGATGTCGCGCGAGATCGAAGTGGGCCAGACCTATCACGGTCGCGTCGTTTCGATCAAGGAATTCGGCGCGTTCGTCGAAGTGTTGCCGGGGAAAGATGGCCTCGTCCATATTTCGGAGTTGGCGGATTTCCGGGTCAACCGCACGGAAGACGTCGCCAAGATGGGCGAGATGATCTGGGTAAAATGTATTGGGATCGACGACAAGGGCCGGGTGAAATTGAGCCGCAAAGCCGCGCTCAAGGAACGCGCCGCGACCGAAGCCGGCCAAACCGGCGAACCCGACCGCGTTGAAGAGCCAGCTCGCTAATTCGTGAATCGAGCCGCCCGCCTGGCGTTGCTGACTGCTCTTGCCGCGGGGTTGAGCAGTTGCAGTACTGTGACCGAGATGGTCACGGCCAACATGCCGCAACGGCATTCCGGCCGGCCGTCCATCGTCGTGAAATTACACGAGCAACAAGCCTATCTGTACCACGGGCGACATCTTACGGCAGCATCCCGAATCTCAAGCGGTCGCGAAGGACACCGGACTCCGGTCGGTTCTTTCAGTGTCATCCGTAAAGACGAGGATCACCGATCCAGCATTTACGGCGCCTATGTGGATGGGTCAGGCCATGTCGTTAGGCCGAACGTGGATGTAAGGAAAGATCCCAAGCCGCCTCATTCAAAATTCGTGGGGGCCTCGATGCCGTTCTTCGTGGAGTTCTCGCCGGGGTATGGATTGCACCAGGGATATTTGCCCGGCGTGCCGGCGTCGCATGGATGTATCCGGATGCCATACTGGAAAGCTCGACAGTTTTACGACGCCGCTCACATCGGTACGTCTGTCGTAGTGAAGCCTTAGCGGCTGGCGTCTGTGCGTCAGTCCGCTCCGATATGAATCGGGCGGTGTAACTATCGAAGTGCGAAAATATTTTATGCGCCGATTTTTGCTCGCGCTCCTTCTCCTCATCCCCGCGGTGATGGTAGCGGCAGAAGAAGAGAAGCCTTCCGCGTTGGCCATTTTCGATGCAGCCCTGGCGCAATTCGAAGCCAGTCGCGTCGCCCTGCGCAAGTGGCAGTACCAGCAAACGCTCACCACGCATCAGCTCGACAGCGACGGCAAGGTTGTCGCCAAGGGAACGTGGCGTTCAATCGTTCGGCCCGGAGATCCTCA
>QHMY01000071.1 GCA_003218305.1 Verrucomicrobiota bacterium
TATTCGCCCTTGGCCAGGGTCTCGCGCAGCGCGTCGGCGAAAACGGTGGCGCGTTTGCCTTCCACCTCTTCGGCCGACGGAATCCTCTCGCGCCGGACGCGGCTTTTCGTGCAGCGTTGGATGTTTTCCAGCCGGTAAATCTCGCGTCCCGCCACGAAAGTGACGGCTTTGCCGACTTTGCCCGCGCGGCCGGTCCGGCCGATGCGATGAACGTAATCCTAGCCGTCGTGCGGAAGGTCGTAATTGAAAACGATATCGATGCCGTCCACGTCCAGGCCGCGAGCGGCTACGACGGTGGCGACGAGGAATTCTACCTTCCGTTTGCGGAACCGGCCCATAACTCGTTCGCGCATCGCCTGGGTCATGTCGCCGTGGAGCTTGTCGGCGCCGTAACCGCGCGCGATGAGATGTTCCGTGAGCTCGTCGACCATCATCTTGGTCGCGCAAAAGATGATCGCGAGCTTCACGTCCTCCAGATCGATCAGCCGGCAGAGCACTTCGAGTTTGGAGCGGCGGTCGACTTCGTAGTAAACCTGCTCAATTGCAGGAACAGTCATCGCTTCCGCTTCGACCCGCACATTCACCGGATTGTGGGTGAAGGTTTGAATCAGTTGCTGGATAGGCCGCGGAATCGTGGCGGAAAAGAAAACGGTCTGCCGTTTCTCGGGTGCCTGGCGCAGGATCGTCTTGATGTCGTCGACGAAGCCCATGTCGAGCATCCGGTCCGCTTCATCGAGAATGACCATCTTGATCTGGTCGAGCTTCAGGCTTTTGCGCTCGAGGTGGTCCATGACGCGTCCCGGCGTGCCAATGATGATTTGCGCGCCGGCATGCAATCCCTTGAATTGCCGCTCGTAGGATTGTCCGCCGTAGATCGGCAGCTCGCGGACACCCCTCTTGAAAAACGCCAGCTTCGCGATCTCTTCCGCGACCTGGACAGCGAGCTCCCGCGTCGGACAAAGGATGAGCACCTGGGGTGCGCGGATACTCGCATCGACGCATTGAATGGCCGGAATTCCGAACGCAGCGGTCTTTCCGGAACCGGTCTGCGATTGGCCGACGACATCCGCGCCTTCGAGCAAGACCGGAATGGCGGCGGATTGAATCGGGGAAGCCTCTTCAAATCCCATGCGCTCGATCGCCTTCAAGATCTCCGGTACGAGACCCAGTTCGGAGAAGAGTTTCTTCTGCATGAAGCACTAGAGCATGGCTCACGGAAGACGTGTCGAACTATTGGTGCTTTTCTCTATCCCCTGGAAATAGCCCAGCGTTTCAACGCTGGGTTTCGATAGCGTAGAAATCCCAAGTCCCTCACGGGACGGAAGGACCGTTTTTGCTCATGGCGCTCCTGCCGTCCCCTGATGGGACTGGGGTTTTTCATTGACCGATTCCCCAGCGTTGAAACGCTGGGCTATTGTCAGGGAAAACATCCTGAACAGATCGAGCGTCAGCCACATGAAACGGTCGGAATCCGGCGAGCCAGGGTGACCTCCGCTTTACAAAAGACAGAATCGTTAGACAAAAACACCGTTTGGCGGCGTCCCGTTATTAAAAGACCGTAAAGAGGTCATGGAAGATGTCGTCACTCATGAAAATTGGAAGGTTTGTTTCTCGGAACTGGCTCCTGGGCTCGTCCTCTTCGCCCGCCAGTTTGTCCGGACCGGCGCCGACGCCGAAGACATCGTCCAGGACGCTTTCGTCCGGTTCTGGCGCAAGGAGCATTCGATCGAGAATCGCGGGCTGCTTTATGCCACGGTCCGCTCGGTCGCGCTCGACCTTCTCCGGCGCGACACCCGCCGCGCCCGGCGCGAAGCGAACGCTGCTCTCGAAATGGAGCACACCACGGAGCCGCACTTCGATTTCGACGATGGCTCTCAACGCGAGCTGGCTGCCGCAGTCGATTGTTTGCCAGTCGAACAACGCGAGGTGCTGGTCATGAAGATCTGGAACGAGCTTACTTTCGCGGAAATCGGCGAGGCGCTCGGCATTTCGCAAAACACCGCGGCCTCCCGTTATCGCTACGCCTTGGCAGCGCTGAAAAAGAATTTCGTGGCCCATGAATGATTTCTCCGAACTCGAAGCCGAACTGAAGAAGCTGCGTCCGTCCGCGGCGTCGCCGGAACTGACTGCACGGGTCGAGCGCGCTCTGGCGGAGGCGCCGGGCAGAGTAGCTGAAGTCTCTGGCCGGATTGCAACCGCGGGAGTGTTGCCCAGGCGGCGTAATTTCCGGGTGAATTGGCTCGGGCTCGGACTCGGTCTGGCCGCGGCGGCGGCCTTCCTGGTCCTGGCCCGGGTCAACCTCGATCAACCCAAGAGGTCAAGCATAGTGGCGATGACGCCGGCGCCCTTCTCTCAACCGCTGCCCGCAACCGACTCGTTCGTACCGGCAGGTATGACCGAGGTCGTTTACAACACGCGTGACGAAGGGTTGCAGTTTCCCGATGGCGCCGATCAACCGGTGCGCCGGGTCCGTTCGCAAAAACGGGAGACCCTGAAGTGGAGCAATCCCGCGACCGGCACCTCGCTGCGCGTTTCGTATCCCAGCGAGGAAGTCACTTTCATCCCTGTGTCAGGCCAGTAACCCATGAACATTTTTTTTCCTACTCGTGCTCGATCCGTTTCGAGGACGAGAACGACAACGAGAACGAGGACGATTAGCAGAATCCCTTAACCAAACCAAAATCATGAAAACAAAAACCATCGCAGTAATTGCAGCTCTCAGTCTCCTTCCCGGAGTGGGCTTTGCTCAGCCTCCACCGGCGCCGCCCGCTCCGCCCGCTCCGCCGAACGCACCGATGCCGCCCATTCCACCCAATCCGCCGAGGGACAGGGATCGGGATCGGGACAAGGCGCCGAAGGTGCCGGTGACGTTCCTTGGGGTGGAAACGTCGAGCGTTCCGCGCGTGGTCAGCGAACAGCTCGGCCTGGCGAAGGGCTTCGGCCTGGTGGTCGATTACGTCGTGCCGGACGGACCAGCGGCGGCCGCAGGGGTCCAGCAAAGCGACATTCTAAAGATGCTCAACGACCAGATTCTGATGGAGCCTGATCAGCTGGGGAAACTCGTCCGGAGTTATCCCGAAGGAACCAGCGTGACCTTAACGCTTCTGCGCAAAGGCCAGGAAACAAAGCTGACGGTGAAGCTGGCCAAGAAAGAAGTGTCGGCGCGTAATCACTTCTATGGCCCGGATGGGAACGACCGGCACCCACATGACAAGGATTTGGGGTTTAACTTCGACTTTAACGGCATGGATTTCAGCAACCTGGCTGACTTGAGCAATTTGAAGGACCTGAGCCAATTGAAGGACCTCGGACCGGCAATGCATGACGTGGTTGCGGAAGCCCAACGCGAAGCCATGCGGGCGAGCAAGGAAGCGCAGCGGGAAGCGATGGAAGGAGTCAAAGAAGCCCGTCGTGAAGCCATGCGCGAGAGCGGGCAGGCTCGCCGGGACGCGTTACGCGCGGCCGAAGACGCGCGCCGCGCTGCCCGGCAGTTCCGTGTCTTCAGCGCGGATAACGGCGCTTTGAAGACAACCAAAATCGACATGAACAAGGCGCAGATCGTAGTAACCGACCCGCAGGGGGAGTTGAAAATCGAGACGGTGAACAGCAAGAAGATGCTGACCGCGAAAGATCCGCAGGGCCGTCTCCTTTTCAGCGGTCCGGTCGAGACCAAGGAAGAGTTGGACAAGGTGCCGGCGGACGTGCGGCAGCGCTATGAAAAGCTCGAGCAGAAGGACCTGCCGGGAGTTATTTCCTCCACGGTCACCGTCAACGCCGACAACGACGATAATGAGGACGCCGACAACAATGATAGTGGAGATGAGGAAGTTGCGGACGACGAGGACGCAAACGACAACGATGACAGCGACAACTCGGAACCGGTAATTCAACAGGTTTCCTATCAGGCTTTCCCCCGTTCTTCCCGCACGTTTAACGTGACGATCTAGTCGGGATCCGTTTCAACCAACTCCCAGCCAATAGGTTCAATGAAGGCTATCCTGGCTGGTGTAATCCTCTGCGGACTGCTGACGTTGTTCGCTCTGGCGCAAAGCCCCATCCCGGAAGCTTCACCCAAGTCTCAGGCCGATATCGCAACCGAGATTGATGGCTATCTGAACTCGCTCGTCGCGGAGAAAAAACTCTCTGGCGCAGTCCTGGTGGCGAAGGATGGCGTGACGTTGGCCAGCAAGTCAGCTGGCGTTGCCAACAAAGCTACGGGCGCCCCGATTACCTTGAACACCAGGTTCAACGTCGGTTCGATGAACAAGATGTTTACGGCGGTGGCGATCGCCCAGCTGGCCCAGGCCGGGCGCCTCTCTTTTGACGATCATATCAGCAAACACCTGCCCGATTATCCCAATAAGGAGGTGGCTGGTCAGGTGACCATCCACCAGTTGCTGACGCATACCTCGGGAATGGGCTTGTATTGGAACGACAAGTTCAAGGCGCAACGCGAACAGCTGGTCACGGTGGCGGCGCACATTCCGCTTTTTGCCAGCGACCCGCTCTCGTTTGCTCCGGGTGAGAAATTCCAATACAGCAACTCAGGCTACATGGTGCTGGGGGCCATCATCGAAAAGGTCTCAGGCGAGGATTATTACTCCTACGTCCAGAAACACATCTACGAGCCGGCGGGCATGACCGAGACCGGCTTCTACGAACCGGGCAAGGAGATCGCGAACCTCGCCATTGGGTATACCAACATGGGGCCGGACGGCAAACCGCTTCCGGAATCGAAAGACAACACCGACATTCGCGAAGTGAAAGGTGGCCCGGCTGGCGGCGGTTACTCGACCGTCGGGGATTTGGTGAAGTTTCACGCGGCGCTCCGAAGCCACAAATTGCTCAACGAGGAATACACCACGGTTGTTACCAAGGGCAAAGTCGATGCCGCGGGGCCAATCGGCCGGTACGGTTACGGATTTGGCGACAAGGTTTTCAATGGAAAACACATCGTCGGACACAACGGTGGCGCGCCCGGCATCGCTGCGAATTTCGAAATGTATCCGGAGTTGGGCTACACCAGCGTCATCCTCATGAACGCGGATCCTCCCGCGATGATGCCGGTCATCATGGGAATCCGGCAACGGATTCCGGCCAAGTAACTTTCCCAGGAAACGGTCCGCCGGGGCCTTAACCAAGGTCGGCAAGCTGCCCGGCGGACTGTTTCGAGCTCTGACGCAGGACGACCCCTCCTGCTCATGATCTTGATCCTGCTCGTGATCCTCCGCTGATTCGCGGGAGAAGGATCATGATCAGGGCGAGATGCAACAGCTTGTCATCCCGAGCCGCGCAGACGGCGAGGGACCTCGCAGATAGGTCAATCGCTTCCGCGATACAATGGGCGCTGCGTCCGGATGAAGCGTGATCACCTTTTGGTGCCGTGCAGTGCGACTGCGAGGTCGGCGCTCCTCCCATGTCGCGATCCCGGTCTGCGCGGCTCGGGATGACAAGTAGATTCGCGCCCATCCGTTGCCGAGCTTTTGCTTGTTCTTAAGAATCTCACCTCGATATAAGTGTCCGATGCCTTCGGACGATCGGAAAAATTCGCAGGATGCCACGCCTATTGTCGGCGCTGCGACCGATATTGCGCCGCTGGGTGGGCCGAAGCCGGCGCATGAGCGCACCGCGGATGAAGAGGCCGGGCTGGTCGACTGGGAAAAGCTGGCGGCGAGCGATCGATTCCGGGACCTGCTCAAGGCCAAGCGGCGCTTCATTGTGCCGGCGATGATTTTTTTCATCGTCTATTACTTTGCTCTACCAGTCCTGATCGGATACGCGCGGCCGTTTATGGAAACCCGCGTGTTCGGGCCGGTGAATATCGCTTATCTCTTCGCGCTCTCGCAGTTTTTCATGGCGTGGGTTATTGCGGCGCTTTATGTCCGGGCCGCCGCCCGTTTCGACAAAATGGCGGCGGGTGTTGTTTCGCAATCGGAAGACGCCGCTCCACGATGATGGCTCCCTTTCGTAATCGTGCTCATGCTCGATCTGCCATGGATTCGATTGCAATCGCGAGCACGAGTGGGAGCACGGGGACGAGGACGAGGACGAGCACGAGGACGAGGACGAGGACGAGGAGGAAGTCATGACACCCGCGCTCGGAATGTTTCTGCTCTTCGTGTTGATCACGTTGGTGATCACATACTGGGCCGCGCGAAAATCCCAGGGTGCCGCGGCCTTCTTCACGGCCAACCGCCGGATCACCGGCTGGCAAAACGGCGTGGCGGTGGCCGGCGATTACATGAGCGCCGCTTCGTTTCTCGGCATCGCGGGACTGATCGCCTTCTTCGGCTACGACGGCTTCATGTTCTCTGTCGGCTGGCTGGTTGCGTACCTGACCGTGCTGCTGGTGGTGGCGGAGCCGCTACGCAACGCAGGCAAGTACACTATGGCGGATGTGCTGGCATACCGGTTGAATCCCCGGCCGGTCCGAGCCATGGCGGCGCTGAGCACGCTCACCGTCAGCACTTTTTACATGATTGCGCAGATGGTTGGCGCGGGCGCTCTGGTCACGCTCCTGTTGGGAAGCTCTCATGTGAGTTATGAGATGGCCGTCATTGGCGTGGGGATTCTGATGATCATCTACGTCGTGTTTGGAGGAATGCTTGCGACCACCTGGGTGCAGATCATCAAGGCCATTCTGCTGATGGCGGGAACGATTCTGCTCAGCCTGCTCGTGCTGAAACATTTCGGCTGGAGTCTGGCCAATTTTTTCGAAGCCGTGACCCATGTGACCTATCACGACAAGGGAGTGCTCGTGACGAAGAACTTTCTCGAGCCGGGCCTCCGCTACACCCCGGCCAATCACGGTGCCCTCGACCTGATCTCGCTCGGCATGGCGCTCGTGTTCGGCACCGCGGGATTGCCGCACATCCTGGTCCGATTCTACACCGTGCCCGATGCGAAGACCGCGCGGGTGAGTGTGGTCTGGGCCATGGTCCTCATTGGGACCTTCTACATTATGACGACGTTTCTCGGCTTCGGCGCGGCGACGATCGTCGGCCGCGACCAGATTGCGGTGAGCGGCGGCAACAACATGAGTGCGCCGCTTCTGGCCCAGGCGCTCGCGGGCGACATTTTCTTTGCCTTTATCGCCGCAATTGCGTTCGCCACGATCCTGGCGGTGGTGGCCGGCCTAACGATCAGCGCGTCGACTTCTTTCGCGCACGATTTCTACACCGCCGTGATTCACAGGGGGACGGAGCGAAGGCCGGGCGAAGAGGTGCGCGTGGCCCGGATTACCGCGTTCGTGGTGGGCGCAGTGGCAATCGGGGTTGCGATCCTGCTGGGGAAGGACGCGAATGTCGCCTTCCTGGTCGCCCTCGCTTTTGCGGTGGCGGCATCGGCAAATCTGCCGGTAATCGTGCTGTCCCTTTTCTGGAAGCGGTTCAACACGACGGGCGCGGTCCTCGGGTTGGCCACGGGGCTGGTGGCTTCGCTCGCGTTGATCATCATCAGCCCGAGTATCATGAAAGTCGATCCGCCGGGAGTCGTCGGCGCGGCTCGGCATCTGATTCAACATCCGCCGATCTTCCCGCTGGAAAATCCCGGCATCCTCAGCATTCCGCTGGGATTTCTTGGGGCGATTCTGGGAACCTTGCTCAGCCGGGAGCCTCGCGCGGAGTCAAGGTTTGCGGAGCTGAGCGTGCGCGCGAATACCGGGTTAGGCGCGGAGAAAGCGACGACGGACTAGGAAGGCTCCCTCAGTTCTTCGATTGGGTCTTTGGAGTCTGACTGGGCTTTGTTTCCTTTTTCCCGTGATCGACCGTGGCCGCCCGTCGCGGCAACCGGCTCGTCATGGCATTTCTGTTTTCCCGCCACTTGTGGTCGGGGTCGCCATCGAATGTTCCCCAGAGGAGGTGGCCCGAGCGGCGCCAGTTATCCAACATGATGCCCTGCTCGAAAGGCTGACCGCGAGCGGTGACCACAATGACGTTGTGCTCGGTGTCGGTGCCCGGATCCGATTCGCCCCAATGAAGATCGATCGTTTTCAGCTTTTGCGCATCAAGTCGGAGGAGCAGCTCGGTGGCAAATTGCCAACAGTACCCTCCTTTCTTAATTCCCATGTTAATGAGGAACGAGTGCATGGTGGGTGAGGAACCCATTTCCCA
>QHMY01000052.1:0-26698 GCA_003218305.1 Verrucomicrobiota bacterium
TGACAGTAGAAACCAACGGGCGGCAATTCGACCGCCGTGGCAAAACCATGCGCTCACCGAAGGGCGCGCTTGGCATCGCCCAAGTCATGCCGGGCACCGGGCCGGAAGCCGCACGGCTGGCGGGTGAAAAATTCGACCTGAAACGGCTGGCGACCGATGCCGATTACAACCGCAAGCTTGGCAAAGCCTATTTTGCAAAACAGGTGCAGGATTTCGGAAATATCCCGATGGCCGTTGCCGCCTACAATGGCGGGCCAGCGCGGATGCGCCGGGCACTCAAAAAGGGCGGCCCGACCGGTTGGTTGAACCACCTTCCGGCCGAAACGCAGAAGTATGTCCAGAACGTATTTGGCCAAGCCGAACAATTGGATGAAGCGCGTATTCGTGCCGACGCCGCGGCCGCCATTGCCGCCGGTGCCAATGCCGAGGCGGTGCGGGCCAAGGCCGCGCAAGCAGGGGTGCAACTGTAATGCCCGGCGGCCAGAACTATTTTGCCGAACTTATCCCCGGCGGTAACGCGCCCGCGGCCGGTGGAGCGGTGGCGACGCCGGTAACGCAAGGCCCGCTGGCTGGCCAAATCTACGTAGGCAAGCCTGACCGGGTGGATATTCCGCCCAACTACGAACCCGACCCCGACCGGCCCGGCGCGGTGCGGCCAATCAGGGGCGGCCCGGCCGATGTGAGCGGCGGTGACGTAGAGGCCAGCGACCTGACCGGCGACGAATATATAAAGACACTCGACGCGCCGACCGCGGCGATGGTCAAGGCATTGAGCGAAGGCCGCAAGGCGTTCCCGGCCGGGGCCGCGCTGCGAGCGCCCTACTGGCAGAACATGCTGGCGCACGTCGCCAACTATGACCCCGGATTTGATGAAGCCAATTATACCAGCCGGGTTTCCACCCGCCGGGATTTCAATGTCGGCACCGCGGGCAAAAACATTCGCGCGCTCAACACCGCCATCGGCCACTTGGGGCAGCTATACAGCCAGATTGGCGGCACATGGAGCGGCATGTCCCCGCGGCTCAACGCGGTTGCCAACACCCTGACCACCGAAGTGGGCGGCGCAGGGCCGACCACCTATGAATCCACGGCCAGCGCCTTGGCGGGCGAACTGACCGCGGTTTATCGCGGTTCGGGCGGCGCGGAAGCCGATATTCAGCGCTACATCAAGGAACTTACCCCGGACGCCAGCGAGGAACAGAAGCGGGCGACGATTAAGAACATCAGCGGGTTGCTCAATAGCCGCTTGGAAGCGCTGCAAGACCAGTATCGCGCGGGCATGGGCCTAGGTGGGCGGGATGACACATTCCTTTCCCCCGAGGCGCAAAAAACACTGGATGCGATCAACAGCGGCAAGGAACTGGAAGAACCGAAGCCGACGCAGGGCGAAGCGGGCAAAGACGATAATTTCGCCACCCCCGGCTATACGTGGAAGGACGATAACGGCGACACATGGGTAGTGGCCCGCGACGAACAAGGGACCGTTACCCACGTCAACACCAGCACCGGCGAAAAGTCGCTCTACCTTGGCGGCTTGCAGGAGAATGAGCCGAAGTTAAGCGCCGAGGAACAGGCCAAGGTCGATGCCGCCGTTCAAGAGGGCAGCGGCAAGGTTGCGGGCGCGATGGATTCGTGGACGTTCGGCGGCCTCAACAAGCTAGGCGCAGCCGCCAGTGCGATACCCGAGGCGCTTGCCGGGGAAGGTTCCGTTGGCGACCGCTATGCGGCCAACAAGCGGATGAACGACGCCGTGATTGCGGGCCTTCAGCAAAAAGACCCCTACGGCTATCTCGCCGGGCAATTGGGCGGCGGCCTGCTGATGCCGATGGGCGAAGTGCGCAGCGTCGGGCAGGCGATGCGATATGGCGGCGGGATGGGCGCGGCCTACGGCCTAGGCGGTTCGGAATCCTTGCGCGACATACCGGCCAACGTGCTGACCGGGGCAGCCACCGGCGCAGCTACGGGCTACCTTGGCCAGCGCGGCTTGGAAGCACTGAATACGCGCGCTGCCAACCGCGCTGCCACCCGTGCCGCCGCCAGCCCGCTGGATGGGGCCACCGGCGGCCTTCCGCCGCCCAAGCTTTCCGCGGCCGAACGCTATGACCGCGGCCAGCGGCACGGCTTGGATTTGTCGATTGGCGACGTGACCGGGATGAGCGGCAAGGCGGTTGAGCGGATTCTCGATGTTCAACCGGGCGCGGCCACCGTGATGAACGAAGCCCGCGAGGGCCTAGGTCAGCAAGTTACCAGTGCGGTTGACAAAGTGGCTGGCACCTATGGCCGAACAACTGACTTCCGCGGTGTCGGCCAAGCTGTCCAGAAAGGCGCAAAGGGCTGGATTGACCGTTTCCAGCGCCGCGCCGGGCAAGCCTATGATGCCATCCCGATTCCGGGGCGGTTCAAGGCCACGCTCGACAATACGCGCGGTGCCTTGCAGGAAATCACTTCGCAATTCAGCAGCAACCCGAAACTGGCCGCGGCGCTGAAAAACTCGAAGCTGAATGAATATCTGGCCGCGCTCACCCCGGAAGTGCAGCAGCTTGAACACACCGGCGAAATGGCCGGGGTGAAGCGCACGCTTGGCCTGAAGCCCGGTGAGCGCGAAGTGGGCGGCGGCCTATCATGGGAAGACCTAAAGAAATTCCGCACCCGCATCGGCGAAGAAATCGGCGAAGCGCGATTCAGCGACAGCCCGATGAAAAGCGAATTGCGCCAGCTTTACGCGGCGCTGTCCAAGGACATGGAAGCGACCGCCGGGGCGCGCGGGGAAAAGGCGCTGCGGGCTTGGCAAAAGGCCAATGACTTTTATCGCAAGGGGCAGACCCGGATTGACGATTCCCTGACACAACTGCTTGGCGACGACAGCAAGATGACGGTGGAAGAAACTGCGAAGCGGGTTCAGGAAATCATCAAGTCGGGCAAGGGCAGCAGCGACGAAAACCTAGTCCATGACCTTTGGAAATCGCTGCCCAATACCGAGCGCGGCGAAGTCGCCAACGGGCTGGTTCGGCTGATGGGCCAGCCGCGCAACAGCGAAGGCCGGGTATTCAATCCGCAGACCTTTATGCAGAATTATGCCGACATGACGCCGAACATGAAAAACCTGATTTTCGGCGCGGGCGACAAGGAACTGCGCACCAATCTGGATGACTTCGCCGGGGCGATTGGCGACATTGCGGCCAACCGCGGCACCCGCAACGTGTCCAACACCGGGATGACCTTGGCGGGCATGGGCGGGCTATGGGCGGGCGGCGTGCTTGGCCTGATAGCGCAGACCGCGGGCACCTATGGCGCGGCCAAATTTATGACGAGTCCGAAGATGGTGCGCTGGATGATTGGCTACGAGAAAATGTTGAACGGCGCAGCCAAGGCTGGCGCGACCCCGACGAAGGCCAATCTGATGACCCATTTGCGGCTGCTTGATAAGGTCATTGCGGTGGAACCGAGCATTGCCGCCGAGGCCAGCGGATTGCGCGACAAGCTGGCCAGCGGCATCACCGACACGGTAGCGCCGCAGGAGCGTGAACCGGCCACCGCAGCGGCGCGGTAGCGGCCCGCAAATGTTCAAACGCGAAGGATGGCCGGTTTGCCTATCCTTTGCCCATGACCAAGGTTGTGAATCCCCTTCCGCTGTTCCTAGATGGCCGCGGCGCGTTGCTGGATGCCGGGTTCATCTACGTGGGCGCTCCGAACACCAATCCCGAAACACCGGCCAACCGCTACCAGCTATATTGGGACAACGCGCTGACGGTGCAGGCCGCGCAACCGCTGCGCACCTTGGGCGGGGTGATCGTCAACGGCCAGAATCCAAGCATGGCCTTCCTGACGCAGGCCAACTACTCCATGACCATCAAGGACGCCGATGGGGTGCTGGTCGAATATATTGCTTCGGCGGCCGATGTTGGTGGCGTCGCCCCGAGCTATCAGCCGCTAGACGCCGACCTTACCGCCATCGCCGCGCTTGCCACCACCGCCTACGGCCGCGGCCTGCTGACGCTGGCCAATCAGGCGGCGCTGAAGTCGGCCACCGGCATTCCCGACCCCCTGCCAGCCATCGGCGGCAGCGTGTCCGGCAACATCACCCGCACCGGCGCGGGCAGCCACCTTTACCACTCCGCCGCCGGGCTGACTTCCGGCCGTGTCTTCCTGACCGCCGCCGGGGCTGCTGACCCCACCAGCCAGCCCGGCGATATTTGGCTGACCTACTGACATGAGCGCGGCCATCAGGGACGCGGGCAGCGCGCTACGCACCATCGCCGGAATGCAGATGCGCGATGCAGGCGGCACCATGCGCGAAATCAAGTCAGGCCAAATCCGCGACGCGACCAGCGCGCTGCGCATCTTTTACCAATCCACGACAATGTTGGTTACGCCGGTAACTGATGATTTGATGGCTTCGAAGTGGACTAGCGGGGCGTCGAAGACCGTTAGCGTCACCGCGCCGGTGCTAACGATTGTCGGCGGGCAGCCGCCCATCATCATCGCTTGGAGCAGGGTGTCCGGCGACATTCGCATTGGCGTCGATAACGCGGCCATCGCCAACCCGACATTCAGCGCCATGCTCGACGGGGACGATGAAGCTACCGGCGTCTGGAAGGGCGTCATCACCGACGCGGCGGGCTTCAGCCAAACCGTCACCCGCAACATCACCCTGCGACTTGTCTTTGTCGATATTTCGGGGACCGCCTGATGACCCGCTATCAAGACCAGATTCTAGACGAGCATTTGCACCCGGTTCCGAATGCCGAGATTTGGGTGTTCGAAGCCGATGGCGACAATGCCGCGATGACCGACGATGACGGGCTGGCACTGGCCAATCCACTGGCCAGCGACGAAGACGGTATTTTCTACTTCAACGCGGCCGATGCCCCTTATTCGCTCGAAGTCCATTATGGCGGGCAGCTTCGCTACCGTGAGCTTATCCAAGTCGGGCCGTTGCCGCCGGGGCCGCAGGGACCGCCGGGCGATGTAAGCGATTGCGCCACCCGCGCCGAACTGGCGGCCACGCCTAACCCGGTGGCGGGCATGAGCCGCATTCTGGTTGAAAAGGGCCGCGAAGGCTTGTTCGTGTTCGACGGCAGCAACCTTTCGGCCAAGGTCACGGCCGACCCGCGGCAGGGCATCTATGTCGCTCCTACTTCGTCGCCAACCGGCGTGGCCGGGGCGTGGGTTCGGGCGTTCAGCGGGCCGTTCGATGCGCGCTGGTTCGGCACGGTGGGCGACGATGTAGCCAATGACTATGCGGCCATCCAAGGGGCCATCAATCTGTCCGAAGCGCTGCGGCTGACCGGCACGCTATATGGCTATGGCCGTGGCGGGCCGCCCATCCTGCTGCCCAAGGGTGCCTATTTCATCGGCGGCAACACGCTCGACTTCAAACATACATGCAATTTCGCCGGGGAAAGCGGCGGCGGCCCGACCGGCGGCGTCACCGTCATCCGCGGCACGGCGACCATCATCCGCTTGCAGGCCAGCGGCACCACCGGGGCGAACGGCACCGAGGCCGACCGGGGCTATAGCGCGGCCGGTTCCATCATTGAGCGGCTGGTGCTGCAAGGCAATTACGGCGGCGGGGCCAATGCCGAAAATCACGGCATCCATCTGCGTATCAAGGCCACCATCCGCGACGTGTTTATCAACAACATGGAAGGCGATGGCTTTTACTCGAACACATGGGATGACCCCGGCAACAATGTGAACGGCGCGATCTTCGAGAATTGCTTTGTGCAGAACGTCAGGAACGGCTGGTATTTCAAGGGTGCCGACAGCAACAACGCCTTTTTGACCAATCCACAGGTGGTGTCGGCCCGGCGCTATGGCTGCTGGCTGCTGAACACGCTTGGCAGTCAGATCATGGGCGGTGACTTCACCAATTGCGGCGTCACCGTCTTTACCAAAACGCAATGCTCCTATGGCGGCAAGATTTATTATGTCCTGCCAAATCAGGAAGCGGGCGCTTCCGCCAATGCCCCGAGCGGCACCAACGCCGCAAACACATGGTGGGGCTATGTAACCGATGGCGGCCCGACACCGGAGCGCCCGGCATGGGTTGCGGGCATGACATGGCAGAGCGGCGGCCCCATCCGCGTGGAAGGGGCTTCCAGTTTCACTTCGATCTTCGGCCACTATCGGGAAACCGGGCAGGCCCCGTTGCAACTCCAAGGCCAGACCATCGTGCTTGGCGGCCTGATGACCGCCGTTAATTTCGACGGTTCGCAATATGGCGGCCATTTGCTTGGCAACAGCGACTTGTTGCGGGCACCGAAGGGATTTGAGACAAACGGCAACACCCAATTCAATACGAACAGTGTTGTCGTGGAGGGCAACGGCAACCCGGCCCTGACCATCAACAGCAAGGCCCCCGGCGTCTATCCCGGCTTCATGCTCAATCAGGACGGGGCGCGCATCGGCTTTGTTAGCGGCGGCCCCGGCAGCGCCGTGGAAGTCAATGGCATTGGCGTTGTCAGGATTGAGCAAAATTATGACATTATCTGCCACACCCTTGCCGATGGCCTCAACCTTCCCGCTGGCAAGTCGCTGAAGGTCAACGGGGTGAAGGTGATCGGGGCACAGGCAGCGGCGATTGCCAATCATGCCAGCGACGGCACGGTGAATTCCATCCTAGCGGCGTTGCGCGCCCATGGGCTGATTGCGCCGTGACACGCGGCACCGCCGTTCTCATCGCTTGGCTAGGATTGCTGGCCACGATTGTGGCGTTAAGCGGGCTGGCGATATGGGCCAAGATGCGTGGCATCGACCTTCAGGGCGTCGGCTTCCACGAAGCAATCGGCGGCCTTATCGGGTTGCTTGGCGTGGCCTTGTCGGCGCAAATTCATAACAGCCGCAGGCAGGACGATGGCGGCTAGGCGGGCCATTGTGATGCGCGTTGTGCTGGCTTGTATTGCGCTGATCTGGATATTCGCGGTGCTAGTGCTGCTGAATGCCGTGCTGGAATAGCCAACAGGGCGCATTTCCAGCCCGTAGGATGCGTTTCCAGTGTTTCAGGCTGTCCGGTGGCCATTTCAGCGGCAATGCGCTGTAGGGGCCGGAAATTGGCTTTTATCGTGGTGCGGAGGGGGAAGCTGGCCGGGCCGGGGTTAGGGGAGAAGGCCCGGCCAGCTATGGTGTCTGGATAACCTTTTTCGGCAGCTTGGCGATACTTCTTTCCAGCCCCTTCACGACGCTTTCATGTCCGGCGGCGGCATCATCCCAAGTGGCATAGCGCCAGCAATCATTGCTGCCGTAATCATCGAACACCATAGTCTCGAACAGCAGCGGCGGGCCGTGCCGCATGAAACTATGGTCGATGCCTAGGAACACGGTCGAAACCGTGATGCCCGGCGCAACTTCGGTGAACGCCACCCGCTTATCCATACCGCCCCATTCCTGCGCCCACGACATGAGCCGTTCGGTGCTGCTAACATCGACCGGCTCAACGCTATGGTCAGGCAAAAGGCGGTAATGGACGAGCTTCATTTCATGCGGATGATAACTAGGCCGGTCCAACCTTCGCGGCGGGTGGCATAGCGGAATTTGCCCTGCACATTCACCGCATAGAGATTGGCGCGAAAGCTCATCAGTTTCTTTTCGCTTTCGAACTCGATGCGCACGAACGGCGCGACTTCGAGAATCCTATCCAATTCCTTGGGATTGAGCAGCGGCGACGCGGCAAAGGCCGCGCTGTCAGGGCCACCGTATGACGGGTATTCGTGCGCGGCCGGTTTCGCCTTGGGCGGCGTTCGTGTCGGCTTGCTCCATGCCTTGTTGACTTGCGTGGGCGGCTGGAACGGCTTGGGCGGGACATAGGGTTTGGCCCTGACGGGCGTGGGTGCCAGATTAACGGAGCGCGTTGCCACTGTAGAAGCCATTGCGGGGTATCCTTCCGGTTAAATGCCTCTAGGAGTCGATTATGGGGATTTAACCCCCCGGCGAGTCAAGCGAATTCAGCACCTTGCGGCTAGATAAGGTTCCAGCCGATGTGCAGCAGCGCACCGACCGCAACCAGCAGGAAGGCCCCGGCGACGACAACGACAAGCAGGCCACAGCCTTCATCGCTCATGCCGCCTTCGCCTTCTTCGGCCGATGCACCTTCAGCATCAACTGGATGGCCACCGATTCAGGACCGGGGCAGCGGCGGTTGCCGTTCTCCCAATTCCGAACCGTGTCGCGCGAGTATTTCGAGTCCAGCAGCAGCGCGTCGGCAAGCTGCTGCTGCGTCATGCCAAGCGCTGCCCGCGCTTCCCTGACTTGTTCGGGTGTCAAAAGATTCATAGTCCCATTTCCTTAATCATGCGGGCTTGCTCATTGACCGAGCGGCCCGAAACGTAACTCCACTTCATGCCCTTGTAGTAGTCGGCCGCCCTTTGCGCTTCGGTAAGCGGCGGCGCGAAAAATTCGACATTCGGTTCCGGCAAAGCGTAGCCAAGCTGGACAAGCACCTTGCCAAACAGCTTGGCCTTGGCGGCGTTGTCCTTGCGGTATTTTTCTGCCCGCGTTCGAACGGCGTTAAAGGGGTGCCCGATTGTGCCGGGCCTATCCGACGCCTGCCTAACCCGCGCTTGCGCCCATTGCGCGGCCAGTGCCTTGGCCAGCAGCCGCGCGTCGGCTTCGCTCAATACCAGCGACTTCATGCCGCGCGCTCCTGCGCCATCGCAAACCGAACGGCCTGCATTGCATATTCGCGGGTGGTGATGCCCACCGCGGCGGCCCGGCGCTGCAACTCCGCATGTTCCGCGGGCGGCAGCCAAGGGTCCATCCGAAACTCGGGGCACGGAAAACGCCGCTTCGGCTCAAACCCGACCGGCTCTGGTATCAGTGTAAATGCCATTTCAATTCTCCCGGTTCGCGTCCTGAACGTGTGTTCCGAATCGCTGAATTATAGGTAGCGGAACATGCGTTCCGTGTCAAATCGCTAGTTGCCCGCAAGCCTCAACAATCGTGATGCCGCGGCCGGGCAAGTCCATGTCAGCTTGGTGGGCATACTCGGCCAGCGCCAGCAGCCGGGCAGCGTTAAAGCTCGGGGCTTCGACCATGCCTAATTTTTCGAGGCTTTGCCCTGCGCCACCGTTATGCAGGCTGCGCACTTTATAGACGGTCCATCTGCCCATTTTTCGACCCCAAATGGCGTGTCACTTTTAGTCTAACCCCTTGGAAAGACTTGGCGCTCAAAAGGGGTGAAAAGTGACACGCGGCATTGAAATATAAGGAAAAATGCGGTTCGCCGCTAAATAAAGAGGGATTGATAGCTAGTGCTATCGCGTTGAAATTCAACCATTTTTCCAGTTTCAATTCACTACCAAGTGTCACTTTTCTGCCCGCGTGTCACTTTGCCTTGTTTTGCTCCCCGACCATCAGGCGCTCAATTGAGCCGCCAAAGACGGTTGCAGCAGCACCATCGGCCAGCATCCACTTCTTCTGTTCCTTGCCATAGTAGCGCACGGTTTCCACCGTTTTGCCGACGATGGCGCTGACTTGTTCTTCCGTCAGCCCTTCTTCAAGTAGGTAGCAGATGGCGTTTTTGCTCAAGCCGTGGAAGCTGTAGAGCGGCAACCCCTTTTCATCAACATGACCCTGCTTCTGCATCAGCTTGCGCAGCCGGGATTGCAGCGGGTCAGTATGGCGCAGCGCGCGGCCCTGATGGTCATAGATCAGGGTGATGGCTTCGACCTTCTCTTGTTCCCGCTTCGCCTTCAGCGACGCCATTTCAGCCAGCCAGCGGGCGTGCATCGGGATGCGGGCGGTGGTGTCCGTTTTCTGGCTTTTCTGGACTACCATCCACGGCCTGCCATCCCGGCTTTTAATCCAATCTTCCCGCATCAAGATTATGTCGCTGATGCGCTGCCCCGAGCAAAGCGCGGTGACGATGCCGAAGCGCAGCACATCGTCGGCGTCGCCTAGCACTTGTTCCACCACTTCAGCGGGCCAAGGGTCATGTTCGCCCAATTCGATCTTCTCGACGCCGCGGCAGGGATTGGAATCAATCCACTCCATATCGACCGCAAATTCCAGCAGGCCACTCAACTTCGTGATGTAGTTGTTGGCCTTGCCGGGCGTGTCGGCCAATTCGTTGCGGATGGTGTTGACGTGCGACTTGCGCATGTCGGCCACCAGCTTGTTGCCGTGGTCGGCTTCAATCTGCTTCAGATATTGGTTCCAAGCCCGCACCGTGGCCGGGGCCAGCGGCTTGCCATTCTTCCCGCGCTTCTTTGCCAGCACCGGCCGGAATTCACGGATAAGCGCGGCAATCGTGCCGTTGCCCGGCGCGTGGCGCAGGACCGGGGAAGGGGCCTCTACCGCGGCCACGACAATGGCGTGCTTCGTGGCGAAGTCGGGTGAGAATATATCCGGCAGGCGGCGATACTCTGGTTTGCGCTTGCCCGTCACCGGGTCACGCACAATGAGGCGATGATAAAGGCGCACCGTGCCATCCTTGTTGGCGCGGGTGGTCACCTTCTTCGGTAGTTGCAACGTAGGCACTGGTTTCTCCCGTTCGTTCGCTAGAGCCGACGATTCGACTCCAGCTTCCGAACGAGTAGCGGAACGGTTGTTCTGCCGCAAGCAGTTTCTTTTTAATCCCACGTGTTTTTCCTAACCGTTTCGTGCAGCCCGAACTGCACGGCCACGAAATCATCCAGTTGCTTGCGTGCCCAAAAAATGCGCCGCCCGTCATGGATGGGGTGGGGGTAGCGGCCGTGCTGATAGCCCTCGCGCAAGTGCGCCGGGGAAATCCCTAGGTAGAGGGCCGCCATGTCCTCACCCATGCGGGCGGGCCAATCGGGCATCAGCGCAGCGCGTTCGGCTTTCACTTCTTCGTCAGTCGCTCTCTGGCGTGTTCAAATTCGGTGTCTACGCAGGCCGAGATATGCTCTGGCATCTGTGCCAAATCCATTTCAGCGTCGCGCTGCAACTTCCTCAAATCGGCCAGAAATTCGACCGACTTGGCCCGGCCGATATATTCCTCTGCCAGCGCCTTGTGTTCGGCATCGTCAATGGTCACCCCCAATTCGTCGCGTTCCGGCTCTGCCTCTGGCGGGTCATTGTCGCTGGCATCGACATGGCTTGGCGCTTCCGGTGCCTTCTTCTCGTCCGGCTTCGGCTCATCCTTCGGCGTGTCTTCGGCCGTGTCGATCACTTCGCCGGTGTCGGGGTCAAAGCGTTCCTCTTCCTCAATATTTTCCGGCTCATCGGGTGCCCGGCTATCCAGCAGGGCGGCGGCCGACTTGGCGGCGAAATCCATATCATCGGCTTCAACATCGGCAATAATATCACCGCTTTGCGGCAGCGTTTTGCTATGCCGCCGCACCACCGTCTTCTTCGCCATTTCGGCGAACCAATCGACCCACGGCCCCTTGGGGTTGATCGGGTTGCCCTTGTTGTCAGTCTTGCCTTCAGCCCCGGTTTGCGACGTGTCGCGCACGGCATTGATTTCGTGGCGGCGCATCACTTCGAATGACTGATAGCCGTTGGCGAAGGTGGCGACCGAGTAGGCCAGCACAATATCATCGTCAGTGGGCGCGAAATCAGGGTCAAGGATGGGCCGGTGCCGCAGCGTGCGGTTCGCCCCTTCCTCATAGATGAAGCGCGGATTTTCGCCTTCCAACTCCTGCCGATAAACCACCGACGCGAAAAGGTCCGTGATTTCACCGCTTTGCAGGATTTTCTTCCGAAGCCCCCACACCATCGGCATGTATTGCGCCAGCTTCAGCGATTGCCAGCCCTTCGCAGTCTTCACCCGAGTGTTGAACGGCACGATTGCGGCTTCCCGGCCATCGGGCAGCAAGCCATCCTGCGCGGCCTTCATGCAGGCGGTGATGAAGCTCCGCCGGTCACAGCTTTGCAGCGCCGTGTTGGCCTGCGCCGCGGTCAGGGCGGTGCGCTGGAACTTGGCCGGGTTGATATGGGATGGCAGCACCATTTTGAATTCTTCGGCGCGCAATTCCAGATCGGCGCGCATAATTTCCAATGGCTTCAGTGCCTTGCCCGTGGTTGCTGTGGTGGGGTCATTCATCTGGCTACTCCTAGCGAACATTGGCCTTTGTCACCGGCCATATTTGCACCCCGGCAATCTTTCGTTCACCGGATTTAACCAGCGCCCGAATTACCTTGTCGATGGCTTCTAAAACGGTCGGATGCGTGCGGATGGACTTCGGCAGCTTGCCGAAATCGACCACTTTGAATTCCCAACTTTCCTTGCTGCCTACGCGCGCCCCCATGTCGCCATGCACCGTGGCATGGTCGGCCATGAACTCATCCAGCTTGTCCTGAAGCGGAATCATGGCCACCCGCATCGGCGCGACCAGCCCGTCAGCCTTGGCCTTCAGCGTGCGCTGCGCATTGAGCAGCGGCCGGTTCAAAACTTCGCGTTCGGCTTCCACCGCCTTGGCGGCTTCCTTGGCCTGCGCCAGTAGATCACCGACCTTCCCGGCGGCGTCTTCGTCGGTCACGTCCGGCGCGCGACCGGCGGCCGCGGTGATTTCAGCCACTCGGGCATCCAGCCCCTTCACCCGCAACGCTTCTTCGAATTCGAGCGTCAGCCGTTCTTCCAGCGGCGGCGCATTATGGCCCATCGGCGGCGGGGCCTTGTCCGGCCAATCTGGCATATCGGGGAAGGGCTTGGCTGACATGGCGGCGCTCCTAGAACGGCATGGGGGATTTCAGCCGGTCCATTTTCCGGCGTGGGTCATAGTAGGGATGAAGCGGGTTCATCGTCGCGCTCAACTGGCAGATGCGCGCATGCTCGGCTTCGCTGATCGGAACGCGGGCGCAGCCCGGCCAATAGTCTTCGATGGGCACGAACTGGACGCCATTTAGCTGGCATTGCCAGCGCATCCCGCGTTCGCTCAATTCTTCGCCGGTGTCGGGGTCAACGGGATGGCCAAGCCAGATGCGCACGGCCACGAACGGGCCGCTGCGGTTGAGCCTGATACGGTAGAAGCCGGGCGCTGGAGTCTCGGGGTCATAAGCCGGGCCACGTGGCGGCGCGGGCTTGCCCTTGCGGTTGCTGTATCGGCTTTTAGGCAGGCTCATTCCTAACCTTCTCCCGGCGGAAAAGTGTTAGGCGCTTTTATCGCTCTGCGTCAATATATAGGGCGAAATATCACTCTGGTAGCAAATGCCGCTGATTTAACCGCTTTCTCATCACGAACAGCACCGGGGCCGCCCACGCCAGCGGAATATTTTGCAATTCAGCCGTTTTGAATGAATGCAAATTAAATACACCTTTGATGGCCGTGAAGGTGAGCGTTCGGAGCAGGATTGCACCCGACCCGGCAAGCTGCACAACGCACTCTTCCCCTTCGAAATCATCCTGAATCGCGCCGGGGTTACGAGTGCAATAGATCACGTCGCCACTTCGGTAGGCTGGCATCAGCCCGGTTCCGATGACCTTGTAAGCTAGTAACTCACCTACCGCTTCAGGCGGCCGAGGGACTCTCTGCAACGGTTCGCCATCCTGCATTATGGGCAGAATTTCGCCATTTCCATTAATCAAACCCGCTACCGGAACGGTTCCCCCAAAGAGGGTTGCGGGCGAAACTTCTAGCGCTCTGGCCAGTGAAAGCAGGGTGGCGATGCCGGGATTATCCACGGTCACCATTATGTCTCTAACCGCCGACTCGTTCAGCCCGGCCATGCGGGAAAGCGTCTTCCCCTTTAGCCCGGCTCTGTCCATGTGCGCCTGCAAGGTTCGCCGAATTGCCTGAATATCAACCACTTCGTTCATTGCGACTCCACGACTCATTCATCGGACAAAAGAGTGACCTAGTTACGCCAAAGGAGTCGATTCTGAAATAGGCAAGATTTCGCTCGAATCCCGCAAACGAGCGAAATTTGACATGAGTGGATAATCACTCCTACTAAATTGGATTATGAATCCGCTTCTGGCCGACATTGAAGCGTTCATCGAAACGCACGGCATGAGCCTGACTAGGTTCGGGCGGGAAGCGCTCAACGACATTCATCTGGTGGTGCAATTGCGGGCTGGCCGGGAACTTCGCTCTGCCACCGAGCGCAAGGTGCGCACCTACATGGCCACCTACCGGGAAGCGGCCTAATGGTCGGCCGGTTCCGCCTCTTTGTGGCGGCGCTCGAAAATGGGCGCGTCGGACAGCAGCGCAGCCGCAGCTTCGGCTTCCCATGCGTCAACGGCGTCGCAGCCGTGGATGCAGAATTCATGGAAGGCGGCCACCGGCATGATGAACCCATGCGGGAACGCCTTGGGGGTAATCGCCACCAGCCCGTCAGCGATTTCGATGCTGGCGGCTTCGGACTCGTAGAACACGTAACTGGTCATAACGCTTTTCTCGCTGCCCGATTCCCCGGCACCCGATGCGCTCCCCAACGAAAGTTAGTAACGCAAATAATTGACTCGCGTAATGGGCCGAAACAATTGACTCGGCCGGGGTGCGCCCGGTGAAGGAACACCGGGACTATTGGCCGCGCCAGTATGACGTGGCGGAACCGGCCCCGGACGGTGCGAAATGGCCCTGCGGCCATCCCAAGACTGAAGCGAACACGCAGACGGTCGGCAAGGGCGGCGCACGGTGCCGCATCTGCCGCCGGAAGATCACCCGCAACTACCGCCGCCGCAAGGCTGGCATCTGATGCCCGGCCCATTCCGCATCGAAGTCGGCTGGCCGGTGCCGAGCCTCTGGCCGAACGCACGGCCGCATTGGAGCGACAAATACAAGGCTTCGAAGAAAGCCAAGCTCGAAGCCTTCTGGGCGACAAAAACTGTCATCCCCCCCGGCCACCAGCATGATGGCAGCCGCATGAAGCTGACGATTGAGGCCCACCCCGATGTTACCCGCGGCCGGGATGACGATAACCTTGTCGCGGCCATGAAGTCGGCGCGGGATGGAATCGCGTCGGCGCTCAACTGCGACGATGGGCTGTTCGACTTGCAGCCGGTGACATGGGGCGGGCTGGACCGCGGCCGGGGCCGGGTGGTGCTGATATTGGAGTCGAGCCAATGAACGGCCCCTATGTCGATGCCGCGATCACCGCGGAAATCAAGCGTTCATGGCGGGACAACCGCCCAATTGACCGCCGCTTTCTGCGGCACGAAACCGGCCTTGCCGGTGACCGGCTGGAAGGTGCGATCTCCCGCAGCGTGCTGAAGCTGGCCAGTGAAATAGCGCGACAGTTACAGCGAAAGTGAAGGTGCAAAAATGGGCCGGGCAGCAATTTTGACCCGGCTGGATGCGGGCTTGGAAAAGATGGCCACGCGGAAAATGGAAGTGCGTGCCATCTATCTGACAGAAGATGATTGGGATGCGTTGAACGACGCATTGGGCAAGGCGTGGGGCTGCCCGCTGGTCACCTTCCAATATCAGGGCCACCAAATCCGGTCGGGCGAACACAGCAGGATTTACAGCGATCACGGCGTAGCGGTGGACGTGCCCCGGCCGCGGCGTGGGCGGCGTAGGAAGGTGGCAGCATGACATGGGATGCCGGGCGGCCGGTGGTGGTGCATTCGGTGCCCGCACCGACGATCAGCAATGTCGAGGCCGAGGCCGCTTTGTGCGGCGCGGTGATGATGGACAACAAGCTGATTGACCGGGCCGCCGAGGCTGTCCACCCGGCCGACTTCGCCGAGCCGATGCTAGGCCGCATCTTTGCCGCCATCATGCAGCTTCATGGCAGCGGGCAGGACGCCAACCCGGTCACCCTGAAGCCTTACTTTGACGAAGACCCGACCCTGCACGATTTGGGCGGCGTCGGCTTCCTTGCCCAACTCACCGGCAACGGCGCGGCCGTGATGGGCGCGCTGGACTTTGCCCGGCAGATTGGCGAACTGGCCGCACGGCGACGCCTGGCGGAACAGTTGTTCCATTGCTCCCGGCTCTGCGAGGACTTCAACAACAACATGGATTCCATCGCCGGGCTGGTCGAGGGCGCGATTGCCGACACGCTGGCCAGCGAAGGCGGCAGCCAAGCGATGAGCGCGGCCGACGCGGTGAAGGCCAATCTCGACCAGCAATTCACCGGGGCACCGCCGGGCGTGGTGTCGGGGATTATCCCTAGTCTGGACAAGGCGCAGGGGCCGCTGTCACCGGGCGACTTGGCAATTCTGGCGTCGCGGCCGGGCATGGGCAAGACAGCCACCGCGTTGAGCTATGCGCAGGGCGTGGCGGCGCAGGGCGAAGGGGTGACCATCGCCAGCTTGGAAATGAGGGCGGCGCAGCTAGGCGGGCGGCTGGCGTGTTCGATGCTCCACGGCACCGCCGGGCAGATGCCCTACTCCGCGATCAGCGCGAACCGCTGCACGGCCGAGCAACGGCGCGAACTGGCCCGCACCGTGTTCAAGCTGAAGGAAATGCCGCTTTGGATTGAGGACTTGCCAAGCGCGACCGTGGGCCGCCTTGGGGCCATCGTCAGGAAGCACAAGCGGCGGCTGGCGGCCCGCGGCAAGGTGCTTCGGCTGGTCATCGTGGACTATCTGCAATTGCTTCAGCCCGACCGGCCGCAGAAGTCGCTCTATGAGTCCATCAGCATGGTCAGCCGCAGCCTGAAGTCGCTGGCCAAGTCGGAAGACGTGGCGGTGCTGGCGCTGTGCCAGTTGAGCCGCGACGTTGAACGGCGCGGGGACCACCGGCCGACGCTTTCCGACCTTCGCGACAGCGGCCAGATCGAACAGGACGCGGATTCGATCACCTTCCTGCTTCGGCCGGAAGAATATCTGAAGCGCGAAGATCACCAGCCGGGCAGCGACAAGTGGGCAAGCTGGCAGGAGCAGATGGCGCTGGAACGGGGCCGCATCCAGTTTATCGTTGCCAAGCGCCGGGCCGGGGAAACCGGCGTCGGCATCGGCCAGTGGCACGGCGAATATCAGGCGGTGCGGGGATGAAAAACAACAGCGGCTATGCTCTGGTGCATCGTTCGCTGTGGGAACACCCGGCGTTCCGCAACCGGGCTGAAGCCGGACTCTTCGCATGGATGGTTTCGCAGGCGGCATGGAAGGCCACCCGCGTGCGCTACAAGGAAAGGGTCATCCACCTGAAGCGCGGGCAGCTTGTCATTTCGGTGCGCGACTTGGCCGCCAGCTTCGAGCGCTCAAAGAGTGGGACACATAGATTGCTAAAACGGCTCGAAAGCGAGACAGTAATCGGGACAGACAGTGGGACAGGCGTTATCGTCGTAACCATATGTAATTACGACAAATATCAGACAGCCATGCTGGCCGATGGGACACCCGGTGGGACAGCAAGTGGGACAAGGCCGGGACAGGGCCGGGACACAGAACAATACATTAAAGAATCTAAAGAAGAGGGGGACCAAGAATCCCTGCCCGGCTTAACGCCGGTCAGGCACCCCAAAGGATATTTACCGAAAGACTGGAATCCGCCTGCGATTCAGGACTTGACCCCGGAAGCGCGGAAGTGCGCGACGCAATGGCCGACCGATCTTTATGCCCGCACCGGCGAAAGCTTCGCGCTCTACTGGCGCTCGAAGCGGCGCATGATGGACGATTGGCACGCGACGTTCTGCAAGTGGGTCATCGCCGAGCATTGGAAGATGATGAAGGAAGCCCGCGACCGTGACCGGGTGAGTGGCACGGCCGCGGAGAAACCCTATTCACAAATCCTTGCCGAGAGTCGGCACCGCTAGGCTTACTTCGTCGCTTCGAACGGGAAGCGATAGGCGCGCCCGGCGACGTTGACCGAAACGATGAACTGGCGGCGCAATGTCTTTTCGCCCTTGGCTTTGCGGAACTTCAGCTTGTCGATGAGGACCGAACCGGCGAAGCCTTCGCCATCGTTGAGCGTGTTCGTGCTGAAGTAATTTTCGCCCACGTTGGCAATCAGCGAGTCCAGCCCGTTGCGGATTTCGGCAAGCTGGCTGTCAGTGCGCTGCCGGTTAATCGCGGCCGCGGTGGCGTTGTAGCTGCTGCCGCTGAAGTAGGTGCTGCCGCTGTAGCTGGTGCTGCCGACCCGGCCGCTGGAATAGCCGCTGCCCGAGTAGGTGTTATAGTTGTTGCCCATCCCGGCCAGCGCGGTGGCGAACGAAGCCCACCCGGCCCGGCTGCGGGCGATGCGCACGATTTCCGACGATGGCAGCGCGGCAATGGTGGTTCCGTCTAGCATCTGCGCGGTGACGTTCTCTGCGCCGATGTTGATGGGCGCGCCCGACTTGTTGAACACCGCGACGGTGAACATGTAGCGGCCCCATTTTTCGCCGCTCGGGGTGACTGAAACGGTGGCCACTTCGTCGGCCCGTTCCTTGGTGATGTTGCCCCGCACATAACGGGTTTCAATGCCTTCGCTCATTGCGGCGAAATTGTAGGCGTCGGCTGCCATTGCAGGCACGGCAACGCTTGCCAGCGCGGCCGCCAGAATAATCTTCTTCACTGTCTTAAACTCCCGGTTCCATTGGTGGCCGGGCACCATTGCCCGGCCGGTTGTTAAATTCAAGTTAAACGCTGGACTCCCCGATTGGCGGCACTTCCACGAACACCTTGGCCCCGAAGCGGGCTGCCCGCTTTTCGGCCTCTGTGATGGCCCGGCTTTTGTGCTGGTTCCAGCCGAAGCCGAACACCCCACCCGCGGCCGGTTCATGGGTCAGGCCCCATCCGCCGCTTTCGCGCTCCACGATGACCCGGCCACCGGCCCAATCAGTTGCTTCTGGTGCTGGCATTTTCATTCTCCCGATTCGTTGTTGATGTTTTGACCATAGCGGAACCGGCGTTCCGGTCAAGTGACAATCGAAAGAATCGGCCTATTTAGTTTCGGCTCTGCCTTCTCGGCCCGGCGGATGGTGGAATACAGGCTGCAATCCGCCGCTTCGCGGGGCGTGTCGCCGGTGCCGTTGGCTTCGTCGCCTAGCGGCTCACAGCGCCAGCAATATTCTTCCTGAAGCATCCGCACCGGATAGCCTAGCTTCTGGCTGTAGGTCCGGCTGTGGCGCTTTTCCTTGGCGCTCAAAATTCGTTCACTCACTTCGTTACTCCTCATTGTTAATATGGATTAAGCGTTTCTGCCTCGGCCAAACAGCGACCAAACCACGGCGCTGGCCGCCCATTCGGCCGCGGCCTGCTTCGCCGCGCTGCCCCGCTTCCCGGCCATCGCCGCGGCTTCAGGCTGGCGGGCATCGTGCTGGCTTAACCCGGCGGCCCGCGCTTCGAGATAGGCATATTCGGATTCGGTTAACTCGATTTTAACCGTGACCATCTTTTCCATTTTCACATTCCCCGCCAGCCCTTCGGCATCAGGTGCAGCTTGCCCATTTCGGGCGGCTCACTGGTGCCGAAGAAATTTAGTCGCCCTACTTCCAGCGGCCCGAACTCCACCGCGTCGCGGAAGCATTGGGCGGCGTGGTGGCTGGCTTCGGTCATGTTGTCGGCGCGGAAGGTCATCACCACCCGCTTGCCCTGATGTTCCCCGGCCGTGATGGGCCGGGAAACGGCGCGATAGAAACGCTGCTTTTCCATTATGCCGACTCCTCATTCATCAGGGTGGCAAGGGCCGCATCGGCGGCATGGTGTTTGCAAAACTTCACGCCTTCCACGGTGTAATTGGCCGACTTGAGGCAGCTTTCATTGCTGCACATGCCGTGCCAATCGGCTGGCAATCGCCCGCGATCACCAAACGAAAGGGCTTCAGCGCGCTTGGCCATCACTCGGCCCCCTTCGTCTTGCGGAACGCGCGCAGCGTTTCGGCTTCCGAATTTTGCAGCCGTTCGATGGCTTCCTTGTGCCGCCGATTTTCGTGGGCGAATTCATCGGCGAAGTGGCCGCGGATTCCAGCTTCCGACAGGAACCAGAATTCCTCAATGTCAGCCACGGCCTTGTTCAATTCGGCGGCGTGGGCCGGGGTGCGGCGCTTGGTCATGGTGTTGTTACTCCCGATTCGTTTTCGATGCCCAAGGATTAGCGGAACACTCGTTCCGCGTCAACAGCTATTCGTCACGTTCCTGCCGAAGCTCCCGATTGCGGTCAGCTACGGCTTCGGCCTTGGTGACGAACGGGCCGCGGGCGGGGCTGCTGCCGACTATCCACCACCAGCCATCTTCGGGGGTGCCGTTGCTGTTTTCATAGATGCAGCCCTGCCGCCAGCCGAAGCCCGACTCATCCCGGTTCAACCCGTTGGCCATTATTCGGACTCCCCCTCGGCCAGCACCCAATTGTCGCCCGTTCCGAACGCTTCAAACTTCAATGACGGGCTGCCATCCTTTTTCAGCATCCGCACGAACGGCTTGCCCATGTCAGGGATGCGCCACTTGGCCGTGTTGCCGGGGAACTCGGTTCCCACCCGGCGCACTTCGACCACCCCGGCCACCGGCGGCGACACGCGCCCGCCGCTGGACTTCCATTTGTGGTTCACCCGCTTGCCTTCCCACGGATGCGAGGCGGTTTCGCTTTGATACTGGCGCAGCGCTTCGTCGGCTTCCCACTTGGCTTTTTGAAGCGCGTAAATGTTTGAAGCGTGGGCTTCCACGATGCGCTGTTTGGCTTCGTAAATCTCCCGATCACGGGCGGTTTCTGCATCCTTCTGCGCTTTGTGGGCGGCCGACGATGCGGCCCGCAATTCTGCCAGCTTGTCGGCCATCATTCACCCCCGATCAGCGGCGCGGCCGGGTTGATGGCGAACTGGCAATCTTCACCATTAAGTGAAAATTCGCCGCAGACTTCGCCACAGTCGAGCCAATCCAGAACGGCGCGCAGGGCGTCGGCCAATTCCTCATCCCCGGCAATGTTCTCGGTGCGGATTTCGATTTTAACCATGTCAGTCACTCCCGATTCGTTTTCGATGCTTGATGTGTATGGGAACAAGTGTTCCGCGTCAACAGCCCTAGAAAATAATTCTGCGCAGGGTGCCGTCAGGCATGGCGCGGAAATTCATCCCTAGCCCATTGGTCAGCCGGTCCACGTTGGCGATGTGTTCGCAGAACGTATTGCAGCGGATGAACTGGCCCGGCCGCGCGGTGATGCGCTGGCCGGACTGTGGCAGGGTGTAGGTCATAGCGCGATGGCCCCGGCAAGGTGATTGAAGAAAGGCAGCACCGGCGCATTGGTGAAGTCGATGCGCACCAGTGCCGACTTGATGGCCGCCTGATCGGTGGTCGAGGCCGACTTGAGCGCGCCTAGCAGGCATTCCAGCGGAATGACGTTGAGGCCGCTTGCGCCTTCCGCTTCCAGCAGGGTTTCGGTGTCGAGTCCCTTTTCCGAAACGAAGGTATCAAGCCATTGATTGAAACGCATTTTGTGTCTCCCGATTCGCTTTCAATAGATGCAGCATAGCGGAACCGTTGTTCCGGTCAACTACTTTTGTTTCAAGCGCTCCATTTCAATTTTAAAAGCGGCGTCGGCCTTGTCTTCGCTGAAGGCCGGGAAGGTATATGCAGCGGAAAGAGAGTCGCCCGCATAGACAGCGACAACCCAACGCGCACCGCTGTGTCGGGTGGTCACATATTCCTTCGTGACGCGGTTGTTCTGCATGTCTCGACTCCCGGTCAGGCGGCAAGCGGAAGCTGGACAGCTTCGGCTGGTGCGGTTGTTGCGGCCCTGCGGCGCGCGGCAGCTTGTGCCCGCAGCCAGTTTTGCAACGGCTCGGCGTCGCCCTCGGCATAGGCTTTGCGGGCGCGTGTCAGTGGCCAATCATCGCCGGACATGCGCACTTCATATTGCGGATTGAGCGACGTTCGCACCGGGTTCCAGTTGCGAATGTTGCGCGGCTTGGCCTTGCCGCAAAGGTAGCTCCCGCGGTTCGAGGGGCCGCCCTTGTCGCGGCCGACGAAGGAGTCGACCGTGCCCGGCGTCGGCTCGGCCGGAACGAAGCGGAAGCGCGGCGCGCCTTCCAGCCCTTCAATCCCGACCAGTGAGGCGGCGCACGATGCAATGAGCTTTTTGTTTGCGGCGTGGCCGCGTCCGAATTTTGCCATTTCAGTAACTCCCGATTCGTTTCCAATAACGAATCAGTAGCGGAACACTTGTTCCGCGTCAACTCCTATCTGATGCTTCCAATTCGCGGGCGCGCTTGGTCAATTCCCCGGCCTTGCGTGCGGCTTGTTCGATGAATGCCAGCGACCTTGCTGCGCCAGCTTCGTCACCATCGGCGAAATAGCGGGCGGCCCGGCCGAAGCCGTTGACTCCCTCGTTCAAATTCAGGCTTCGCACTTCGGCACGCAGCGCGCGAATGTCGGCTTTAATTCCCATGTCAGCAACCAGCCCGGCCGCGGAAATTGCGTTCCGCTGCTTCCAGCGTGGCGAAGCTGGCGATGTGGTTTCCTTCCCATGTAAGCTGCCACGGCTTGCTGCTTGGATGCGGCCAGCCGCGCACATAGGTCAGGCTGCGATATTCAATCCAGTAGCCGTGCCGGTTCAGCGTGGCGGCCAGTTGTTCAGGCAGTTTCATTTGCCCGACTCCTCTTCCATCAGGCGGCAGCCGCCCGCGGCATAGTCGGCCGCTTCGGCAGCATCCACGGCGATGAATCGGCCGGTGTTGAACGTGTCGAACGGAGCTTGATTACATTGTGCATCGTGCGGGGTTTGCATCACCACGTAGGGGCGGCCGTGAAGCTGCGTTAGATAGGATGCCTGCCCGCGTGCGACTTTCAGCTTAAACATTTCGGACTCCCGGTTGCTGGCCGGGCGCATGGCCCGGCCGGTGATGGTTACAGCTTGATGATGATGAGATTTTTGACCTTGCTGCCATCGGTCAGCGTGTGTTCCTCAAGCCGAAGCTGGAACGGGCCATTGGTGTAGATGGTCGAGGCATGTTCGCCCGCGTCTTCGACCAGCACGGCCAGCGCGTCGGCCAATTCTTCCGCGTTTTCGATGGTGCGGCTGTTGATGATTTCACGCTGCATTGTCTTACTCCCGATTCGTTGTTTCGATGATTCGGTATGGCGGAACAACTGTTCCGCGTCAACCCTCAAAAGCTGTTGCCATTGGTGATGGTGACTCGGCCCTCTTCGGGGTCATCGAACTCGACCAGATCACCGGCCATCTGCCAATCCCGCGCCACGCCTTCCCAATCGATGTGGTAGCGCAAAGCTTCCGGCAGCTTGTCCATTTCTTCGCTGTGGCACTCTTCATAGATCGACTGCACGGCTTCGGCCGGGCGTTCGGTTGTCCACTGGACTTCCTCGGCCTGCGCCGCGGCGTCGGCCGCATCGTTGCAGATGCCGGTTTCCATCAGGAACCGGAACCCTAGCGCGTGGTCACCCGTCAGCGCTTCGGCAATCGCGGCCACGTCTTCGAAGCTGGTATATTCCCCGACCATCCGGCCGAATCCATCGGTGTCATGGATGGCCCATTCTTCCGCGTCGGCCACTGGCGACTTGGCCAGCATCGCCTGCACTTCGGCTTGGATTTCGTCGGCGTCTTTCCCGTCGCAATCAATCCAGCGGCCATGCAGGCGGCCCGAATTGTAGGCTGCGAGGCAAGCGACGTAGATGCGGCATTCAGTGGCGGTGGTGGTGGTCATTTCGTTACTCCCGATTCGCTGTCTGTTGATTCGGAAGTAGCGGAACACTTGTTCCGCGTCAACACCCTTCCCTCAATAATTTCCCACCCCGGTGCGGGGCGCGTTGATCGGGGCGCAATCCAGATGCAGCCATGCGGCATCGGAATTGTAGGCGCTGTTATTGTCGGCCCATTTGACCCATGCACGCAGCGCGGTTTCCCCTTTCGCGATCTTCTGCCCACAGCAGCGACAGACGGTGCGCCCGGTGGCGGTTTCCTCTTCCGGCGGGTTGCCTTGCGCGTTGCTGTGGCCAGCGCGGAAATGTTCGACCCAATCCAGCGCCATCAGCTTCGGCATCCCGGCCGCCTCGGGGCAGCCGCGGGCGCGCCACACATAATCGTGTTCGCGAATGAAATTCAGCGCGCCATAGTCGGACCGGAAGCTGTGTTCCTTGCCGGTCAATTCGCCCGCGGTGTTGCGATCTTCGACGATGAACACCCGGCGCGGATGCTGCCCCCGCTTGCGTTCATAGCCCGGCAGAATCAGCGCGCGTGCTGCGGCTTCGTCGGTGGTGGCATCGGTCATGTCAGTGGACTCCCGGTTTCGTGTCAGTGTCAGGCGGTGCGGTTCAGCAATTCCCGGCCGATGCGCTGGCCAGCTTCGGCGCGGAATGCTTCGCGTTCCAATTCGAGGCGGCGGATGGTGGCGGTCATTTCGGCGATGCGCGCGCCTAGCTCCGCGTCGGTGGCTGCCTTGGCCTTGGCCACCACGTTCGCGGCGAACGCTTCGGCCTGCGCGCTGTGGCGGCGGAAGCAGAAATTCGCAGCGCGGCAGGCGCGGTTCGCGGCGGCCATGTCGCGCATGCGGCGGGCTTTGTTCAGCCGGTTAATCATCGCGCAATAGGTGCGGCCGGAAAGGGTGGCGGCTTGGGGCAGATTGGTCATGTCAGAAACTCCCGATTCGATTGCTGTTGACGAATCACTAGGGGAACACTTGTTCCGCGTCAATGGGGGTCAGATCAATTATTTTCAGCCGAGCCACAGCGCCCCGTCTTTGTCCAAGTCGCCGAACGTGCCGCCGAACATTTCCGCGGCTTCCGGGGTGGTGTCGGGTTCGAATGTCGCGACCAGCGCCAGCGCTTCGGCTTTCGAAATCTTCGACCAGTGTTCGGAGCAGCCGAAGCGAAGCTGCGCATAGACGACGCGCGATGTGCGAATGGCGCGGCGAAGCTCCGCAATCGTGAATAGATGGGCCATGTCAGAATCCCCCTTCGCCGGTGGTCAGGAAGGCGGCCAATTCGGTCAGGCTGGCCACGTCGCGGCACATCGGCAGCGCCGCTTCGGTGGCGGCCGGATGCTGCGGATTCGGTTCGCGATAGAACAGCCGCCAGCGGCCATCGCTTTCGAATTGCAGCGCGCGGCCGATGTAGGCCCGGCCGAGCGTGACGCTATAGCCGGTAGTGGTGCTGTTGCGGGTGGTCAGGGCCATGCGCAGGCCGTTGCCTAGGTCAATGGCGTCTGCGCGGTTGGAAACAGTGGTCACAGTGCGATTCCTTGTGTTCAGGGTGTCAGGGTAGCGGAGCGCGCCGGAACGCGCTCCTAGGGGCTTAAAATCGGCCTAGCGAACGATGACCAACTTCAGATTGCGGTTCGGGGCCGGTTCGAACCGGATGACCTTGCCTTCGAACCAATATTCGCGGCCGCACTCGATGCCGATATAGCGGCCCTTGGCGCGCTTGTGCGAAGTCAGGACGGTGCCAAGGGCGAACACGAAATGAAGGTCGTGGCCGTTGGCCTTGGCGCGCTCAACGGCTTCAATCGGACAATCGTTGTTCTGAAGTGCGTAGCTGGCCACGCTGCTGATCTTGTAATGCTGCATCGGGCTGTCGGCCAAGGCCAACTCATCGCCCGCGGTCAGCACCGGCATGCCGCGGAAGGCGGAAGCAATCGGCTCGACAACATCATAGGCTGGGAAGTCATGCAGAACGGTGAAGGCGGTGGCAGTGGTCATGGTGTCTTACTCCGGTTCGGTGGTGGTGGGCGGCCCTGAAGCCGCCCTGATGGTGATTAGAAGCGCTGCGAGGGGTCGGTGCGATATTCGAGCCGGGCGCGTTCCAGCGACCAATCCATATCGCTGCGCATGCGGTTGATTGCGCCCCGTTCCAGCATCGAGTGAGTGTCATTCTCATATGACCAGCCACCGTGGCAGCGGGGCAGCTTCGACCAGTCGGCCGCGCTGTGGTATTCGGTCATTTCCGCGACCAGCCGCGGCAGCACTTCGCAAGCCTCGGTGATCATGCTGTAGGCATATTCGCGGCAATAGCCCTTGGCATGAACAACCACCCGGAAAGGCTCGGTGCCAGCCCTGCTGCGCAGCGTTTCCTTCTCAATGGTGATGTAGTGCCAATCGCTGATGGCCTGCGTGGTGCCTGCCTTGAAGGGGTAGACGGTGTGGAGATTGATGCGTGCCATTGTCAGTGTTTCCCGGTTCAGTGTGGTGGTGGATTAGCGGCGCTTGGCGGCGATTGCGTCGGCTTCGGCCTCGTTGGCAACCGCAACGATCTTTACCTTGCCACAGCCCATGTCGCGCAAGTCCTTGGCTTCGCGCTGCGCGTCGGCCTTGGTTTCACAAATCTGGTCGAGTCCGTCAGTGGTGAAGATGGCGAAGAGGGTGGCGGCGGTGGTGGTCATAGCAGTGGCACTCCGATGATTCGTTGTTTGATCTGTCATTGGTATGGCGGAACGCTTGTTCTGCGTCAACAGAGATTCGACTCACATGCTTATGCACAGAGTCGAATCCCTCTTTTCCGCCATTCGAGCGAAAGGAAGGGGGGGATAATAGGGGGGGAAAGATTGCACTTCTTCTGTCCCCTTTCTTCCTTTCGTCCCCGAGTCGAGTGTTTCGATTCGCAGGCCATCCACAGCCCTTTCCAGTGCGTTGCCAAGGCTTCGGCTAGGTCGGGATGGGGTTGAGTCGATTCGGTGGCTGGTGAGGCTTGGGCGGCCGGTTGCGAAACGCCCGCGCGGGGTGGGGTTGATCTGTCGGCCGGAAAGGCGGATGAATCCCCCCATCGCACCGGGAGTCCTGCCGAAGTGACACGCGCTGCCCCTCATTGTGACACGTGGCCAGCGGGAAACCGTGCATTATCAACAGCTTACCATGACCCTCATGCTTTCACGCTGAAAGCAGGACATGGACTCCGCGTGGCGCGAGGGCAGGGGCGCACGCGCCCAAGGCGGGGGCGGGCGTGCGGGCGCACCCCCACTAGGGCGTGCCCGCGGGCCGTGAAACGTAGA
>QHMY01000052.1:26771-33172 GCA_003218305.1 Verrucomicrobiota bacterium
CGCCAAAAATTGAAAATGCAAAAAGGGTGAAGCCATGACGCAGTTGAGCTTGTTCGGCGAGGCCAAGGCGGAAGGATATGCGGCGGCGGAGCGTGCTGCGGCTAGGGCTGGCGGGGACTGGTTTGACCGGGCTTATTCGGGGTTCGTGGAATTCGCGGTTGGGCATCATCAATTCAAGACCGAGGATGCGCGTCATGTCGCGGAGCGGCGGGGATTGCCGCCGCCGCCGGACAAGCGGGCATGGGGTCATGTTGCGAGAAGGGCTGCATCGGCTGGTGTGGTGCGCTGTGTTGGCAGGCAGCCGGGGATGGATGCGCATGGCTCGGACGTGGCGACGTGGCAGAGCCGGATTTATGAACCCGACCAATATACCGCGGATGGTGAACTGACCGCGGCCGGGTGGTCGAAGTGACCGGGGCCGATGACGGGGTGCGGGAGCATCATGGGGTGACCGGGCGCACCAGCATTGAGAGCTTGCATGCCGTTCGGGTTCACGAGGGCAATGAAGTGATCTGGGTGTTGAAGCACCCGGACGATGTGAAGCTGACGGTGGCGCAGGCCAAGTATCTGGGGTTGATGTTGCTGCATCTGGCGGCGCGGGTTGAGGGGCGGCAGCTATCGGTGCCAAGCCAGCCGGTGCCGCCTACGACTTTCAAGGGTGAAATCGACACGGCGATTAAGGAAATCGGGGCCAAGGGCGTTGTCGGCCGAGCGGCGGGCGGAGATTGCGCGCAACGCGGCGCTGGCCCGGTGGGACAAGCGCGAAGAGGCCAAGGAAGGAGTCGGTGCGCCATGAGCTACACCGCGGCCGAGAAGCTGGAAGCGATACAGCGCGAGATTATGATGCGCCGGGCGGTTTATGGGCGGCGGGTGACGGAGAACAAGATGACCGCGCGCTTGGCCGAGAAGCAGATAGGCTTGTTCGAGGAAATTGCCGCGGATTATGAGAGGCTGGCGGCGCAGGAGCGCTTGCTGTGAGCCATATCGGGTGGGACGATCAGGGCAGCCGCTACACGGCATGGGACCGCATTCGCGATGAGCGCCGGGCGGAAGCGGAGCAGCGCAATTTAATCGAGGCGGCGAAGCTGTTGCGCGACTGCTATCGCCAGTTGCTTGGCGGCCCTGACCCTTGCGGCGAAATTTGCGTGGATATTGAGCGCTGGTCGGACCGGCACGGCTTCCCGTTGCCGGGCCGCCCACTGAAGGAACCGGGAAAATGAGCTTTTACGATGATTATGTGGCTGACGGGCTGTGCTGCGAGAGTTGCGGCGTGCTGATTTCCTTGAACGAAGTGGGTTATTCCCGGCGGTGCGTGGCCTGCGAAATCGAGGAACGCCAACGCCAGCGGGAGGCCCAAGCAGCGGCCCGCAAGGCGCGGCTGGCGGCGCGGCGGGAGTCACGGCGGGAGTCACGGCGATGAGCCTTTGGCTTTGCCCCGAGCATGGCCTTTACGGCGGCGGGTTCCAGTGCCCGCGCTGCGGCCGCACGGGCGAATTCCAGAATTGGCCGACCCCCAACTTTGTCGAACGGCGGCAACCGAAGTCGCAGGAGGAACCGGGAAAATGACGAGAGTGGAAGCGATCACGGCGTGCATGGCGGTGCATACCCCGATGGACCGGCCGGACAGCATTCGCAAATTGACCACGGCGATTTGGGCGGTGACCCATTGCGAGGAATTCACTCGCGAGGAAATGCTCAACCGGCTGGCGCTATTGTCGGGCATGGCGGTGTATGCGCTGCGCCAATATGCCAAGCTGCTGGAAAAGCTGGAACAAGAGCCGGTGGAGCCGCAGGAGCCGGTGGCATGACCCTGCCGATGTGGATTATCTATGACCGGCCGAGCGATTTCCCCGAGCAATTCGTGGCGCGGAAATGGATAATGGACAAGCCGACCAGCGAAGTAATGACCGCCAGCGACTTGGCAGGAATCCGGTGGGCGGTGGGCAAGGTTGCGCCGGGTAGCGTGTGCCTTGCGCGCGACCCGAGCGATGACCCCAAGATCGTGGAGACATGGCTATGAAAAATCTCTGCGACCCGGCGATTGCCAAGTGGCGCGATCACGAGGCGGATAGGCTGTATCGGACCAAGGACGAGGAACGCAGCCTAGGCGGGGCGTTTCTGGTGCCTTACGCCAATGGCATGAAGCGCTACCTGATGCGGGTGATTGCCTCTAGCGGCAAGGACCAGCCGCCGGGCTGGCAATTCGATCATGTCTCGGTGAGCCTTTCCAGCCGCACCCCGACATGGGAGGAAATGGATTATGTGAAGCGGCTGTTTTTCCACCCCGACGAGATTTGCTACCAGCTTCATGTTTCGGCCGGGGAGCATATCAACAACCACCCTTACTGCCTGCATATCTGGCATTGCTTGGAGGCCGCGATTCCGCTGCCGCCGGGTGAAATGGTCGGTGCGGCGGCGCTCAATCCCGAGGCGTTGCGGCAGGGCGCGCTGCCGGGGGTGCAGCCATGATTGCCGGGGCAGTCACCTTGGGCCTGATTGCCCTGCTGCTGTTTGTCGCCGGGGCGCTGCGCGCGGCCGGGAATTATGATGATCGGTGGGGCCAATGACCAAGCTCGAAATCCTGACCCGGCGGCTGGTTAGCTGGCAGGCCGAATTGGGCAAGGGCGGGATGCTCGGGGCGGCCGCGCCCAATGCCATCGCCTTGCTCGAAGAAGCGATTGCCAAGGAACGGCTGGCGCAGGCCGACCCTGCCCGGCGGCTGGCGGCGGAATTGACCCTTTGCCAGCGGGCATCGCTGACCAAATTGTGCCGCGCCGACCGGCTGATTGCTGCGCGCTGGCTGGATGGCCACGGCGAGGGCGTGATTGACCGGCGCAGCCTGCCGGTGCTGGAACGCCGCGGCTTGGCCGAAAATCATGGTTGGGCGGTGATTCCGACCGCCTTGGGCCGGGAAGTGAACTCATATCTGGTGGAGCATGGCGCATGAAGCCTCTGGTGGTGGTCGATCTCGACAAGGACACGGCAAAATTCATTGATAGCGCGCCGAGCGACGCGGATTTCATCGTGGTGGTGCCGCTGACCGTGCCGCTGCTGTTCGCCGACAATTTGATTGGCGCGTGCGCCGCCTGCGGCTTGCCGGTGCAGATGCGCCCCGAGAATAAACAGGAGCAAATTCCGCTGGTTTGCATGCCGTGCGTGCCCGCGTGGGCCGCGGCCGCCGAGAAACCGCAATAGGAGTGGAAAAACCGCATGAAACCGGCGCTGAAGCAACGCCTAGTGGACCGGGACACCACCATCTTGGGCTTGCTCGACCGCTTGGGGCGCGAACGGCCGCTGGATAGCGAGGAATTAAGGTTGATGGACAATGCCATGCGCCGCCTTGGCCTGCGGTTGACCGGCAAGCGCGACAAGTGGCGCTGGAGTCAGGCCGAGGATGCCGAACTGGCCGCGCTCAACAGCCGGTGGGCACGCTACGGGCGGCCGCAACCCTACCAGCAGAACGATGCGGTGCGCGAACTGGCCGAGAAATTCGGCCGCAGCTACATGGCGGTGCATCGGCGGCTGGCGCGGTTGCGCAAAATGCGCCGCTGGAAGCGCCCGCAAATGTTCAAACGCGCCAACGGCGAGGCCACGCTAATATCGGCGGCATGGACCGAGACAGCCCCGATGAATCCAAGCCCGAACTGAAGCTGGTTGCCAAGGATGGGCGGCCCGTTGCCCCGCAATGCCCCCGCCGGGCGTCGCCCATCCCCCCGGAAATCGACGAAGCCGAAGCCGAATATCTCCGCAACCGCAAGCGCCGGATGCGCGATCACAGCCGGGCCAATGGCCTGAAGGTTGGTGAGCCGCGCTCCAAGGTGCGCGCCGACCGGCTGGAACAGGAACTTGCCCTGCTGCGCCGCAAGCAGCGCGCGTGGAAGCCGACCAACAAGCAGCGCCACATGGTGTCGCTGGCGTCGGCCGCCGGGCTGAATGCCGAGGAAATCGCCGGGGTGATCGGGGTGGGCGTCTTCACCCTGCGGAAATATTGCAAGGAAGAACTGGCCGCGGGCTGCGACATCATCAATGCCCGCGTCGCCCGCAAGCTCTACGACCGCTGCATGAAGGGTGACACCATCGCCCTCATATACTGGACGAAGGCGCGGATGGGCTGGCGCGACCGGCAGACGGTGGAGCATGTCGGCCGCGATGGCGGGCCGCTGCAACTTGAGCATGTGCAGGCCGAGGCCGACGCCTTCACCGCACGCATCAACAGCATGGCCGAGCGGTTCGCCAAGGTGATGACCAGCGACGCCGACGAAACCCCACCGGCCAACAGCGACAGCCCGGCCGAACAGACTCCCGAGGCAGCCGAAAGGGCCGCGAAATGATTGCCTTCATCTGCATGATAATCGCCGTGATCGTGTTCGTTCTGGCGGCATGGTCAAAAGTCAGCACCAACTTAAACCTAGTCGCCCTTGGGCTGGCCTTCATGGCCGCCAGTTTCGCGTTGCAGACTTACCCCGGCTAGGATGCAGCCACAGCGGTTAAGCCCGGCCGAAGTGCTGGCCATGCTGCCCGCTGGCGAACGGGACGAGCTGCTTAACCAACTGTCCCCCGAGTGCCGCGCGGCATTGCGCTACCAGTGGCAATTCAATGCCCGGCCGGACCAGCACGCGCCGCCCGGCGATTGGCATATCTGGCTGGCGCTGGCCGGGCGCGGATGGGGCAAGACCCGGACCGGCGCGGAGTGGGTGCGCAGCATGGTTTGCGGCCCGACCCCGTTCGCGCCGGGGCTGTATCGCAATATCGCGATCATCGGCGAAACCGCGGCCGACGCACGCGACGTGATGATTGAAGGGCCGGGCGGAATCTTGTCGGTCCATCCCAAGGAATTCCGGCCCGATTACGAGCCTTCGAAGCGCCGCATCACGTGGAAAAACGGGGCATGGGCAACGGTGTTCAACGCCACCGAGCCGGACCAGCTACGCGGGCCGGAACATGACCTTGCGTGGGGCGACGAACTGGCCAAGTGGGCTTATGCCCGCGAGACTTTCGACCAGATGATGTTCGGGCTTCGGCAGGGCAACCCGCCCCGCGCGCTGATAACCACCACCCCCCGGCCCATCCCGATTATCCGTGAAATTGTCGAGGATGAAATGGTGGTGGTGACCAAAGGCATCACGCTCGACAACGCGGCCAATTTAGCACCGAGCTTCCTGCGGCAAATTATGCGAAAATATGAAGGGACGAGATTCGGGCGACAGGAATTGAACGCGGAAATTCTCGACGACATTCCCGGCGCGCTGTGGACCCGGCAAGTGCTGGATGATTGCCGGGTGAAAAAGGACAAGCTGCCCGACATGGCGCGGGTGGTGGTGGCGGTTGACCCGAGTGGGACGAGCGGTGACGAAGACGAAGGCGCAGATATTGGCATTGTGGTGGCTGGCCGTGGCATTGATGGCCGGGGCTATGTCCTTGCTGACTTCACTTGCAAGTTAAGCCCCGATGGATGGGGCCGCCGGGCGGTTGATGCCTACCATCTGCATCATGCCGATAGGCTGGTGGCCGAAACCAATTACGGCGGCGCGATGGTCAAGCAAGTCATCAAGACGTGCGATGCGCAAGTGGCCTACAAGGAAGTCAAGGCCAGCCGCGGCAAGGTGGCGCGGGCCGAGCCGGTGGCGGCGATGTTCGAACAGGGCCGCATCCACATGGTCGGTGGCTTCCCCGAACTGGAAGACGAAATGGTGCTGATGACTTCCACCGGCTATGTCGGCGAAGGCAGCCCGAACCGGGTCGATGCGCTGGTGTGGGCGCTGACCGAACTGATGCTGACCCATGTGGCCGAAAGCTATGCCGACGATGGCCCGATTATCATCCCCGGCCTGACCAATGCGTTCCGCCGCGCCACCGGCGGCATCGGCCGATAGGCTAGGGTTTCCCCTGATTTCGTTTGTTGCGAGTCTATTGCAACCTAGGCAGAATGGCTTATGCCGTTGTGACGGTCATGTAACGTAACCGGGGCTTCAGACATGCCAACGAAAAAGACACGCGCTGAACGGGCGCGGGATGAAGTAGAGGGTGCGGCAATCACGGCGATCAACGCCGCATTGGCCAGCGTCAACCAGCCGGAACTGTGCGCCGCCTTGCTCGACATGGTGAAGCTGGCGGGCATCAACGACATTGCCCGGCGGGCCGACATGAACCGCGGCAGCATCTATGCCGCGCTCAACCACAGCGGCAACCCGACCCTTGGGGTGGTGCTTTCGCTGATGAATGCGCTTAACCTGACCATGCACGTTGACCGTTCGGCCAACGGTTCGCCGCTTGTCCGGCGGCGGGTGGCCCCCAATCACGGCCACCATGCCGGGGTGCGGGTGACCCGGCGGCTGCGGAGTCACAAGGAATAGGCCGTGAATATCCCGCTGGATGAACTGGCTGCCCACTACGACAGCATG
>QHMY01000052.1:33183-38862 GCA_003218305.1 Verrucomicrobiota bacterium
GCCGCAAATTCCGCTGGCGCTTCTACCGCCTTGCCGACGCAGGCATGTTCCTTGCGATCTTCAACCTAATCGTTGCCTTGTCGCCCCACGCCTTTCTCTGGTGGCTAAACACTATCGCGGCCGGGGCTGCGCTGTGGATGGTATTCAAGAGCGAAGGCACCGCCCGGCTGTTAAGTCGCCAGTTGAACCGCCCGGCCGCCAAGCAACCGGCGCTCGACACCCTAGGCCGGTTCGATGAATAAACCGCGCCATCAATCCCTAGCCGAGCAATTGAAGCGGCTGGCCGAATTGCCTGACTCCAATATAGACTTGTCAGACATGCCAGAACATTTAGATTGGAGTGGTGCCAAGCGCGGTAACTTCGCGCGGCAGAACCGGGAGAAACCTAGTGGCAAGCGAAGATGACTATTTAGAGGATGGCGACCGGCTATTGAGCTTTACGGTTGACATAGTGAGCGCCCATGTCGCTCATAACAGCGTGGCGATGGTCGATGTGCCAGCCTTCATTATGAATGTTCATGGTGCGCTGGCATCGCTTTCAAACCCGGTCGAAACAGAGCCGGAAGAAATCAAACCGGTGCCGATGGTGGACCCGAAGAAATCGGTCAAACCGGATTATCTCATCTGTCTCGACTGCGGCCGCAAGCTGAAGGTGCTAAAAACGCATATTGGCCCCGCGCATAGCCTGACGGTGGAAGAGTATAAGGCAAAATGGGGGCTACCGAAGACCTATCCCAAGGTTGCGCCAGCTTACGCAAAAACACTCAAAACTAGGGCCGAGAATTTGGGCCTGCCGCAGCGCATGCACAAAGCGAAGCGCGCCAGAGGCTCAATGCCGCCAGCCAAGCCGAAGCTGGCAACGTCAAAGTAACCGGGAGGGAAGACCAACATGGCAAGCGAATGGGATGGCATAGAGCGGCGGGTGGAATTCAGCCCGCTGCTGACGCTCACCGCCGATATTGTGGCGGCGCACGTCGCCAATAACACGGTGGCGGTGAATGACTTGCCGCAGCTAATCGCCAACGTGCATGGCGCGCTTGGCGCACTCAACAACCCGGCCGCGCCGGAAGCGGAAAAGCTCGAACCGAAGGTTTCCATCAGGGCGTCCGTCAAGCCGGAACGCATTACGTGCCTAGAGTGCGGGATGAAGCTAAAGATGCTCAAACGCCACTTGCGGGTGGAACATGGCCAGACCCCGGCCGAATATCGGGAGCGCTGGAATCTCGGCAAGGACTACCCGTTTGTCGCGCCCGATTATGCCGCGCAGCGCCGGACGCTGGCCAAGTCGATTGGCCTAGGCACCAACAAGGCGGCGCATGCCAAGCGAAGCAAGACTTTGAGTTTGAAAAAGGCAGGATAAAAACAGCTTCGCGGGCGGTGATTCGGCAAAATCCCCCCACCCGCGAAATGGGACGGGCGGCCCCCCACTACCGAGCAAAGTAGCCAAAGGCCATTTCGTCTGTCCCCGGCCCCGGCGCTAGGTGCAACGCCTAGTGACCGGGGCCATCTTTTCAGGGAGCGCGTGGCGCGAGCAAATGATTTACACCGCCCGCAAGGGCGCTAACGCGCCTTTCATTCTCGACATTCTGCGGCTCTATGTTCCGCCGGGCACTAGCGGTTGTGACGTTACCTTTGGCAAGGGCACATTCTGGTGCCCTGACAGTTTGGCGCATATTGGCGAATTGCGCGCGACCGATCTTGCTAGCGATGGCACCGACCTGACCATGCTTCCCTATGCCGACAATTCGCAGGGATTCCATGTCCTAGACCCGCCCTACATTTGCGGATTCTTCCGGCCGCATCACGAAAAGACCGGAGGGCTGGCCAGCCACTCGGATTTTGCCAGCCGTTACGGCAAGGCTAGGCGCGGCGGCTACAAGGGGTTGTTTTATCATGCCGCCGTGGAGGCCCTTTATCTTGACGGGCTGGCCGAGGCATGGCGGGTGCTTGGGCCGGGCGGCGTGCAGATAACCAAGTGCATGGATGAAGTCTCAAATCACCGGCAGCACCTAACCCATGTGGCCATCGTCAATGCGGCGGCCGCCTTGGGATTTGAAACCTTGGATTTATTCGTGGTCATCCGCAACGACATGCCCCACACGCGGCGCATCAAGCGGCAGGAGCATGCGCGCAAAAACCACAGCTATTTCCTAGTCTTCCGCAAGCCGGGCGGGAAGCGGCGATCTGCATAAGGGGACATGTTTGGCCCCGCGACGAACCGGGAGGAAAGGCGCGGGGCCGGTGGCAAGCGTGGCAACGCTCACTCGGGTGCAGATATAGCCCCGCAAATGTTCAAACGCTAGGCTTGAAGTGCCCGGCTATGATGAAATCATGGCCACCGTTGCGCGCAAATACGACAATGACGAAGACAAGCCGGACGAGCGCTCGGCCGACGAATCTACCCTGAAGGAAGTCCATGACCGGGCCATGCGCCGGTTCGAGGACAGCGCCGGGCCGCAGACCGAAATCCGTGCGCACGCGCTGGCCTGCCGCCGCTTCATCAGCATCCCCGGTGCGATGTGGGAAGGAGCGTGGGGTGAGCAATTCGAGAACTCAATCAAGGTCGAAATCGACAAGCTTTCGCGAGGCGTCGAGAAGATTGTTACTGACTACCGCGCCAACCGCATCGTTCCCGACTTCCGCCCGGCTGGTGGCGACAGCGACGCCGAAACCGCGAACACGCTCGACGGAATCCACCGTGCAGACGGTTATCATTTCAAGGCGCAGCAGGCCCGCGACAACGCCTTCGAGGAAGCCGCCGCGGGTGGCTTCGGGGCCTACCGGCTGTGCAACGAATATGTCGATGAAGACGATGGCAGCAGCGACGAACAGCGGGTTAACCCGGCGCTGCTGATTGCCGATGCCGACCAGCGCGTATTCTTCGATTCCAACGCCAAGCTTTACGACAAGGCCGATGCCGAATTTGGGTTCGTGCTGACCGCCACCAGCCGCGAGAATTTCGAAGAGGAATGGCCGGACAAGGCGGTAGATTGGCCGGAAAATATCGTTGCCAGCGCCTTCGAATGGTTCGCCCCGGACGTGGTGGTGAAGTGCGAATATTACGAAGTCGAGAAGAAGAAGGAAAAGCTGCTGATCTTCACCCAAGTGCTGTCCAAGGCCGAGCAGCGCATTTGGGAGTCGGAAATCGACACCGACCAGATTGCCGAACTGGAAGCGATGGGCTGGAAGAAGACCACGCAGAGCCGGGACCGGCGCAGGGTCCATAAATATCTGATGACCGGCGCGGAAGTGCTGGACGATTGCGGCCAGATTGCCGGGCCGAATATCCCGATTGTGCCGGTGTATGGCAAGCGCTGGTATGTCGAGAATCAAGAGCGCTTCCGCGGCCATGTCTCGAAGCTGATGGATGCGCAGCGCATCTATAACGGCCGGGTGGCCAAGCTGGCTGAAACCGACGCGCTATCACCGCGCGAAAAGCCGATCTTCCTAGCCGAGCAGATGCCGCCGCACCTACGCGACCTATGGGCCAAGCAGGAGCAGGAGCGCCACCCCTACGCGCTGGTTAACCCGGTGATCGACCCGGTGACCGGCCAGATTGCGGCGATGGGGCCAATCGGCATGATTCAGCCGCCGACGCTCAATCAGGTGACCGCGCTGCTGCTGCAAATCGCCAGCGGCGATCTGGCCGAGGAACTGAAAGACCCGGACGAAGTGGTGGCCAATACCAGCGCCGCCGCGATGGACATTGCCGCCACCCGCGTTGACGACAAATCCGCGATCTATCTCGACAACATGCGTCAGTCGGTGCAGCGCGAAGGCGAAATCTATCTTGGCATGGCCAAGGAAGTCTATTTCGAAGTCGGCCGGGTGCTGGAAACCATGACCGAGGAAGGCGAGGATGGCGAAGCCACCTTGCACGCGCCGCATACCGACAAGGGCGGCAAATTCACCTACAAAAACGACTTCGCCAAGGGCCGCTACAAGGTGGTGGTGGACGTGTCCGAGGCGACCGCCACCCGGCGCGACAAGACGGTTAAATCAGCGTTGAAAACGGCCGAAGTCGCGACGCTGGCGCAGGACATGGAACTGGCGCAGGCGGCCATCCTTACCGCGGTGATGAATCAGGATGGCGAAGGCATGGAAGACTTGCACCGCTTCGCGCGCAAGCGCGGGCTGGCCATCGGGCTGGTCGAACCGACCGAAGAGGAACAGGCGGAAATGCAGGCCGCGGCCGAAGCCGAAGGCCAGCAGCCCGACCCGATGCAGATGGTGGCCGGGGCACAGGCACAGGCGCTTGGCGCGCAGGCCGAGAAAGATCATGCCATGTCAATCAAGACGATGGCCGATGTTCGGCTGTCCGACGCCAAGGCCACGCAAACGCTGGCCGACGCCGCGAAGAAGAAGGCCGAAACCCGCGAAATTCAGGACCGGCCGCCGTTAATCGAGGCCGAGCCGGAAGCCGGGCTGCCAGCCGCACCGCCACCGGCCGAGCCAGCACCGGCCGAGCCGCAAGCACCACCGCCGGTCGAGGGCGGTTATGAAACGGAAGGGCCACAGCAATGACCGTCAAGGCACTGGAAGGCGAACTGGTTATTCCCGAGGCCCCGCCGCCCGAGGCTTTGAAACTAGGCTTTGGCCGGGCCATGCCGACCGGCGAAATGGCCATTTCCGAGCCGTTCCGGCCCAATCCCGACGACGACGCCAATAGCAGCGCGCTGTTCAACGTCTTTATCGAAAGCCACACCTTCACCGGCGACGTTTACCTGCTGAAATCAGCGCCTAGCGAAACCAAGGAATTCGAGGGCTGCAAATTCCGCGTGTTGAGCCGGGGCGAAGAGAAGAAATGGACCGTCGCGCCCGATGAACACATTTGCGACACCGTGCAGGAACCGGAAAATGGGGTGGCCTATTATCTGGCAATTTTCGGCGCGACGCCGGGCCAGATCATCTATTTTCGAATGAGCCTCTAACCCTTCGCAATTGTGCAAACGCGGGCGCTTGTTCCGCCCGATAATATTGCGCTTTCGGGCGACCGCCGCGCCCACGTCAAAGCGGCGAGGACAGGAAGCGCGCCATGCAACGCACCCCGGCCGACGATGCCGACGAAGACGATACCCTAGAACTCACCCCCGACATGGAAGTGGAAGAAGACGAAGGGCCGGAAGACGAGCCGGAAGAAGGCGAGTCCGAAGGCGAAGGCGTGTCAGGCGACGAAGGCGAAGAGGAAGGCCCACCGGCGTTCGAAGACGAAGCCGACGAAGAGGCAAAAGGCGATAGCCGCACCATCCGCCAGATGCGCGACCGGCTGGCCGAACAGAACCGCGAACTGGCCGAACTGCGCTCCCGCGCGCCGCAGGCCCCGGCCGAGCTTCCGCCCAAGCCGACGCTGGCCGAACTCGATTATGACGAAGAGGCTTTCGAGCAACGGCTAGATGCGTGGAAAGACCAGAAGCGGCAGCTTGAACAGGCCGAGGCCGAGCGCAACGCACAGGTCGAATCCGCCACCCGCGAATGGCAGCGCGACTTGGAAAGCTATACCCGCCGCCGCGACGAACTGGCGCTGCCTGATTTCGAGGATGCGGCCGAGGCGGTAAAAACCCGGCTGACGCTGGCGCAGCAAGCGGTGATCGTGAAGGCTGCCAGCGACGCGCCCGCGTTCGTCTATGCGCTGGCCCACTCCGATACCCGGCTGGCGGAACTGGCCAAGCTGCAAGACCC
>QHMY01000052.1:38906-45559 GCA_003218305.1 Verrucomicrobiota bacterium
AGCCGTGAAAGTGACCAAACGCCGCAAAGCCCCCGCACCCGACAAGCCAGCCAGCGGTAGCAGGAGCATGCCCGGCACCACTGACAAGCATTTGGAAAAGCTCGAAGCCGATGCCGTTCGCACTGGCGACCGAACCGAATTAATCCGCTATCGGAAGAAGCTGAAAACACGCGGAAAATAGCCAAAAATTCGGCCTGAATATTTTTTGGCAATTGTTCAAATGTGAGGGGCTTGCAGAACGGCATATCCTTTGCCGAAGCCGCACCACCAGCGCCCCCGGCTGTGATTGGGGAGATACAGCGGCCGCCCGGCGCACGCCGAGATTCCAGAAAATCGCAGACACGCGAAGGGCGGGACCATGCCAAGCAAATTTACGGTCGAAGAACAGGTAATGTTCGATAAGGTGCTGGAAGGCTTTGATGACATGCTCATCATCGGCCGGGCAGCCGAGAAATTCACGCCGCTGGATGGCGAAGGCATGGAACGGTCACTCGACAAGATTTGGGTGCCGATGCCGCAAATCAGCGCCAGCTTTGACGGTTTCGACCAGACCGCCAACTTCATGGATGGCATTGAGCTTTCCGTGCCGATTAGCGTCGGCTTCCATAAGTCGGTGCCGGTCAAGCTGACCAGCAAGAATCTGCGCAACGAATCCTATCTGCGCGGCAAGGGCACCGCGGCCAAGCAGCGGCTTTCGAGCGACATTAACCTTGCGCTCTACAACACCGTGGCCTTGCAGGGTTCGGTGGTCATCAAGCAGACCACCGCCCCGAGCGGCTATGACGATATTGCGCTGGCTGATGCAGCGTTCACCGAAGTGGGCGTGCCGCAGGCCGACCGGGTTTATTTCGCGGCCCCGCGCGTCGCCAATTCGATGGCCGGTGACCTTGCCAAGCGGCAGACGTTCAGCGGCGAAGTGCAGAGCGCCTATGAGCGCGCCAACATCGGCATCGACATTGCCGGGTTCGACGTGTTCAAAAACGATCAGAGCATCCGGCTGGCAGCCGCGGGCGGCGGCGCTACCACCGTCACCGGCGCTAACCAGTATTGGGTGCCACAGGCATATTCGACCGCAGCCACCGGCGAAATTTCCAACGTCGATAACCGCGGCCAGAATCTCACCATCACTTCGGCCAACTATGCCGCGATCAAGGTGGGTGATGCCTTCACCATCCTTGGCGTGAATAGTGTCCACATGATTACGAAGGCCGACACCGGAGTGCTTCAGACCTTCCGCGTGGTGGCCAAGCCTTCGGCCGGTGTCATCACCATCTACCCGGCGATCATTTCGGCGCAGGGCGCTACCACGGCCGAGAAGGAATATAAGAACGTCAGCGCCACCCCGGCCGACGGTGCGGCATTCACTTGGCTGAACACCGCCACCGCGCCGATGAATCCGTTTTTCGTGCGCGGTGCGCTGCTGCTGGTTCCCGGTTCCTTCGTGGTTGACCCCGAGGATGGCTGGAACGTGATGCGGGCCACCACCGATTTGGGCATTGGCATCACCTATGCCCGGCAGGGCGAAATCAATGATCTGTCCATTAAGGCCCGGTGGGACATTGATTTCGGAACGGCGCTCACCAACCCGCAGATGGCTGGCGTGCAGCTATTTAGCCAGACGTAAAGGACGAAGCGAATGAGCGGCGAATCCTATCCCAAGATGCTTTACAGGCATGGCGACCAAGCGGTTGTCTTCGAAGAAAAAATCCCGGTGGAAACACTGGTTGTCGAAAGCGAAGAAGACCATGCCACGGCGCTTTCCGAGGGCTGGCACGATACGCCGGGCCAAATCGGCAAGCTGGCCTATCAGGAAGGCGGCGACCCACCGACCCCCGAGGGCGGCTATCCACCCGACCACCAGTGGGACAAGGGGCTTGCCGGGCAAGCTGGCCGCGCCGACCGCTTAACCCCGGCCGAGGTGCCGCCAGCGGTGCAGGAAGCGATGGAAAAGCAGGAAAAGGTGACGTTCCCGCTTGGCAATCCGCCGCGCCACCTAGACCCGAGCGTTCCCGGCCCGGCGGCCGAAACCGAAGGTGCCGATGCACTTAAGAAGAATCCCGGCGAACGCACGGCCGAGGCAGAAAAGGAATTTGCTGCTGAAGCGGAGAAGGCCGAGCAAAAGCGCGGCCCCGGCCGCCCGCGCAAGACCGAAGAGGACCGGGCGCGGGACGATGCGCAGGCTGATTATGGCCGGAGTCCGGCAGACGCGGCGGCACGCTCAAAAAAGTGAAGCTAAACAGGCGGTTCAACCGTTTCGGACTCCCAAGCTTTTTGCGTAAGGGAGTGAAAGAATGACTGACCCAAAAACGCCTACGTCACCGCCGGGTGGCGGCGAAGCCGACCGCAACGTGCCGCTGAACGAAACCGACGAACAGCGCCGGGAGCGTGAGCAGCTTGAACAGCGCGAACGTGACGAACGCGACCGCGCCAACAAGACCAGATAAGGGCACCCGCGCAAGCGGGTAATAACGGCCGGGCGGGAGCCGAGCGCAGCAATCCCGCCAACCTCGCAAATGTTCAAACGCGACAAATCCCCGGCGGCCCTAAAATGCCGCCATGCCTATCATCATCGACATTTCCGACGAAGGGCCACCGAAGCGCCAGATTATCGAACTGGCGTTCAGTGAAATCGGCGCGGCCGGTTACGAATTCGGCCGCACCCCGGAAGAAGTGGCGGAAGCGCTCACCCGGCTAAACGCGATGATGGCCGAGTGGAAGGCAATGCGCGGCATCGACCTTGGCTTTGAGCAGCCGCACTATGGCGTCGGCAACCCGGACAATTTGAGCGGCATTCCACATGAAACATTGAATGTCGTGGCCAGCTATCTGGCGCTGCGCATCTGCCCGGCAATGGGCGCTGCCATGTCGGCCGAGGCCAAGGGCAATCTGACGCGAAGCCTCTACTTGCTGGAATCGCACTATGCCGCGGTGCCGACCATGCCGCTGGCGAAGAATACCCCGCGCGGCGCAGGCCATCCGCATGCCGTGCTGTCCTACAGCCCGTTCATTCGGGAAACTGCCGAAAGCGTGAATCCGCCGGTCGAGGAACCGTAAATGCAACTGCCGCTGTTTTCCGGCATCGTCGGTGATGAGGCGGCCGAATTTCGGCGCTCCTACCCCCTCAACTTGGAACCGCTGGCGGTGGATAACAAGATTTCCAGCGGCCAGCTTCGCGCCACCGCCGGGGCCATCCCGCTGGTGACCGGGCCGGGCACCGACCGCGGCGGCGTCTATTGGAACGACATGCTTTATCGGGTGATGGGCACCCGGCTGGTCAAGCTGCGCCGGTCGGGCGCGATTGATGATCTAGGCGACGTGGGCGGCAGCGGCCCGGTCACCTATGCCATCGGCCCCGACCGGCTGGCCATCCGCAGCGACGACAAGCTGTATTATTGGGATGATGCAGCGCTGACTCAAATGACCGATGAGGATTTAGGGCCGTGCCATGACGTGATCTGGATTGACGGTTATTTCATGTCCACCGATGGCACGCACGTGGTGGTCACCGAACTGAACAACCCGCTGGAAATCCAACCGCTGAAATATGGCGCGGCCGAGGAAGACCCGGACCCCATCACCGGCCTGCTGAAATTCCGCAACGAAAGCTATGTCCTAGGCCGCTACTCGATTCAGGTGTTCCGTAACATCGGCGGCAGCGGCTTCCCGTTCCAGACGTTGCGCGGCGCGACCATCCCGGTGGGCTGCGTCGGCAACATGGCCAAGTGCCTTTATGCTGACAGCTTCGCGTTCGTCGGTTCGGCGCGCAATGAGGCCATTGGGATATTCATCGCGGGCGCGGGCAGCGCCAGCCACATTTCCACCCGCGCGATTGATGACGAACTGGCCAAGGTCGAAGACCCTAGCAGCATCGTTCTGGAAGCCCGTTCGAGCCGCAACGAAGACCGGCTGTTCGTGCATCTGCCGGGCAAGACGCTGGTATTCTGCGCCATCGCCAGCAAGGTGCTGGAACAGGCCATCTGGTATGAAGCGCAGAGCGGCGTCGGCAAGCCCTACCGGCTGCGCAGCGCGGTGGAAGCCTATGGCAAGACGGTGGTGGGCGACACCGAGACAGCGCAGCTTGGCCAGCTTACCGACACGGTTTGCACTCACTTCGGCGAAAGCGCGCAATGGCGCTTCGACGTGGGGCTGCTTTACAACGAGAGCCGCGGCGGCATCATCCATGCCATCGAACTGGTCGGATTGCACGGCCGCGCGCCCACCGGCGTCAACGGCAGCGCGTGGCTGTCCATGACCCGCGACGGTGAAACCTTCACCAGCGAACGGGCCATCCCGATGGGTGCCAGCGGGCAGCATCGCCAACGCCTGCAATGGCGGCCCCGGACCAGCTTCCGCAACTTCATCGGCCTGCGGTTCCGCGGCTTCAGCGAAGCGATGCCCGGCTTTGCCGCGTGCGAGGCCAAAATCAGCCCGTTGGCGACATGACCGGCTTTATTGACGTTCTCGTGCGCCGCGACTTGCTGGCCAGATATTTCGGCAATGACCCGCGCGTTCTGGCCGCCTTCGAAGATCAGGCTTTGACCGTGCAGGCCAATTCCGAGGCGCTGGAAAGCACCGTTGCCGCGACCACCAATCTTCAGGATGCCAGCGTGGTCACGTTGTCAGCGAACGAGGCTCTGACCAATGAATTCCGGCTGGTGCCCGGCGATGGCACCGAACTGGAAGTGACCGCCGGGCTGCTGAAGATCAACTGCGACGATAGCGTGGTGCGCTGCGAGGGCGGCGCGGTGCGGCTGATGGCCCCGGCCCCGGTGACGCTGTTCCTGCCGGTCGAAGGCGAATTGTTGAGCAACACCTTCCCGGCGACCGTCTATAACAAGGTGCTGGACAAGCCGAAATTGCAGGGCCTTGCCAATGCCGCCAGCGACGCGGCAGCGTCGGCCGCCGGGGTGCCGGTGGGCGGCGTCTATCACAATGCCGGGGTGCTTCGCGTCCGGCTGGCATAGGCCGCCGCAAATGTTCAAACGCGCTGGCGCGGCCGGGCGGTTAAATTCGCTGCATGGGACTCTTTTCATCTATCGGCGGCGTGATTGGCGGCTTCGCGGCGAAAAAGGCTTCGAAGAAGGCGGCCAAGGCCCAAGTCAAGGCGATGAAACAGGGCATCGGCCAGCAGGAAAAGGTGTGGGGCGATGTTCAGGGCTTCTACCAGCCCTACCAGCAGGCCGGTGGCCAAGGGCTGACCGCCTATAACACGCTGCTTGGCCTTGGCGGCGCGGATGCGCAGCAGGCGGCTATCGACCAGTTACAGCAATCGCCATTTTACCAATCGCTCTACCGGCGCGGCGAAGAAGCGCTGTTGCAGAACGCCAGCGCCACCGGCGGCCTTCGCGGCGGCAACACGCAGCGCAGCCTTGCCGACTTCGGGGCCGACACGCTGGCCACCACCATTGACCGGCAATTGCAGGGCTTGGGCGGGCTGGCGCAGATGGGCTACGGCACCGCCGGGCAGCTTTCGCAGGCCGGTATCGGCGTCGGCAACAACATCACCAATCTGCTGGTGGGCCAAGGGCAGGCCAAGGCACAGGATTATCTGACCCGCGGCGCGATCACGGCGAACCAGTGGAAGTCAGGCGGCGCGGCGCTCGACCAAGCGGCCGCGGCGGTGATGGGCGGCATCGGCGCTGGCGGTGGCTTTGGCGCGATTGGCGCGGGCGGCACCCCGTTCAATTGGGGCGCGGCCGGGAACAGCATCCTTGGCGGCAACTTCTTCGGTAGCGGTGGCGGCAGCGGTGGCTTCGGCACCTATGGCAGCGGGCTGACCTATAACCTTCCTAGCAGCTACGGCCAGTAGCATGGCGGGCGAATATTCCCCGTTGGATTACGGCGGCGCGATTGCCTACGCCAACAACGCCGTGCCCGATTATGTGACCGAGCAATTGAAGCAGGCGCAGGCACAGGCGATGCGCGCGGCCGCGGTGACCAACGCACAGCAGGAAGCCCGGCTTCAGCAAGTCGAAATGGACAAGCGCCAGAAGCTTGCCGACTATCAGCGCGAAGTCGAGGAATTGGGCGCGAACCCGACGCCGCAGCAAGTGGCCCGGTTCATGGTGCGCAACCCTGACGTGGCCGACAAAATCAAGTCGGCCTACGACATGCAGGATGAAACCACCCGGCGGCAGAATTTCACGCGCATTTCTTCGCTGGCCATATTGGCGCAAAAAGACCCCAAGGCGGTGGCAGCCAAGCTCCGCGAACAGGCCGCCAGCGACCCCGAGCCTGACGATGATTTGGAAGTCGCGCGGATGCTTGACTCGGATGATGAAGCCGAGCGGAATCAGGGCTTGGCGCAACTTCACATGCTGTCCTACGTGGCGACAGGCGACCACGATAAATATCTCGAAGCGCACAAGGCTTATGAAACCCCGGAATACAAGGCCATCGGGGACACCAACCTTATCACCGACAACCGGGGCAATATCTGGCGCGGGCCGGTAACCCGCGGCGATTCCTTCATCGACCCCGGCTATTACAATTATCCGCTGCTAGGCGGCGCGGCAGGGCCACCCGCCACAGGCGGCGCTGCCCCGGCCCCGGCCCCGGCGGCGTCGGGCGGCTTCGACGTTGCCAATGCTCCGCAACTCCACCCGGAAACGGCGTTCGACCGGATGCTGACAGTAGAAACCAACGGGCGGCAA
>QHMY01000218.1:0-12167 GCA_003218305.1 Verrucomicrobiota bacterium
CGTCAGCTCGGCCGGAATCCGCCGCACGTCGCCCGCGCGCGCGATGGCGTGCGTTGCGATTCCGAAAACGGCGAGACCGAAGACACGATCTCCCGGAACGACGTGTCTGACCTCAGAGCCAACTTCCCTGACGATACCGCCCACTTCATCCCCAAAAACCCGCGCGTCCGGAGCATCGCCCGGATAAAGGGCCAGGGCCTTGAGCACGTCGCGGAAATTCATTCCCGCCGCTTTCACTTCGATCAGGACCTGATCCGGCCCGCACGCTGGCAGTTCAAATGGAGAGAAGCGCAGGGTGTCGAGACGGCCGCGCTCGCGAGATTCCAAACGCAGTGGCAGCGACGAATCCAGCCACTGTTCGCGGGTAGACCGGCCACGATCGAGTCGCATCGCGTAGCGAGCTTCACCTCGCAACGCGATTTCGCGCTCGCCATTCTTGCGCACCAATTCGCTCCAAAGCAATTTCTCATCACCCTCCGGCGACAGATCGATCGCGCGCCAGCGCAGGTTGGAATATTCGTTCGAGATGACACGCATCAATCCAATGCTCGCCGCCTGGGCGACAGCGGTCGGCTGCAAATCGTTGCCGACCGCCTGCGCGTTGCGCGTAACCAAATCGAGGCGCAGTTTCGCCGCCGGATGATCGGATGCGAGCGCCTGCGTCAGGTGGAGCAAAGCGTCGAGATTGGCCGCGAGGTCGGCTTCGTTATCAAGATTCCATAGATAAACAACCCGCTCAGGAAACGAATCCGCGCAGGCCGTCAGGAGATCTTTCCAATCCTCCAGCGTTCCCGTCCGCACCGTAAACGCATCATCGCCGTCAGACTCGAAACTCTCTCCTGGCCTGACGACTCGACATCTGGCGCCAAACTCGCGGAGCCGCGAAACCAACGCATCGCCCACGCCTGAGGTGTCCGTGAAAACGAGCCATGATTTCTCGTCCGGAATCTCGGTCACGCTCGAGACTGATTCTTTCTCATACGCCTTGCGGGCGAGCAGGCCGACCTGAGTTTCGCCGCCAGTTGAACCAATCAAACCGGGCAACGAAGTCGTTTCCACAAAACCGGTTTCCTGCAAGACGGCTTCCCATTGTGCTCTCTTGAGCAAGGGTTGCTCCGGTCGCAGATCGTGATCGGTAAACCGCCACCAGCCACTGGTGAGCCCGAAAACCGTTTCCGCCCAGAGTTGGGGCGTAGCCGTATCCATGAAGATGAGGCTTCCTCCCGGTGCCAGCAGCACATGCAGGTTGCGCAAAGCGGCCCGCACATCTTTGACCGCGTGCAGCACATTGGTGCCGATAACGAAGTCGAACGTTCCCGCTTCCAATTCCTGCTCAACCCCGGATTTTTCGAGATCGAATATCTTAAATTCCACCTCGGGAAACGCCGCCAGCTTCTGGGCGGCGCCGGAAAAGAATCCGGCTGAGACGTCGCTGAACGTGTAGGAATGCATGCCACGCTCGAGCAGCGGCAAGACTTGGGAAGCTAATCCGCCAGTTCCCGCTCCAATTTCCAGGATGCGCAAGCCGCGCCCTTCCGGCAGGCTTCGCGCGGCGGTGCCGACCGCTGCGGCGATCGCCGCGAGCCAATGACTGCTGAAGAGGCCGTCACCATAAAAATGGTCGAGCAACTCTGCCCCGATCCCAGAGAACAAAACCTGCACCGCGTCCTTTTCCCCGCGCAAAATCGATCCTAACTCAGCGCAGTTGCCCAGGGAGAGGAGGGCTTCGGGAAGATGTCCCGGGTGTTTCTCGATGTAGTTGCGCAAAACCTTGTCGGCGGAATCCGCCGCCTGGGCAAAATCCGGTGCGGGCTCAAATCGTCCGCCATTTTTCCGAAGCAAACCGCGCTCAACGAGAGTAGCCATCAACCGTTCGAAAACGGGGCGCATCGGTGTCGCCACGTGGAGGCTCGCTGCATCAAAGGGAATATTTGGAGTCACTCCCATTTCTCGCAGCCCGCGAGTCAGTTGAGTGGCGGCAAGATCGTCCACGGCATGAAGCGCTGCCTTGATTTCGGAGGGCCCGCGGACGGCAATGACAGTGTCCATGGCACCTTCGGCTACAGCCTTTAATTGGGTCAGCGGGAGCGGCGGAAGCGGCGCTTTAGGCGACTCGTCGGGCAACCGTTGCCAGGCGACGTGATAGGTCAGATCGCGAGCACTGCCCGGGGCGGCAGAGCGGCCGGCGCCCGAAAGGCTAATGGCCCGAAATCCATCCACCAGCACGCAGGGTTTTCCTGCCTCCGTATAAAGAGTGATGTCCCCTTCGACGAAATCATCGCCAAAGGCGCCCACCTTTGCGGAAACGCGGCTGGAGGCTCCGGGCGAACCGAGAAAGAGAATGCGGCGGAAACCGACCGGGAGTTTCATCCGGGCCTGACGTCCTTCGACGGTGGCGGCGGCGGCCGAGAATATTTGCAACGCGCCATCGAAGAGGACCGGGTGCAGAGCGTATTCGCCCGCGCGCGGAGACACGGTGTCCGACAAAGCAACCCGCCCCGCCGATTGCCCGGCGCCGGCGGACAGTTCGCGAATGGGTCGAAATTCTTCGCCATAGCGCAAACCCAGATCGCTCAGGTGACGGTAGAATCCGTCGACCGCGACAGGTTGCGTGCTCGAAGATTGCTCGCATTTTGAAGAGGCGAAGGCCGATTCTGTCCGCTCGCCGCGGAGCGATCCGACGACGTGGAGGGACCACGTCACGCTGTGTTCGAAACGGCTTTGAATGGCAAACGTGCGCTCGTTCGGCGAATAGGAGAACTCGATCTGCACGCCGGACGGCGGATCCGGCAGGATGAGCGGCTTGCGAATTTCAAAATCCTCCACCACGAACGGTTGCCCCTCGAACAGCTGCACACCCGCTTCCAGTGCCATCTCCACGAATGCCGCCGCCGGAAAAATCACATGGTTCTCAACCTTGTGATCTTTCAAAAAGGCCATGTGCCGGGAGTCCAGCCTGACAACCCAGGTGGGCATCGCACGTGGCAGTCGAATATCAAACAGTCCGCGTCCGCCCGGTGCGAGCCGGCCGTCGCGCGCGTCGCTGGTTTCGTTCCACCAGCGCGTCTTTTCCCATGCGTAAGCAGGCAGGGAAAGAAGATGCCGCGAGGGGGTCATCGCCGAAAAATCGAGCGAAACACCTGCACCGTGCAGATCCATGGCCGACTCGAGCATGGACTCAAATTCGCGTTCACGCCGAACCGAGGAGATGATCGGTGCTTTAGTTCCGCGTGTGGTCAGACATTCCTGGGTCGAATGCGCGAGCGCGGGATGGGCACTAAGTTCCAGCCACACGTCCACGCCGAAATCCGCGAGCGCGCCGACGGCCGAAGCAAAACGGACCGGTTCGCGAATGCCGCGTCCCCAATAAGCGGCGTCGCACGATTCGCCCTCGCAACGCTCACCGGTCACCGTGCTGAAGAACGGGATTGCGCCCGCCTGCGGTTTGATATCGGCCAGGGCAGATTCCAACGCCTCCGAGGCCGGTCGCATGAGCGGGTGGTGAAACGGGTGATCGACCTTAACGAGCCGGGCAAAAGCGCCCTGCGCCTCGAGCTCGGCTGCCATCGCCTCGAGCGAAACGCGCGGGCCCGAAAGTGTGATCGAGCGTGGTCCGTTGAAAGCGGAAATCGTCACCGTTCGATCGTGACGCGCAATGAGAGCCAAAGCTTCCTCTTCGGGCAACCCGACGGCGAGCATCGCGCCTTCGCCGCGTCCGCAGGATTCCATGAGACGCGCGCGCAACGCCACAATCCGGGCCGCTTCTTCGATGGAAAAAATGGCCGCGACGCAGGCAGCGGCTATCTCACCCACGCTATGACCAACAATTGCCGAAGGCTCGACGCCCCAGGATTTCCAAAGCGCCGCGAGCGCCACTTGCATCGCAAAGATGGACGGCTGTCCAATCTCCGTCCGGTACATTTGGGATGTTTCCTCGGAGCGAGCGAGTTCTTCGAGGAGCGAGAAACTCGCCCAGGGACGAAGCGCGGCGTCGCACTTTTCCATCACCTCACGGAAGACCGGCTCGTGCTCCATCAAATCTCGACCCATTCCCCACCATTGCGGGCCCTGCCCACTCATGATGAAGCCAACACGCGGCGCCTGCTCCCGGCGGGCTGTGAACGCCGTGCGGATCCTGGGGCTTTCCTCTTTCCGCGCGAACGCATCGAGTTCCTCGGTGAGGTCGGCCCAATTGGACGCGACCAGAGTTAGCCGATGCGGGTGATGATTACGCCGGGCGCCCAAGGTATAAGTGAGGTCCGGCAGAACCGGCGAGCTGCCGTTGGCATGAGCGTGTTCCTTGATCCACGTGCTCAAGTTTGCGGCTGAATTCCGGAGCGATGTTTCCGAACGCGCGGAAACCATTACCGGCCAGGGCCGGCTGCTTGGAGTGGCAGAAGATTTTTCCGAGTGACGCGGCGGAGGTTCCGCCAGGATGACGTGCGCATTTGCTCCTCCGAAGCCGAAGGAGTTGACGCCCGCGATGCGTTCGGCCGTCCCGTTTGGGAAAGCTTCAAGCTCGATCGGCACGCGCAACTTGAGCTTCGCAAAATCAATATGCGGACTGGGCGTTGAAAAATGCAGGCTGGGCGGAATTTGTCGGTGCTTCAGCGCCAACATCGCCTTGAGAAGTCCTGCGATTCCCGCGGCGGTTTCCAAATGACCGAGATTAGTCTTGATGGAGCCGATCGGGAGCGGCATGTCCGCGGATCGATCGCGGCAGAGAGCTTCCGCAAGAGCATGCGCTTCAATCGGATCTCCCACCGCGGTCCCAGTGCCGTGCGCTTCGACGAAGCCAATCTCTTCGGGCGCAATCCCCGCGTCCCGGCAAGCGTCTTGCACCAGTCGGGTTTGCGCCTCCGGGCTGGGTAGCGAGATGCCGTTGGTGTGTCCATCCTGATTAAGCGACGTCCCCAAAATCACGCCTTGGATCGGATCGCCATCCGCGATCGCCTGCGAAAGTCGCTTGAGCAGCACCATTCCCGCGCCTTCGCCGCGGACAAATCCACTGGCGGATGCGTCGAAGGCCGCGCACCGGCCCTCAGGCGAAAGCATCGCAGCCTGGGAAAATCCAATGAACCCGCCGGGCGTGATCATCACGGTCACCCCACCCGCCAGGGCGGTATCTCCGCGCCCGGTCCGGATGTGCTCGCAAGCCGCATGGACAGCGGTGAGCGCCGAGGAGCAGGCCGTATCCATCGCGACACTCGGCCCGCGCAGATTCAAGCAATACGAAATTCTGTTGGCGGCGATGCTATGCGCACTTCCGGTCGGCGTATGAGGGCCAATACCGAAATGATCAAAACTCGTGCTTTGGATTCCCTGGTAATCGTTATGCGAAATGCCGACGAATACTCCAAGATCAGTCCCGCGCTCGAAATCTAGGACGAGCCCGGCATCTTCGATCGCCTCCCAAGCGGTCTCGAGGAGGAGCCGATGTTGCGGATCCACATAGGGAGCTTCCCGCGGCGATATGCCGAAAAACTGCGGATCGAATTGATCGATCGCGTCAATGAATCCGCCGCGCAAAGCGATGGATTTTCCAGCCACGCCCGGCTCAGCGTCGTAATAGCGTTCGACGTTAAAACGATCGGGCGGCACCTCGACGATTCCTTCCCGGCCTTCGACGAGAAGTTTCCATAGGGATTCCTTCGAGCTCACGCCACCGGGAAAACGGCAACCGACTCCAATAATAGCTATACGTTCTTTTGGCATACTCGAAACTGGCCCACCGAGGCGGACTTCAACGCAGCCTGAGCCTCTGTCAAGGTTGGGTTACCCCATCAGGCGGAGAAAATATGACGCTAACGGATGGCGGCACATTCATTCACGTCTACATCTATTCGTTTGTGGCTCGCCAGACACGCCCTTTTCCAACTTTTCTGCGGGCCAGCGACACGCCGGTCTCCTATTTTTGACCCATCATTTCCTGACTTTTCTCGACCCTGACCTCTGCGATGGTAGCTGAATGTGCGGCATCGCGGGAATTATCGACCTGGTGGGGGAACGACCAGCCCCGAGCGGGGTGCTGCAAAGGATGGCGCGAGCAATCGTCCATCGCGGTCCGGATGAGGAGGGGTTTCTCGAGCGACCCGGCATCTCCCTGGCCTCGCGCCGCCTGAGCATTGTCGGACTGGCCGATGGCCAGCAGCCGATGGCCAACGAAGATCGCAGCCTGTTTGTGGTCTTCAACGGCGAGCTCTTCGATTACGTCGAGCGGCGCGAAGAGCTCGCCGCGAAAGGCCATCGCTTCGTTACTCACTGCGACACCGAGATCATTCCGCATCTCTGGGAGGATCACCGCGAAGCGACCTGGGAGAAGTTGCGGGGACAATTTGCCATTGCGCTCTGGGATGTGCGGCAACGGCAATTGCACCTCGGACGCGATCGGTTTGGAATTGCCCCACTTTTCTGGAGCCGGCAGGGCGATTGGTTGCTCTTCGCCTCCGAAATCAAAGGTCTGCTCGCTTCCGGAATGGTTCCGCCGCGACCCGACCGCAAGGGACTCGATCACGTTTTCACATTTTCTGCGGTCCCCGGGCCGAGAACTTGTTTTGAAGGGGTTCAACTTTTGCCCCCGGGACATTGCCTGCGCATTACGCCCGGAAATTCGGGCCAGAGTCCGGTCATCACGGAACGCGCCTATTGGGAAATGGATTTCCCGGCCCAGGGTGAAGAGGAATGGGGAAAAGACCCGAGCGCGCTGGTCGATGAATTCGAGCGGCTTCTCTTGCACGCCGTCGAAGAGCGGCTGCGCGCGGACGTGCCGGTGGGCTCCTATCTTTCCGGGGGTGTGGATTCGAGCATGATCCTCGCGCTGGCCAACCGTCTCAAGGGCCCGTCGATCAACACCTATACCGTGCGAGTGAATGAGCCGGAGTTTGACGAACTGAGTGCAGCCAGTCTGTCCGCGCGGCACATCGGGGCCAAGCCGCCGATTGTCCAGGAATACGGCGATCGCGAAGCGCTCGAAAGTTATCCAAGACTCATCGAAGCCGCCGAAGCTCCCGTAATCGATACCTCCTGCGGCGCGCTGCTGAAACTGGCCGAGCGCGTCCATGCCAACGGACAGAAGGTCGTGCTCACCGGCGAAGGCGCGGATGAATGGCTGGTCGGTTACCCGTGGTACAAGGCGTCCAAACTCCTGGGATGCCTCGACGTCGTGCCGGGGTTGAACCTGAGCGACTGGGCGCGCCGAGGTTATTTGCGACTAAATAAAGTACCGCATTTTCCGCCCGAATGGCGCCAGCGCGTGGAAACCTCCATCGGCGGGACGAACGCCTGGATTGATTCCTACGGCATGCTCGCGATTTCGAAGCTGCGTTTCTACTCCGAGCAGATGCGCGAGGTGATGAACGACAGCCATCCCTGGGGCGAGTTGGGATTTCCCGTCGAACGCGCCAAACGTTGGGCGCCCCTTAATCGCGGTATTTGGATGGCGGCACGCGTCCTTCTGGCCGGCCATCTCTTGCAAGCCAAAGGCGACCGCGTTTCCATGCATTCGTCGGTCGAGGTTCGTTATCCTTTTCTCGACGAAGAAGTCTTCGACTTCACGGCCAGGCTGCATCCACGCTGGAAGCTGCGGGGCTTCCGGGACAAATACCTGCTGCGCCTGCTGGCGGAGCGCTGGATTCCAAAGTCGATCGCCCGTCGGCACAAAGTCATCTTTCGCGCGCCGCTCGACAGCTTTCACATGGACCCGGAGCCACCTTACGTCACCCAACTCCTGAGCGAGGACTCCCTGCGCCGCACCGGTTATTTCGACCTAAAAGAAGTGGCGCACTGGCGGCGGAATTTTCGCGGACTGCGCGCCGGTTCGCTGCCGCGACTCTCGGTGGAAATGGGACTCACCGCGGTGGTCGCCACTCAGCTTTGGCACCATCGATTCATGGGTGGTGGTTTGGCCGATCTGCCGGAGTGGTCCGGCCAAATGTAGGGGCGCTTCACAGAAGCGCCTGCGTGATGCGACGCTGCGGGAAAAGGCGCTTCACAGAAGCGCCACTACATCATCAGAGGGTTTGCAACGTCTGCCGGCCGATCTCTTTTACTTCCGGGTCGTCGTGATCTTTGTTCGGCATCGCCAGCCCTTTTTCAAGGTTCTTGCGCGCCTCTTCTTTGCGTCCCATCTGCGCATAGATGCGACCCAGTTCGATGTAGTGCATGAGCCGATTGGGATTAAGGGCGATGGCTTTTAGAAGACATTTTTCCGCCTCTTCATTCGTCGTCACCGGCAACTCGCCAATGAACGTCTTGGCCAGAACCCGTTTCAAGACGCTGACGTTGGCCAGGACGCGATTCCACCGCCCGAGCATGTGCCACGCGATGTCGTTGTCCGGATCTAGCTGAAGGGTGCGGTCCACCGCCGCCTTGATCCGGGGCGAGGCATTGACCTGATCCTTGCTCCCCATGTACGGAAGCATCTTTCCGTAGCTGATCGCCGGCGAAAGTTGCGCTTCCGCATTTTTCGGAGCGAGGGTCGCGGCGCGACCGGCGTATTCGAGCGAGATATTCCCCAGGCGCAGCTTTTCCGGTTTCGATGACGTGTCGCTCATCAAATGGCGATATTGCCGCGCGATGCAGATGAGAACGTGCAGGTTGTCCGGCTTGAGTTTGTTGGCCGGCAAATATTCTTCGAGCGCTTCTTTGGCTTTGAATTGCTTGTCGAATTGGTCACCCTTGGCGATCAGAGCGTCGGCCTCTTCCGCCCGCACTGCACCGCAAACCAGAGCGAGTGTCCCCGCCAGCAGGGAGACACGAAACAAACGGATAGCATTCACAAGTAGTATTCGTCGCAGGCCGAAGGATTGGGTCCGTGCGGTCAACGCGCGTTTTCCAACGTCGGGTTTGTCTCGCGAGAAGCAAGTAACCGGGCTGCGTTTACCAGGCGCGGTTCGCTGAGATTGGGTCCGACCAATTGGAGGCTGGTCACGGGAAGGCCGCGGCCGCGGAGGGGGATCGGGATCGCTATGGCAGGGTTACCGGCGTAATTCACCGCCACGGTATTCTGCAAGCCCAGGACGCGCGCTTCAAAAAGGGCAGATCGCCCGAATAGCGGCTTGCGCGGTGCCAAAGTCTGCATCGTGGGCATGGCAATGAAATCGACGTGTTCGAAAACGTTACGGAGTGTTTGGCGCCACGTCGCCCGCGCCTTCAGCGCTCCTTTGTATGCGGTATTCAATTGAATTTGCCCGAGTTGAATGGCGGATTGCGTAGTCAAGCTGACTCCAAGCTTGCCCAGGTATTTGTGATTGCTCAGCCACCCATCAGCGATCGCGACAGTGGATCCATTCGCCTGCGCCTCCCTCCAGGCCGCCTTGAAGCGGTCGTCCAGTGGAATCACACGAAACCCTTTCGCATTCAGGGCATTGTCCAGAGCACGGTCGATTCTTTTGTCGGTTCCGTCCAGGTAAAGGCGCCCGATTGTGATCCGCTCGGCAGGTGTCGCAGCCGCTCGATACCGCGCCGAAAATCCGGGGTTCAGCAACTCCATTCCCTGGACGAGACGAGGCACGTCCGCGGCCATCGGACCAATCGTATCCAGATGCGTTGGAGAAAGCGGAAACACTCCGTCGAGCGGGACGAGTCCGAAAGTCGTTTTCAGCCCCAGGATGCCGCAGCAAGCCGCCGGCACGCGGATGGAGCCCGCCGTATCGGATCCAAACGCAACATCCGCCTCGCCACTTGCGACTGCGACGGCCGACCCACTGGATGAGCCACCGGGGATGCGATGGTGAGCGAGCGGATTAACGGGCGTCCCGTAGTATTCGTTCAGGCCGGAAGTCCCCAGGGCGAACTCGGTAAGATTGGTTTTGCCGACGATGTGCACGTTACCTCGCCGGGCCGGCGCCAGGCATTTCGCGTCGCGTGTCGCAGGCTTATTTGTCCCGGCCAGGTACTGCGATCCGGCGGTCGTCACCTCCCCCTTCATATCGATGACGTCCTTCACCGCCAGGCGAAGTTTGCCTGTCTCGTTACCGGCCGGCCAGTACGTGATGAAAGCGTGATCTTTCGTGGCGCTTGGCCTGGGTCCCAGCCGCGGCACCGCGCAGCCTTGGAAACAAATCGGCAGGAAAAGCAGGAAAAGGCGCGTCAGGACAAGGCGGCGATCCTCTCTTCCGCGCACACCAGCAATTTGCCTGGCCGTCGTCCCGCAGCGCCGCATCGCCTTTAATACAGCATTGATTGTTTCCATCGGCATCGCAGTCTGCGTCAGAATCGACCGCCCGCAACGCCTCTAGTTCGGACATTGCGACGAGTTTGGTCGGGTGTCTTTCTTTCTTCTTGCACCGCCTGTTGCTTCCTGCTGAGATCTCACGATGAAAACCCCGTTGGCCAGGCTTTTCGCAACGCTCGGGTTTCTTGTCGCCGTGCCGATCGCGCCGGCCGTTGCAGGGGATGTCGATTTTTCCAGCTATGACGTGCCGCTCTACGAGCAAATCGTCAATCGCATTAAAGCCAAAGTCTCGGCCCGCCTTGGGGAGGAGACCAATACGCGCGATCGGTTTTTCATCATTCCTTTTGCTTACGAAGATCGCGGGAATCACCCGGAACATTCGCACTCGTTTATCTCAGTCATCCGAGTGCTGGCGGATACCAAGGAACCCGAACCGACGGCCGGCCTCAAGATCCAGAAGTATAAGAACCGGGAATTTGAAGCCTTCACCATCAGCTGGCTGCCTGAGGATTTCATGACCAATCCCAATCTGTGCGTCTTCGACGGTCCCTTGAGCCGCACCATACCAAAGAATAACAAGTGTCCCGTGTCGCCGGGCCATAACTTTAATCTCGAGGAAACGATCAAGCTCGCCGTGCTTCAAAAGAACGCGGTGGTGATGTGGGGACCTTATGAGATCAGAGAGGGAGGGTTTGATCGGGCCGTGAAGCGGAAAGAACTGCTCGACGGAGGAACGATTAAATATCGGGCCGACGACCGTCTTTATCAGAAAGACAAAGTCGCCATCAGTTGCTTTCATGCCATGGCCGGGTTGGAAGAAATTTTCCCAAAGGGCGGATTTCTTGGGACGGGACTTAAGATGTGGGGGATCAACGGGACGGCGCGAGTGCTGATCGAATACACGGAGAAGCCGAGTAACAGACAACTACTGCTGGAGCCGGTGGACGTGAAAAAAGACCGCTACGGGTTTGTCTATGCCCCCGCGGCAAACGACCCCGTGCCGTATAATCCCGTCAAAACCGCATCCGCTTACGGAAGATAGTCGCTGGGTCCGGAAGGGACGCTTTGAGTGAGGCGCGGCTTAGGGCTTCTCGACGGTCTGGCGGATTCGAGTCCCGCCCAACCCAACTTCTATAATTCGGTCCGGGGAGCAGCGATCTCGATGTTGCCTTTGGTTGCGCGAAGGCTGATTTCGGGATGGGGATCCGAGCCGATAGACATGTTGACCTTGGTGGCTCGCTCGGAATCCTTTCCTTTGGCCTCGGTCAGGAAATTGGAAACATGCCCGTCCGCGGTTTCAGCTACAAGATGGAACGAGGCTCGACGCGGAAGAAAGGCGCGAGTCGTCCCATTTATTACGCGGGTGTCCGCGGTGAACACCCCCTGCTCCCACTTTTCGTAAAAGAGATTGAGGCCGCCGTTGGCCACAGAAAGTTGAATGTCACCGAAGCAATCCCGCGCTGACAAATCTCCGTTGACCAAATCGGCCCGGACGCCGCCGCGGATTCCTTCCACCAGGACCTCGCCGTTACCCACCTCCAATCGCGTTATCTTCATGGTGCGCGGCAAGGTGATGGCGCAGTCCACGCTGCCGGAGCGATGGGAGAAACGCCACGTTTTCTCCGGAGGAAAGACTGTCTCGATCGAGACCGACTTCGTCTGCACTGAAACTTTCGCCGTCATCGCATTGACCTGCTCGGAGCTCCACCCCTTCTTGGTGGTCTTCACCACCATGTTCGCGTCGTCCGAGCCGTAGATGCGCACCGCGCCGGCCGCGTTCCGGATACTGAAGGTGCCGGTGGAATCGACCTCAAACGTCTGCTCGGTCGTTTGCTCGACTGCCTGCTCAACCGACGAACCGCAGCCCGTCGCGAACAAACTGGACGCGAGGATAAGCCACACCCACATCCGGCGTTTTTCCCCGCCACTTCGGGTTGTTTCGGTAAGTCCAACCATCGGTTGAAGACTTACCGCCACCGCCGGCCACACGACT